>NZ_PNOT02000198.1 GCF_002879535.1 Mesorhizobium intechi
ATATAGGCCCGCCCTCCCAAATGATTGAAGGTCACGACCGTCGTGGCGACAAGCCGGCGGCACAAAGCGGACTCTTCAACCAAAACGGACAAACGGAAGTCGAGATGGCGATCGTCCTCGCCAAGAATAATCTCATGACGCCGCCGATCGTAGACGCGAAAGAAATCGATCCTGTCGGTCGCAACGTCATCGCGCAACTCAGACGATGTCTTAAGACCAAACCCCGCAACCAAAGTGTCCCTGAGAGCTATCAGCCAGCCGACCCACCGCGCCTGACCCATAAGCACATGGGCGGCGAGACGTTCGGCGTCGCCCGTCGCATGGCTCGGCAGATCGATCGCGAATGCGTCAGCGAAACCTGCCTCGGCGTAGAGCGGCCGAAGTGCGGAATGTTGCGGCAGATCGACTCGAGCAACGCGCGCCATGGATGTTCCGCCCCGGACTGAATGGAAGCGAAGAGTTGGAGCATTCCACTAGCACGAACGGGCTCTCCATCAAACGTATCAAGCAACTTCTGCTGTTGACCCCTCCCAGGCCGGCGGCCTTTCCCCGGCATCCAATAGCCATTGCCGCACGGCCTGTGTCGGCTCGGGGTGGCGCTGCTTTCTCGGCATCACGACATGAAAATCCTGCGTGCCGCGCATTTCGCCGCTGACCGGCTGGACCAGGCGGCCAGCGGCGAGGTCGGCGGCGACGAGGAAGCGGCTGGCCAGCGCTATGCCCTGGCCGGCGATGGCCGCGTCGATGGCGAGGCTGGTCTGATTGAAGCGCATGCGCTTGAGTTCGGCCGTCATCTTCAGGCCGACTGCCTTTTCCATGAATTCCGGCCACAGATTGTGCGCGTCGTGCAGCAGGACGTGATGCTGGATTTCGGCCGCCGGGATTTCGGTTGCGCCGGCCGGCAGCAGGGCCGGACTGCAGATTGCGACGATCTGCTGGGGAAACAACAGGTCGACGATCAGGCCCGCGCCGAAGGGCGGGCGGCCTTGCCGCACCGCGATGTCGACGCCGTCGGCCTGGAAGCTCGACAGGCTCTCGCTGGCCAGCACGCGCAGGTCGACCAGCGGATTGTCGGCCATGAAATCCTGCAGCCGGGGGATCAGCCATTTGGTGGCGAAACTCGGCGTCACGCTGATCGTCAGGCGTGCCGGCTCGGGACGCAGCAGCAAGGTCGCCTCCGAGATCAGGTCGAAGGCGCGCCGGATGTTGGGCACATAGGCGCGGCCCTGATCGGTCAGCGCCAGGCCACGCGGCAGCCGCTCGAACAGCTTGGTGCCGAGATGGACTTCCAGGCCGCGAATGTGCTGGGCCACCGCGCCCTGGGTCACGTTCAGTTCCTCGGCGGCGATGCGGAAGTTGAGATGGCGCGCCGAGGCCTCGAAGGCGCGCAGCGCATTCAGCGGCGGCAGGCTGAGGAAGGCTTCGGGCATGCAGGAGTTTTTCTACTGGTTGATTTCAGGCATTCTGGTTCGAACCGGGTAACAAAACCAGCTATATCACCGTTCCAATCCTGAAAACACCGGTTGCGGTGCCCGCCAACCCTGGAAGGAAAATCCGATGAGTGTAGAAAAAGTGGCTGTTGTCGTGGCCGGTGGCAGCGGCATGGGGGCGGCGGCGGCCAAGCGCCTGGCGGCGGATGGGTTCAAGGTCGCCGTCCTGTCCTCCTCGGGCAAGGGCGAGGCGCTGGCCAACGAGTTGGGCGGGCTCGGCGTCACGGGCTCCAACCAGTCGAATGACGATCTGCAGCGCCTCGTTGACCTGACACTGGAGCGCTTTGGCCGCATCGACGTGCTGGTCAACAGCGGCGGCCACGGCCCGCGCGCGCCGATCCTGGAGATCACGGACGAGCAGTGGCGCACCGGCATGGACGTCTATCTGATGAACGTCATCCGACCGGTGCGCATCGTGGCGCCGCAAATGATCAAGCAGAAGGGCGGCGCCATCATCAACATCTCGACGGCCTGGGTCGCCGAGCCGAACGCAATGTTCCCGACCTCGGCGGTGTTCCGCGCCGGAGTGACCGCCTACACCAAGATCTTCGCCAACACTTATGCATCGGACAATGTGCGCATGAACAATGTGCTGCCGGGCTGGATCGACAGCCTGCCGACCGTCGAAGAGCGCCGCGACAACGTGCCGATGCAGCGCTACGGCACAATGGAGGAGGTCGCCGCGACGATCGCGTTCCTGGCATCGGAGGGGGCGGGCTATATCACCGGCCAGAACATTCGCGTCGATGGCGGTGTTATCCGGGCACTGTGAGGCGTCGACCAGGCTTGGGCTCCTCGCTCCCGCGGAAGTGGGGGGAGGTGGCCGCGAAGCGGCCGGAGAGGGGCCCTCGTACGCCAACGCGGCCTGCGCAGGGGCATTCGCCTGGGACGACGAAACCATCCGCCAGCTCGCCGCGACGCTGGTGCGGGCCAGCCATGCCCACCCGGCGCTCAAGGCACGGATCCTGGCGGCCTGGCGGGGCTAGGGGCCGCTGCCGATTTCGCAATCGTGCCGGCTGGCGGATTACGCGGTCAGGGCTTCATGCTGGTCGAAAAGCGTGGGAAGCTCGGAGGCCGGCATCGGGCGGCCAAAATACCAGCCCTGGACGTCCGTGCAGCCATTCTCCCTGACCAGCCTGTACTGATCCTCGTTCTCGACGCCTTCGGCGGTCGTCGTCATGCCGAGCGTGGTGCCGAGTTCGGCGACGGCCTTGACGATCGCCCGGCTTTCGCTGCTCTCGCACATCAGGCTGACGAAGCTGCGGTCGATCTTGATGCGGTTGAACGGGAACGACCTGAGATAGCTCAGCGAGGAATAGCCGGTACCGAAGTCATCCATGGCGATGGAGATACCGAGGGCGCGCAGACTGTACAGCGTGTTCAGCGTGTTTTCGTTGTTCGCCAGCAGCACTGACTCGGTGATCTCCAGTTCGAGCCGTGACGGCAGCAGGCCCGAAGCCGCGAGCGCCGCGGCAACCTGAAGCGACAGCCCTTCCTGTTTGAACTGGGCCGGCGAAAGATTGACCGCGACCTTGACGGGTTGGGGCCATTTCGCCGCGTCGGCGCAGGCACGCCGCATGATCCACTCGCCAAGCGCGTCGATGGCGCCCGTCTCCTCGGCCAACTGGATGAACTCCGACGGCGCCAGCAGGCCGAGGCGCGGATGGTTCCATCGCACCAGCGCTTCGAAGCCGGTCAGCTGCGAGGTCTTTGCGTCGTGCAGCGGTTGATAATGCAGGATGAACTGTTCTTTTTTCACGCCGAGCGCCAGCTCGGATTCGAGTTGGCGCCGCTCCTGCAGTCTTGCGTCCATGCCCGGCTCGAACGACCTGCAGGTGCCGCGGCCTTCCATCTTGGCCTTGTACAAGGCAAGGTCGGCATTGCGGATAAGGGTTTCCGAATTTTGCCCGTCGTCGGGAAAGACGGCGATGCCTATGCTGCCGCCGATGTTGATCTTGTGGCCCTGGATGGAGAATTCGTCGGACAGGGCATGAATGACGCGGCTTGCCAGCACGCCGGCCTCGTCGTTGCCGTCGAGCAGGAGCTGAAGGATGACGAACTCGTCCCCGCCAATTCTGGCGACCATGGCGGTTTCGCCGGCATGGTGTTTCAACCGCGTCGCCACCGCCCCGAGCAGTTCGTCGCCGATCGGATGGCCGAGCGTGTCGTTGACCGGTTTGAAACGGTCGAGATCGACGCAATGGACGGCCAGCTTCTCGTCGTCCCTGAGGCTTCGCAATGCCTCGTCCATGGTTTCGGCCAGGAGGCCCCGGTTGGGCAGGCCGGTGAGAATATCATGCGTGGCGAGGTGCTGAATCTGGGCGGTGCGTTGCTCGACCCGACGCTCAAGGGTCTCGGCGGCCTCGACCTGCATCGTCATCGTGCGCCCGATCGCGTACCAGCAGGCCAGCGCCAGCAGCGTGACCACCGCGACCGCAGCATAGCCGGCCAGTTCGAATTCACGCACGGACTGGACTTCCAGGTTGTTGTCGAACCGGCTGTTGGGGAAACCGGCCCACAGACGCCATGCGCTTCTGGGATCGTTGAGCGAGAGCGGGATGACTTCGGAATAGATCAGATCGGGGTCGGCCGCCGTGAAGGCACGGGAATCCGCCGCCAGGGCCGTCGACATCTTGTGCTGGTCGGATTCAAAGCCGTAGCCTGAATTGACGATGACATAGTCGCTGCTCGGCAACAGTTTCCGCAGCGCCGAGGTGAGCATGATCGCCGAAACCGAGCCGCGCAGGTTGCCATCCTGGCCGAACACCGGGACCGAAAGGATGAAGCCTGAGCGATCGGCATCATTGCCGGTATGGATGAAATCGGTGTTGTCGCAGGTGATGAGCTCCTTCGTGCCGATGATCGGCACGTTGAGCCCGTCGATGGCGCTCGAATTCGGATAGTTCGTCTTCAGCCAGGCGAGCTGTTTGGCCAGCTCGTGGTATTCATAGGTCTCGACCTCTTCCGGCGGGCGGGTCAGTGCGTTCTCGTTCAGCTTCGCGTGTTTGGCATCGGCAGCGGCATCAGATCTCGCCTTGGCATTCACGATCAGCTGGTCGAATTGGAGGATCGGCTCCTCGAGCTTGCCGGTCACCGCATCGAAACGGTCCGGATTGAAATCCAGCGGCAGGAAATAGACCTCGGAAATCGAGACATTGTTGGCGAGGTTGTTGTAAATCTGCTGGATCGTCGCGCGGCCCTCATCGCCAAGGTTCGTGCCGTGCCGGTCGAGGTTCCGCACGCTCGGCAGATAGCTCAGGGTGCGCACATTCTCGTAGACGGCCCGCAAGGCGTCCTCGACGGTCTTGGCCGTCGCCCTGGAGGCTGCCTGGGAGTTCTCGACATAGCGCTCCCTGGCCAGCGCGAAGTTTCGCTGGGCATCGATATGCAGCGCCGCCAGCGTCGCCGCCCCGGTTAACAGGATCACAACAAATCCGGCCGCTCGCCTGAATGCGTTCATCTGCGCCCCACTATCGATCAACGAGGATTACCGCAGGGCGGTTTAGGAAGCGCTAATGGAGAAGGTCTTTCTTTACTTGTCCCAAGCGTGCGGCGCATCCAATCCGGCAAGATCGAGGCACCTTCTTTTGACCGGCGGACAGGCCAAACCGGCCAAGGCGGTTCAGTTCGCCGGCGCCGCCCGCTGGTCGGCGTCGGTAAGCGTTTGCAGGAAGGCCACGATGTCGTCGATCTCGACGTCGTCGAGTGCCGGCCTGTCGCCGGGCTTTCTGCCGTCGAAGGGCGGATCCTGATTCAAGTTTCCCCAGTAAGCCTTTGGCAGATCGTCGTATTTCCTGACCGTGCCATCGGCATTCCTGGGGTACCAATGGCCTGGATCGGTGTCGCGGCTGGCGTAGAAGGCGACCACCTCGCGCAGCGTGTGGAAGGCGCCATTGTGGAAGAAGCTCTTGCGCAGTGCGACGTTGCGCAGGGTCGGCGTCTTGAACAGGCCGCAATATTCGGTCCGGCCCTTGAAATCGGTGCGCAGCGGGCCGCACAGGCCAAGATCGACATAGGCGGGGTCGGCATTGGCCGGAATGGCGGCATTGCGCGGCACGGCGATGGCGATCAGGCCGAAATCGGTGAATTGCGGCGGCTCGCCGTCATTGGCCGGTTCGCTCAAGTGGCAGCTGGCGCAATTGCCCTTGGTCTCGTCCTCGAACAGCGCTCGGCCACGCAATTCCTGCGCCGTCAGTTGCGCCTTGCCGGCCAGGAAGGCGTCGTAGCGGCTGGAATAGGGATAGAAGTCGGCAGCGCTCTGCTCGAACGTGCCGAGCGCCTCGGCGGCGGCGGCGAAGGCATCGCCCGCGTGGTCGAACACGTCGTCGCCGAAGGCCGCCTTGAACTCCGCGGCATAGGCGGCCTTGCGCAAGGCGGCGGCGACGGCGGCCTCGTCCTTGTTGGCCATCTCGAAGGGCGAGAGCAGGGGGATCCTTGCCTGGTCCTTGCCATGGTCGGCGCGGCCGTCCCAGGTCAGCCCGCCGGTCGGGCCATTGTCGACGCTTTCGTCGCCCTCATCCTCGGAATCGTAGAAATGCTCGGTGAAGGCAGGCGCCGCCTGCAGGTAGCGCAGCGACGGCACGGCGCGCAAGCCCGGCCGGCCGAGGTTTGGACCGCCCATCTCGACCGGTGCTGCCGACGCCGGACCGAAGGCGTGGTGCGGGTCATGACAGGACGAGCAGGCCTGCCTGCCGGAAGCCGAGAGAGCCGGATCGAAGAACATCTTCCGGCCAAGGGCGGTCAGCGCCTCGGCTCGGGCGAAGGCGTCGGCGCGTAATAGCGGGCCAGGGTGGACGCTGCCTGTTCCGGCATGGACAAGGGCCACCGGCAAGGTGATGGAAAAGCCGAACAACGATGCGGCGGCGGCCGCGATCATCAGGCGTTTGCCTCGTCCTGCCGTCATGAATTCCACGTCCATTTCGCTCAGCGGTTAGGGTCGCACTGCAACCGATTGATGACTGGTCCGGCCCTCACGAAACCGAATTCGCGCGGATCAGCGCGCGGCCGATCGGCTTCGGCGTCTCGCTGCGCAGCACCAGTGCCGTGGTCACCGCGCCATGGCGCGCCACGGCGTCGACGATGGTTTCAAGGTGGGCGGGCGAGGGCACGACCACTTTCAGGATGAAGCAGTCCTCGCCGGTCAGCCGGTGCACCTCGGTAATCTCGGGCATTTCGGCGAACTGCTTCAGGCAGGGGCGGATGTGCTCATGCGTGGTGCGCACGCGGATGATGGCCATCATGCCCAGGCCGAGGGCGGCGGGATCGATCAGCGCGGTGTAACCGGCAATGACGCCGCGCTCCTCCAGCCGCTTGACCCGCTCGGAGGTGGCCGGCTGAGACAGGCCGACCCGCCGGCCAAGCTCCGATATGCCGATGCGGCCGTTCTCCTGCATGGCCTCGATGATGGCGATGTCGGTCGGGTCGAGCGGCGCGCGCTCATCGCTGATCTTCACGGTCACATTGAATCCATCGGCGAGGGAATGATTTTTCCGATGGTTTCCCATTCTCGATGCCAGCGCAAGACGCCACCATGCGTCTGTGATCGATAGGAGCAAGGCGACATGACGCATTTCATCATCCTGCCGGGCAGCGGCGGTTCCGGCCCGGCGCATTGGCAATCGCGCTGGGAAGACGCCAATCCGGCGATGCGGCGCTTCCGGCCCTCAAGCTGGGACCTGCCCGATTTCACCGACTGGCTGGCGGCGCTGGAGGCCGCCGTGGTCGCGGCGCCCGAGCCGCCTGTATTGGTCGCGCACAGCCTTTCTTGCCTGCTGATCGCGCATTGGCAGACAGTTTCGCAAAGGCCCGTGACGGCGGCCTTGCTGGTCGGCGTTCCCGATCCGGCGTCGGCGGTCTTTCCCCGATATGGCATGGCCTTCGCCGGGATTCCGCAGGGCAAGCTGCGCTTTGCCTCGCTGGTGGTGACCAGCACGGACGATCCCTATGGCTCACAGCAGTATGCCGAGGCGCGGGCGAAGCAATGGGGCAGCCGCTTCGCCGTGATAGGGCCGTTCGGCCACATCAATGCCGAAAGCGGCCTGGGCGATTGGCCGGAAGGTCTCGAACTTCTTGACGCTCTGGTTTGCGAGGCCTGAAGGCGCTCAGCCGCCATTCACCAAAGCAAGGATGAGCTTCTGCAGATTGCCGCCCTGGCCGAGTTCGACGCGGTCGAAATCGCGGCTTGCCTGACGCTGCGCCTGCGAGAGAGCGGACAGGCGCGTGGTCATCTCGGCGCGGATCTTGCTGCACTTCGGATCGTCGGCAACCGTCAGGCCGACCGTCGCCGCCTCGATCTTGCGCACCATGTCGACAATGGTGGCGCCATGCACTTTTTCATGGGCGCTGACGCCGGCGAGGAACACCTCCCAGTTCTTCTGGACAGCGGATGGCAGCGGCGAAGTGGGGCTGGGCAAGGTGTAGGTGATGATCAGCTTCGGTTTCGCCGACACCAGCACGCAGGCTCCGGCCCTTGCCTGATAGTCCCTGGTCCAGGTCAGTTTGAAATTGGTGTGGGCGATGGCGCGGGCAGCGCCGACATTCGGCCCGTTCTCGCCGATCGAGCGATAGAGTTCCGCCCCGGACTGGCCTGAAATGGCATAGGTTTCGACCCTCTCGACCGGCTTCCACTGTGCATGGGCGGTGACAGGCAAGGCCACCAGGACTGCCAGCAGAAGATACAGGCGAACTCTCGACACAACGCTCTCCAAGGCGGGACCGGCCGTGCTGGACTGGCAATGCCACCGGCTCGCTTTTCCTATATGCTGCCGGCGAGTGCTGCAATTGTCAGGGGGAAGTCATGAAAGCTGGATATCTCGTCGTCGCTGGTGCCGTGGCCGCATTGCAGGCCGCGCAGCCGGCTCTTGCCGCGTCGTGCGGCGGCTGGAGCGCCAAGATGGAGGAAGACGAGGGCGGCAGCGTGCTGACCGCCTCGGTCTGCGGCGGACAAAAAGGCGACGCGCATCTGATGCTGGCCTGTTTCGACAAACCGGTGCTGAGCTACGATCTCGGTGCAAGCGGCCAGCAGTTGGAGCCCGGCCTCAGCGGCGTGTTCGACTTCAAGGCCGAGGGCAAGACGGTGACGAAGACGCTGCAGCTGGAGGCCATGTACAATTACTTCGTGGTGGACCTGGAGAAAGCCGATCCGCTGCTCGATCTGTTGCGTTCGAAGGGCGATGTGTCTGTCAGTTCGGCCAAGTATGGTTCGAACAGTTTTCCGCTGAAGGGTTCGAAGGGGGCCCTGGGCAAAGTGCTGGCGCAGTGTGGGAAGGCCAAGCCTGCCGATGATGCGGATTGAGCGGTTACCGCATCACCTCGCCCAATTGCATCGTCGCCCCCATCAACTCCTCATCCGAAAACCCGGAAAAGCCCAGCACCAGCCCTTGCTTGGGCGCGCCGTCGACGAACATCGCGGAGAGCGCCCGCGCGCCGACGCCCGCCGCCTTGGCCGCTTCGACAATGGCCACGTCCGGTCCGGCGCCCTTCAGCATCGCCATCAGATGCAGCCCCTGTTCGGGAACCGTCACCTCGAGCCTGTCGCCGCAATGCGCCTGGAGGCCCGCCACCAGTACGTCGCGCGCGGCTTGCACGCGGCGGCGCACGCGCCGGAGATGCGCGGCGAAGTGGCCTTCGTTCAGCAGGTCGGTCAGCGCGCCCTCGGCCAGCGTCGAAGGGTAGCGGTCCGAGCGCGCCCTGATCGCCATCACCGCATCGAGCAATGGTTCCGGCACCACGACATAGCCGATGCGCAGGCCGGGAAAGAGGACCTTGGAGAAAGTGCCGAGATAGGCGACGCGGCCCGCGCCGTCCATGCCTTGCAGCGAGGTCAGCGGCGGGCCGGCATAGCGGAACTCGCTGTCGTAATCGTCCTCGATGATCCAGGCGTCATTGCGCCGCGCCCAGTCGAGCAGGGCAAGCCGCCGGCGCATCGTCATGGTCACACCGAGCGGATATTGATGCGAGGGCGTGACGTAGGCGGCGCGCGCCCTTGGGCAGAGACGTTCGCCGATCTCGGGATCGAGCCCTTCGGCATCGACCGGCACGGCGACGACGCCGGCGCCGCTGCCGGCGAGCACGGCGTGCGCCATGGGATAGCAGGGATTTTCGATCCACACGGCGTCGCCGGGGCGAAGTGCCGCGCGCGCCAGCAGGTCCAGCCCCTGCTGCGTGCCCGAGGTCAACAGGATCTGGCCGGCGTCGCAGCGCACACCCCGCGCGGTCCTGAGATAAGCGGCAATCGCGGTTCGCAGCGGAAGGCCGCCGCGGGGATCGCCATAGCGGAAATGCTCGGGGCCGGGGCGGGCGAGGTGGCGCGACAGCAAAATGCGGAACACATCAAGCGTGCGCGGGTCGGACACCGCGACGCCAAGGCCGCAAGGCAGCGAGGTGGCGGCATCGATCTCCGGCGGACGCGCCTTGGCCAGCGTCGTCGGCAGATACGGCACGTCGGGCGCGACGAACGTGCCGGCGCCGACCTTGGCCACGGCAAAGCCTTCCGAGATCAGCATTTCGAAACAGGCGACCGCCGCCGACCGCGACAGGCCGAAACGTCGCGCAAGGTCGCGGGTGGTCGGCAGTTTGGCGCCGGCGGCCAGCGCCCCGGTCTCGATCAGCCGCCTGAGTGCCGCGTAGAGCTCGCGGCTGCGCGGGCCGTCGCCCGGCAGAACCGGGATCAGCGCCGACCAATCCGGCAGATTGGTCTGAATCTTGTTTCTGTGATTGGTTCTTTTCTCAACCAATGTCATGGCGCATGGTTGGCAGACAACAGCCGAGGATGCAAGCCGTGAACGACGTCGCCGCCAGCTTTCCGACCACCAGCCGCAACCGGGTCAAGCGCCTGCATGAGCGCGGCAGCTACGACCATGCGGCCGTCTTCGCGGTGCTGGATGCCGGGCTGCTCTGCCATGTCGCCTACACGTTCGACGGCCAGCCCTATTGCACACCGACCATTCACTGGCGCGAAGGCGACATGCTGTACTGGCACGGCTCGTCGGCCAGTCGCATGCTGCGCCAATTGCGCGGCGGCACGCCGGCCTGTCTCACCGTGTCGCATCTCGATGGACTGGTGCTGGCGCGCACCGGCTTCAACCATTCCGCCAATTACCGCTCGGCGATGTGTTTCGGCACCGCGCGGATTGTTGACGAGCCGGACGAAAAGATGAAGGCACTGGCCGGCGTCGTTGACCGCTTCTACCCCGGACGCAGCGGAACCTTGCGGCCGATCTCGACGCAGGAAGCCAAGGCGACGATGGTGATCGGCATGCGCATCGAGGAGGCATCGGCCAAGGTGCGCGCCAAGGGCGTCGGCGACGACGAGGAGGACTACGGCCATCCGGTGTGGGCCGGCGTCATCCCGGTGCGGACGGTGATCGGCGCGGCCGAGCCGTGTCCGAGGCTGCTGCCGGGAATAGAGCGGCCTGGGAACCTGGCCAGATATGCGGAAGGAGAGAGGCTGGACCAGGCGCTGATGCAGGCGCAAATCGCGTATGAGGGCGAGGGTTAGTTTGCGCTTCTTCCTTCTCCCACAGGGGGGGAAGGGAGGGTGCACTTGCCGCCGCCGGCTCCGCGCCGTAAGTCACCCGGCCATGATCACTTTCCGCAAGGCGCAAGCCTCCGACCTGCCGGCAATCGTCGCCATGCTGGCCGACGATCCGCTGGGCGCCGCCCGCGAGGATGCCTCCGTGCCGCTGGCGCAAGGCTATCTCAAGGCTTTTGCCGCCATCGATGCCGATCCCAACCAGTTGCTGGTGGTGGCCGTGCATGGCGCGGAGGTGATCGGCACGTTGCAGATCACCTTTCTTGCCGGGCTATCGCGCAAGGGTGCCTGGCGCGGGCAGATCGAGGCGGTTCGCGTCGCCGGCCATCGGCGCTCGGGCGGCATCGGCCGGCTGATGCTCGAATGGGCGATCGATCAGTGCCGGGCACGCGGCTGCGGTCTTGTGCAACTGACCACCGACAAGGGGCGGGCGGATGCGCACCGCTTCTATGAAAAGCTCGGCTTCACCGCCAGCCATATCGGCTACAAGAAAAGCCTTTGAACGCAACCCCGTTCCGCCCGGGCGGCGACTGGCGTATAGCGGAAGGCTTTCAGGCACTATTCAAATTGCCTGACAAAGCGGATATAGGTCAGCGACGTTGACCTATATGAAAATCGTCCGGGGAGGCCTGACTTGACGCTTTTGAACCTGTTGGCTTCGCGCGCGTCGCGCATGAAGGCCTCCGAAATCCGCGAGCTCCTAAAGCTGCTCGACCAGCCTGATATCATCTCCTTCGCCGGCGGCATTCCCGACCCGGCGCTGTTTCCGGCCGAGGCCATCCGCGATGCCTATGCCGAGGTGTTGGGCGGTGCGGAGGCTGGAGCTGCGCTGCAATACCAGGTGTCGGAAGGTTATCTGCCGTTGCGGCGCTGGATCGCCGGGCAGATGGGCAAGCTCGGCGTCGACTGCGACGAGGCCAACATCTTCATCACCTCCGGCTCGCAGCAGGCGCTGGATTATCTGGGCAAGCTGTTCCTTTCGCCGGGCGACACCGCGCTGGTGACATGGCCGACCTATCTCGGCGCGCTGCAGGCGTTCAACGCCTATGAGCCGCGCTATGACCGGCTGCGACCGGAAGGCGGCAACATGACGCCGGACGCCTATCGCGCCGCGGCCGCCGCCAATGGCGGCAAGGTCAAGTTCGCCTATCTGGTGCCCGACTTCGCCAATCCGACCGGCAACACGCTGGACCGGAAGCAGCGCGAAGCGGTGCTGGATCTTGCCGGCGAACTCGACATCGCAATCATCGAGGACGCCGCCTACCGGGCGCTGCGCTATGACGGCGAGGGCGTGCCGCCGATCCTGGCGCTCGACTGCGCGCGCTGCGGCGGCATCGACAAGGCGCGCACGCTCTATTGCGGCTCGTTCTCGAAAATACTGTCGCCGGGGATGCGCGTCGGCTGGGTGTGCGCCCCGCGTCATGTGGTGGAAAAGCTGGTGCTGATGAAGCAGGCGTCCGACCTGCACAGCCCGTCGATCAACCAGCTGGTCATGCACCGCGTCGCCGAATCCGTGTTCGACGGCCAGGTCGACAAACTGATCGGCGCCTATCGCCAGCGCCGCGACGGCCTGCTCGGCGCGCTCGAAGCCAACATGCCGGAGGGCGTGACCTGGAGCCGCCCGGAAGGCGGCATGTTCGTCTGGGTGACGCTGCCGGAAGGCGCGGACGCCACCGAACTCCTGGCGCGGTCGGTAAAGGAGGCGCGCGTCGCCTTCGTGCCCGGCAATGCTTTTTACGCCGATGGCACCGGACGCAACACGCTGCGGCTGTCCTTCACGCTGGCTGACCGGCGTGCCGTCACCGAAGGCATTCCACGGCTGGCGGCGCTGCTGAAGGGATAGGCCGGTCACGGAAGGGGTATTCTATGCCGCCACGGTGACCAGATGCCTGAGTATCGCAAGCCTGGTGCGCGCCAGTTTTCGGAGCGGTTTTTCATAGGCTTTCTCGCCGGTCTCGACGACGAAGACCAATGTCTTGAAGTCGAGCATGAACTCGTCGATGGCCGCGTCGACCGCCTGCGACCTGCCCTTGAAGCGCCGCAGCAAGGCGGTTGCCTCATCGACGTCGCCGGCCCCGGCGCTGTCGACAAGCGCTTCCAGTCTCTGAAAACAATCCAATCGTTATTCCTCCCGCCGCGCCACGAAACTCCGGTTCGATCGGAAAGTTCCAGTCGGGAGAATTTTCTCCTGGGAAGATGTCGGCGTGGAACTTCCCAGGCCGACAGGTGTTCCAAGGTGTCTGCCCCCCCCCCCGCAGACATCTGAAGGCCTGTTCAATGAGGCTTTCCAAAGCCCGCCGGCTTTCCCCTCTCCGGCGGGCTTTCGCATTTGCAAAGGACCCAAGGACTTCGGCGACGACGCCGGAAGGCAGTGCCTGTCAGTAGCCTGCGCCCGGCTGCATTGACGGCGCCCCGAGCGAATTTAGATTTGCAACATTGCGAGGAGGAATTTTCGTGGAAACCCAGGAACTGCATCGCGGCCGGCTCATCGACCACATCCAGCTGGTGGTAAGGGATCTCGCCGCCAGCCGGCGTTTCTACGAGGCGGTCTTCCGTGTGCTCGGCGTGCCGATCGGCGGGACTGGCAAGGATTACTTCTGGTCCGATGAGCTGTTCATCTCCAGCGCCGATAGCCGGGCTGCACTGGGAAAGCTCACCGGCCGCCACCATCTGGCCTTCCAGGCCAGGGACCGCGCGATGGTCGATGCCTTCTACAAGGCCGGGCTGGCGGCCGGCGGCACGGACAATGGCGCGCCGGGCGAGCGGCCCTATCATCCCGGCTATTACGCCGCCTTCCTGCTCGACCCCGACGGCAACAACATCGAGGCCGTCCATCACGGTGCGCACACGCGCAGCGTCGCTTCGGTGAAGATCACCTTCTAGGGACTTTCAAGGAACTCAGCCGCCGCCGCTGGCCGGTGGCATTTTGCGCGCGTCCTGGCCCAGCGGGGATCGATGGTTCCCGTCGTTGCCAGATCGCCGACGCCAATGCTAACCGTGCAAAGGCGGTGGGAATCGGCGTCCAGGCAAGGTACGTCGTAATTTTCCGCCGGACAAAGGCATCCTTTCCCCTCGTGGAGAAATATATTTCATGCAGAAATCGATCAATGCAATCCGCGCTGCCACGCTTTTACTTGTGAGCGGAGCCATCTTGCCGACTATCATATTATCAGTTTCTTATATTCCATCGGCGCAGGCTCAGGAGGAGTATCTTCCGACCAAGAAGGACTTTGTCGGTAAATGGAAGCTCAGCGGCTCGGCCATCCGGCCGCCGCGCGACATGACGGATACGCCGACGCCGGAACAGGAAGCGGCAGCCGCCGAGTTTCAGCAGACGGTAACCGCCTTCTACGGCGCGTTCGACTATCTGGAGATCACGGCGGACGGCCGCTACAATTTCCATCAGCCCGGCGACCCCGCGTCGGGCGCCTGCGTCTGGTGCGGAACCTGGTCCTTCAGCAAGAGCTCGCTGTGGCTCAAGCTGGACACGGCGCCCAGGCTCGACATCTACGCCAAGGACGGCGACATCCAGATGACCTACACCGCCGAGCCCGACGAAAAATCGAAATACGCCTGGCTGGTCTTCGGCTGGACGAGGGCCGAGTAGGCGGGGCGGCGCACCAGCGGATCTGGCCGTCCGGAGCCCGAAGCGGCTTTCCAACCATCTCGTATCTCGTATACGAGATGGTGCCAACTGCCCGGGAACCCCTATGAACCCATCGCCTGAAGCCGTGCCGTTTTTCAGCCAGTGGGAAACGCCTGACATGACGCTGGCCGTGCTCGCCGATGGCGCCGAAGTGGCGCTGCGGCGCGATCCGCTATGGCAAGGGTCGGGTGCGGAAACGCCAGGCGAGTATGCGGTCTGGGCCGCCAACATCTGCGGCATGGCGTGCCTGAAAATGATCCTGGCGACGCGCGGCGAGATCGTGCCGACGGTCGTACTGGCCAGACGCTGCGCCGTATATGGCGGCTATGTCGTCAACGAAGGCTCGATCAAGGGCCTGATCTACGCCCCCTTCGTCACCTTCGTGAAGGCGGAATTCGGCCTGGAGGCGCAGGTGATGACCAATGTCGCGACGTCGGACATTCCGGCGATCATCGCCCGGTCACGCTTCTTCATCGCCTCGGTCAGCAGCGCGATACGCTGGCCCGAGCGCGAGCCGCCGTCGAAGGGCGGCCATCTGGTGCTGGTGACCGCGGCCTCGGAGGACGGCTTTCGCTTCCACAACCCATCCGGCCATACCAGCGCCACACAGGCCAACGCAGTGTTGGCGCCAGCCGATTTCGACCGTTTCTTTGCCAATCGCGGCATTGCCGTCACCATTTGATTTCAAGGGATTTCGATGAAGAACGAGGTTTTTCAATGAAGGACAGGATCAGGGTCGCCATCCTCTATGGCGGGCGCTCGGCCGAGCACGACGTGTCGCGGCTGTCGGCCGCCAATGTGCTGAAGGCGATCGACCGGACGCGCTACGAGGTGGTGCCGATCGCCATTTCCAGGGACGGCAGATGGCGGCTGCAGCCGTCGTCCGAGGACGGTGCCGACGGGGCAGGGGCTCCGGTGTCGGAGGATGGCGTGGAGGTCGCCCTGCTGCCCGGCGGCAGGGGCCGGCTGGTGGCTCTCGCCAAGAATGGCGAACAGCCCGACCCCGTCGATGTCGTCTTTCCCGTGCTGCATGGGCCGTTCGGCGAGGACGGTTCGGTGCAAGGCTATGCCGAGGTCGCCGACGTCGCCTATGTCGGTTGCGGCATCCTGGCTTCCGCCGCCGCGATGGACAAGGATGTCGCCAAGCGGCTGCTGCGCGAGGCGGGGCTTGCCGTCGCCCGCTCGGTCACCGTGCGACGCGGCGATGTCGGTTCGTTCCAGGAAATTGCCGGGGCGCTCGGGTTGCCTTTCTTCGCCAAGCCGGCGCGCCAGGGCTCGTCCTTCGGGGTGAGCAAGGTGCATGACAGGGATGGCTTCGGGCAGGCCGTCGAAACGGCTTTGCGCTATGACAGCAAGGCGCTGATCGAAGAGTTCGTCGACGGCCGCGAGATCGAGTGCTCGGTGCTGGAGCGGGCCGACGGCTCGCTGACGGTATCGCCGCCCGGCGAGATCATTCCGGCCGACAAGCATGGTTTCTACACCTACGAAGCGAAGTATTTCGACGCCGACGGCGCGGTGGTGAAGGTGCCCGCCAATGTCCCCGTGGATGTCGTTGCCAGGACGAGCGAGATGGCGGCGCGGGCTTTCCGGGCGCTCGGCTGCGAGGCCATGGCACGCGTCGACTTCTTCCTGCGCGCCGACGGCTCGCTGCTGGTCAACGAGGTCAACACGCTGCCCGGCTTCACCGACATCTCGATGTACGCCAAGGCGCTCGCGGCGGCCGGCATCGGCTACAGCAAGGTGATCGACGTGCTGATCGAGCACGCGCTGGCAAGGCATGCGGCGCGCTGACCGGCTCCGTGCAGCGTCACGCCAGGGTTGCCGCCCGCCCTGCAACGTGGATCCCGACGAGCCGACAACAGCACTTCTCGCCATTGCCTCGGGTCGCAGGGAACATACCGGCCCGCACGGAATTGAAGGGTGACCAGCGGTCCGCCCGCGAATGTTGCACGCCGGCTCAATATATCGGACCATGGCCGCTGGCAGGGGGAGAGGCATCAAGTGGCGGCCAATCGTCGAAACGAGACGGCGTCCGGGACGCATGGGCTGGACGATATTCTTTCGGCCGCCGCGCCCCGTCCGCGAACCGCATTGCCCAATGTGGCGACCACCGTGACGACGGTGGCGGCACTGTATTTCGGCCGCGAGGTGTTCCTGCCGATCGCGATCGCGCTGCTTTTGACCTTTGCGCTGGCGCCCTTGGTTTCAGCGCTCAAACGGGTCGGCATTCCCCGGACCGCCGCCGTCATCGCCAGTGTGCTGGGCGCATTCGCGGCCCTTGCCCTGTTCAGCTTCATCATCGCCACGCAGGTCAGCGAACTGGCGCAGAACATTCCGGTCTACCAGACCAACATCCTGGCCAAGATCCGGTCGCTCAAGGAGACCGGCGTCGGCGGCGGGATCATCGCCAGATTGAGCGACGTGGTCGAGCGTGTCGGCCAGGAGATAGACAGGCAGGACGCCACGCTGCCGGCCGCCACTCCCGACAAGCCGCCGCGCGAACCGGTGCCGGTCGAGATCGTCGCGCGGGAAAGGCCGCTCGAGGTCCTGCAGAACATAGTCGGTCCGCTGATCAGCCCGCTGGGATCGGCCGGACTGATCATCGTCGTCGTCATCTTCATGCTGCTCGAGCGCGAGGATTTGCGCGACCGGTTCATCCGGCTTGTCGGCTATGGCGACCTTCACCGCACCACCGAGGCGCTTCAGGATGCAGCCAAGCGCGTGGGCCGATACCTGCTCATGCAATTGGTGGTCAACATCGTCTACGCCATTCCGATTGCCATCGGGCTGTGGATCCTCGGCATTCCCAATGCCCTGTTGTGGGGGCTGCTGGCGCTGGCGCTGCGGTTCGTTCCCTATATCGGTCCGGCCATCGGCATGCTTTTGCCGCTGTTCCTGGCGCTGGCCGTGGCGCCCGGCTGGTCGCTCGTGTTGTGGACGGCGGCCCTGTTCGTGGTCATGGAACTGGTCACCGGCAATGTCGTCGAGCCCTGGCTCTACGGCTCGCGTACCGGACTGTCGCCGCTGGCGATCATCGTCGCGGCGATCTTCTGGACATGGCTGTGGGGTCCGCTCGGGCTCGTGCTGTCGACGCCGCTCACCGTCTGCCTCGTGGTGCTGGGCAGGCATGTGCCGCAGTTTGAATTCCTCGACGTGCTGTTCGGCAACGAGCCGGTGCTGGAACCGCATGCGCGGCTCTACCAGCGGCTCCTGGCCGGCGACCCGGACGAGGCCACCGATCACGCGGAGGAAATGCTGGAGGAAAAATACCTGGTCGAATTCTACGACAAGGTCGCCATTCCGGCCCTTCTCTTGGGCGAGCGCGACCGCGTGCGCGGCGTCATGGGCGACCTGCAGCGACGGCAAGTGGCGGCCAGTGCCCTGACGCTGGTGGCCAATCTCGAAGACGATGCGAAAGAGGAGGCCGACGGGGACGATGCGCCGCACGTCGCCGAGGCAGAGGGCGAACCTCGCGACGCGGCCGAAGAGGACGAGGCCGAACTGCCCGACGGCACCGGCATGTCGGTGCTTTGCGCCGGCGGGCGCGGCGAACTCGACGATGCCGCCGCCGCGATGCTGGCGCAGGTGCTGGAGGTCCAGGGGGCGGCCGCGTCGAAGGCCGGCTTTGCCGACATGGAACCCGCCAGCATCCGCCGCCTCGAACTCGATGCTGTCGACACGGTGGTGGTCGGCTTCCTGAATCGCGATTCCGTCAAGCACGCCCGCTTCCTGGTTCGGCGGCTGAAGCGCGCGAAGGCGGCGCTTCGGGTGGGCATCGTATTCTGGTCGGAAAACGGCAATGGGGACGAGGAAGCGGCGGCCAAGCTGGCCCAGGACATCAACGCGGATTTCGTCGCCCACGGCATGGTCGACGCCGTGACCGGCGCGCTGTCGAACGAGCCGCCGGTGGCGCTGAAGCTCGTCGCCAAGCGGCGCATGCGCCGGCCGCGCGCTACGCCACGGAAAGTGCCGGCCGCGGCGGCGGGCTAGGGGCGGAAGCCGATCGCTGGTTCGACCTGCCGGTAAAGGCGCTTATCGTGGCTTTACACCGTATCCCGGTCGTCGGCGCCAGCGGATCGAACTCGGCAGGACGAGAACCCATGATGCATGACGATCAGGTGAATATCGACATCGATATCGCCCGCCAGATGATCCGCGATCAGTTTCCCCGGTATCGTCATGAGGACATCACCTGGATCGGATCGTCGGGAACCGTCAACGCCATCTTCCGCGTTGGCTCGAAGAGCGCCGCGCGGTTCCCGCTGCGGGCGATGAACCCGGCCGAATGCGCCGATATGCTTCGGTCGGAGGCCGCTGCCATGGTCGAGTTTGGAGAACATTGCTTGTTTGCGACGCCGCAACCGATCGGGCTCGGCGAGCCCGGCCCTCGATATCCAATGCCATGGACATTGCAGACATGGGTCGAAGGCGAGGTCGCCACGCCGCACGGGCTAAGCGGATCGACGACGTTCGCCCTTGACCTTGCACGCCTCGTGGCATCGTTGCGCCGGGCGGACACACGAGGCCGGCGCTTCGACGGGCAGGGACGTGGCGGACATCTGCCCGATCATGACGATTGGATGGCTGTTTGCTTCGAACACAGCGAAGGCCTGCTCGATGTGGCTCGACTGCGCGATTTGTGGGCTCGGTTGCGGGAATTGCCCGCCACGGGGCCTGTCGTGATGAGTCACAAGGACCTTATCCCGGCAAACCTTCTCGTTCGGGGCGAGCGTCTCGCCGGCGTGCTTGATGGCGGCAGTTTCGGGCCGGCCGATCCGTCGCTGGACCTGGTGGCCGCGTGGCATCTTCTGGACCGCGAGCGAAGGGCGATCTTTCAGCGCGACCTTCAGGTCGGGGACCTCTCATGGAAGCGCGGTGCCGCCTGGGCATTCCAGCAGGCCATGGGCCTCGTCTGGTATTACCGCCGCACCAATCCCGCCATGAGTGCGCTGGGGCGCAGCACGCTCGCTCGCATTCTCGACGATCCTCACATCTGAGCTCTGGTTGTCGGCGGGCCTCGGCCATGCCGGGGGATGCTGGCGCGGACCTGGTTTGAAGGATCGCCAACGTGTTGCTCGGCGCCACATCAGCTATCCCTGGTGATGTCCCAGTCAGTTCGGACCATCCTGGCATGGTCTTCGATATAGTTCGCGATGACGTCGGCGCCGTTGGTCCAGGGGACCGCCTCGCAGCGCGCCGCCATTCCTTCGCGCTCGGTGGGGTCGAGCAGCTGTTCGATGAAGCGGTCAACATGTGGGAGGTCATGGTCGCGCCGCATCAGCAGGCCAAAACCGCCAAGCTCTGCCCAGCGGGCGCGGTTGAGCTGCAGGTCCATGTCCTCGCTCTCGTTGGGCACGAACAAGGTCGGCACCGCGCCAAGGATGTTCTCATGAAACGTGTTGTAGCCAGGCGCGACGACCGCGGCGTCGAATGCGCGGCTGTAGCGGAAACTCGGGAACAGCTCGACGATGCGATGCCTCGGGCCGACCGGATCGTCTGACTCGAAATCGGCGCGGATCGGCGAGCGGATGTCCAGCACCAGCGTGTCGGGACGGTCTAACAGGGCCTTGAGAACGCCGTTGCGGACGCCGCGCATGTCGAAATTGCTGCCGGAGCCGAGTTGCAGGGCGACGACGGTCGTGCCATCGGGTATTTCGAGGACGTTGCGCGCGGCGGCCCTGTCCAGGCGCTGGTTTGGCTCCAGCAACAGCACCGGCGGAACCAACAGAACCTTATCGCGCACTTCCGACGTGGGGCCGTGATCGAATTCATCGGCCAGTTCACCAGGCTCGATCACAGCGTCGAATGCGTCCGCCATCTCAAGGAACGGGCGGTGCGATTCCCGCCACATCGGTCGACGTACCCAGATCGAGAACAGGTTGGGTTCCATGGCCAGGGCCGCGACGACGCCGTCGAAGACAGCCGTGGCGTCATAGGCAAATACCGCGGGACGCAGATGACTGATCAGGTCGAACAGCTCTTCGGCGAGCACGTCGTTCCAGTCCTTGGGCGCGGCATCGATGCCGCGGTGATGGGGCAGGAAGTGAGCGTGATACCCCTGCTCGGCTGCAATTTTCAAGGCGTAGGACATTGTCGCAAAGACCGGCTTCAGCCCTCGCGGCAGCCGCTGGGCGACAGCCATCTGCTGCGCGAGATGCCCCATTCCGATGCCGTTGGACGATGCAAACAGCACCTGACGTATCGGCAGAGGCCGGGTCGCGGACGCGCGCACGCCCGCCGCATCCCGTGGCCGGGAAATGTTGAACAGCCTCTCAAGGCGTTGCGGAAACAGCTTGGCGGAATGGTGACGGGCAACGAACTCCCTGGCCAAGGCCGATTGTTGTGCGTAGGCGTCCGCGTCGGTGGCGAACTTGCCGATGACGCGCTCAACATCTCTGGGCGCTGCATAGACTGCTGCGTCACCGAACAATGGCTGGAAGTGCGCGGGCAGAATCGTGACGAGACCTACCGCGAGCGCTTCGAGGATCGTGCGGCCAAAGGCCTCCGACCAGGAATCGCTGTGGTAGTAGACATAGAAATCCAGCCCTTGGAGAAACCCGGGAATGCCGGTCCATGCAAAGGGCATTGTTTCCCAGTTGGCCGGCAGCGGACCATAGAGTTGCTGGAGGAAGGGGCCGCCGCCCAGGATCCGGATGCTGTAGCGGCTTGCGTCGGCGGGATAGATACGCAGCGCGTCGGTGGTCCTGCTCGGCCATTTCAATTTATCCGGGCGGGCATGGCGGCCGATGATGACCGGATTGTGCGGGGGGCCGTCCGGCCTGCGAGGCCAGTCGTCGAGATCGATCAGATTGGTCCAGTCTTCAGGCAGGAGGTCCGCGTCCTCAGGCAAATGGCGGGGCAAGGCGTCCCGAACGACGGCGCTGACGGGGGCGAGCCAGACCTTGACGCCAAACGCCCAATGGCAATTGCTTACGACGCGCGCGAGGTCGTACTGCAGTTTGCCCCGCCGGTCGACCATGGGATGATGGAGAACCATGACCATGCGTTCGGTCCGGATGCCGGTCCGCCTGGTGAAGCGGTTGGACATTATCGCCGGATGATGCGCCAGGACGAGGTCGGCGTCGACTTTCGTCTCCGGGTCGATCCGTTCTGTCGCACCGCCATCAACGAGTGCCCGCAAGTCCGGATGCATCGGGTAGGGGTGACGCAGCAATGGTCCCTTCACGGCAAGCAAGCCGGTCTTGAAACCCGCGCGGGCGGCCGCACGGATTTCCACGGCGAGCGCCGTGGAGGTGCCGCCTTCGAAGCGGACATCAGCGACAAATAGAATGTCCAGCCTCATGATCTGGGCACGTCGGCGGCGTTGGGGATGGATGCAGTCGGTGCCGCCGCCAGGAAACTGTCGATGGTCGTGCCGTAAGCCAGGACACGGCGGGGGCGCCATTTTGCAAGAAGGAGCCCCCAGCGCTCCTGCAAATAAGCCTGCCAGGGCATGTCGGCTGCGTGCAGCCGTTGCTCAGCCAATGGAGGCAGATATTCGAAAATCACACCGTGACGGCGGAATATCGTGAAGTCCGAATTGTCGGTCAGATAGATGAGCCGGTCGCTCTTTCCTGAAAGCTTGCGCTTGGTCGTAACAATGATTTCTTCGAGGAAATCAGGATTGACACCTAATGTCGTAACGATAATTGTCGAAATTTCTTCCTTGGATTTGTATACATAAATATCACCCGGAGCTTCATCTCCTGGGTCCTGCTTATCCTTTCGAAGGAAGAGTTCCTTGAGCTTTCTCATCTGAATGGCGCTCACATGAAGGATGCAGGAATCTACCAATGGCGATTTGTACGTGTCAAACGTTTCAGGTCGATGCGCCGCGCCGGTGATGCCGGCACATTGTCGTTGCGCTGCAACCTTTGCGGCCATGGCGAGAAAGCCCCGCAACGGCGGCACACTCCGGTTACATGTCTTCGCCAAACTCGGCGGGCAGTCCGTCACCAAGCAGGGCTGGTACACTCGCCTGCGTTCCCCTTGACTATGGGGAAGTAGGCGTATTTTCTTGTTACGGCGTGACGTTGGAAGTCCTGGTGCGATACCGCGGCCGTTTTGGCCGAGGCTGGAGCGACGCAAATGGCAAGATTGCTGCTGGCAAAGATGGCTTCGGCCGCCGCCTTGGTTTCGACCTCAGTCATGCTGAGCGGATGCTGGACGATCGCAGGAAGGCCCATCCTGTGCGATTTCGGTTTTTCGCTGAAGGATGGACGGTGCGCCAAGGTCACCAAGGTCACCAAGGTAACCAAGGTAACGAAGGTAACGAAGGTAAGTGCGCCTCGACGCGACAAAGCGAGCCCGACGCACGGCGATTCGCACTATTGATCCACCGTCTTTTTCGGCCCAGTTTTGCCGGAGTGATCTTTGATATCCGGTTGTGCTGCAAGAAGATATAGAGACTTTCCTCGTCGTATAGCAAAATCGTTTCGAATATGGCGCGGCGGCTATCGCGCGTTACGGGCCATTCTGTTTGATGTATAGTTCGACTTCTCCGTCTATTTCTTTTCGAGTCGCGGGGTCTATCTTCTTGGCTATCTCTGCCTTCGCCTGTTCTCCCTGATCGGCCCGAAGCCTCGCGGCGAGCGAGGCGTCGAAATAGGCTCGGCGCAGGTCAGGCTTGCCGGTGAATACCCCGTCGCGATGCCCCCAGGCGAGACGGACGTAGGCGTACTCGTTTCCCCGGTTCGCCGAAAGCTCAAGGAGGGTCAAGGCGCGGCGAGGATCGGCAGGTAGCTTGCGGTCGCCTTTCAGATACAGCTGCGCCATAAAATAGGGCGCGTACCTGTTGCCCATGTCGTTTGCGCGCTGCAACAGGTCCAGTCCCCGCGGTACGTCCTTTTTCACGCCTTCGCCCGCGAGATACGCCTGTCCCAGATTTGCCATCGCATCGATCTGGCCGGTATCGGCTGCTGCTGAATACAAGGAGGCCGCCTGGACGTAGTCTTGCTTGACGCCCGTGCCGAGGCGGTACGCGTCGCCGAGCGCGGTGATCGCATTCGCCCAGCCACTTGATGCGGCCAGACGATACCAAAGAACGCCTTCCTCCGGCAGCTTTGGTACGCCCTGGCCGGCAATATAGGCGGAGCCGATGTCGGTCCTGGCTCTGAGGTTGCCAAGCGCAGCGGCGCGAACGTAAAAGTCGAACGCGCGGCCGTAGTCGATCTCGCGCCCCATGCCGACGCGCGCCATGTAGCCCATGTTGATGAGCGCGGCGCTGTATTGCTGATTGCCGGCCAATTCGTAGAAATGCTCGGCCCAGCTGTAGCGC
Source organism: Mesorhizobium intechi (assembly GCF_002879535.1). Taxonomy (GTDB): domain Bacteria; phylum Pseudomonadota; class Alphaproteobacteria; order Rhizobiales; family Rhizobiaceae; genus Mesorhizobium; species Mesorhizobium intechi. Next base: position 23,946 of record NZ_PNOT02000198.1, read on the forward strand.
CTGGCAATTTCCAGAACACGGCCGAACTGGAACTGCAGGCGCGGATTGTTGATGTCGGCCGCCAGTGCGAAGGCACAGGCGCGCAACGCGTCCCGAACGTTGACGAGCCCGTTGGTGACACCAGGCACCGCGCGCTGTGGATCGTTGGGGTCGGCGGCGTAGAGATCGCAATCCGTGACCATCGTCCGCATGCCGCGCTGCGTGTCGGGCAGGTTGCTCGGCCAGATACGAAAGGTCTCGCTGACGGCGCGCTCGCCGGCCTGCTGGAATACGAACTCCTCGCTTAGCGCCTTGTCGCTCGCCTCGACCGGCGCCGCGGCCGCGATCGAGCTGGAGACCAAATTGCCGTTGACATAGAGTCCGCGCTTGGTCAACGCAGCCACCTTGAAGCGGCTCTTCTCCGTCGCCTCGGCCGCGTAGCGGCTGTTCGGAAAGACCTTCACAAAGCGCTCGAAGTCCTCCGGATTCTGGCTGTCGCTGATGAAGGACCATAACACCTCATCGATGGTCAGGCCGCCATTCGCTTCGGCGGCGTGCTCGTTTTGCGCAACCTGCTTGCCGGCGTCACCCTGCCGGAAGACGAATTTCGTTTCGATCGAGCCGGTGATCCAGGGAATTTGGGAGCCGCCCGTCGCCTGGCGAACGTCGCCGCGCACCGTGCGGAATGTGTCGTACACATCGAGATTGGGCATGAGCAGGGCGTTGGCGAGCGCCGACGAATAGGGGCTGTTGATGCCCGTCCCGTCATAGGCGACCTCACCGGCGCTGGTGGCAAAGGCCACCAGCACCTGGCCGCTGCCGGCCTCCGTGTAGGCGAGGCCTTGCTGCAACCCCTTCTCCTTGGCCACCGGATTGTTGCGGCAGGCATCGAGGATGAAGACTTTCACGCCGACCGGATCGTTCTTCACGATGTCGATCAGATCGTTGAGCCTCATGGCGTCGGCCGCGACGTCCTTGGCCGACGAGATACGCGTATCGACGGGGAGCAGCAGGTTCTGGCCGTTATACTGCAGGGCATGGCCGGCATAATAGAAGACCGCCATGTCGGCGCCTATCAGATGCGCGCGTATCGCGTCGTTCAGGTCTTTCTCCGCCGATTTCTTGACATCGTAAAAGAGCAGGACGTCGAATTTGAGCTCGGTCAAGGTATTGGCGATCAGCTTGGCGTCGTTGCGGGGATTGGTCAGCGGGGCAAACGGATATTCGCTGTTGCCGACGACAATGGCCGCACGCCGCTCGGCGTGGGCCTGGGCGAGCCATAGCGCGCTGAACGTGGCCAGGAGCGCGAGCAGGAGGCCTTGCCTCAAATAGCTGGAAAAGCTCGTTCGCAACATGCCTTCACCGCCATCTTCCAGAGGGAAGCATCCAGCTGATCATAACCCAAGCAACGGCAAAACTCCAACGCCCGCGGGCGCCGTGCACGGCGGGCGTCGCAACCTCACATACCGCTGGAGCCTCGGATCAGGCCGGAAAAACCGAGCGCCGCCGACGTCGCGAGGCGCGCCGCGCCGAACATGTTTCGGTATTCGACCGACAGCACGCGCTCTCCCATGACATCAGCGCGGATTTCGTCGCCAATGACAGGGTCGATGCCGTGACAGGCGCGCCGGCGACGGAAGCCGCCGCTCACCCTCAAGCTCGTCGCCAAACGGCCCGGCGAGCCGGGGTAGCTCAAGCCCGCCGGAACACAATGTCATGCCACCGCGTTTCATTGTCCTGGAAGGGACGATTTTGATGGAGGCTGAACAATGCGCAGCTTCGAAATGGTCGATCTGCTGTACGTGGTCGAGGCCTGCAAGCACGACCGAGTGGTCGGAAATTTTGTCTCGATGGCCGAGGGCGTGGAAGAGTTGCGGGTGCTGACCGGCGATTTCGTGTCGCCGGACGATGTGGTGGCAAACGCCCTGTCCAGCGTGGCCCTTGCACGAGGCTGCTCCGTTTTGTTCGACGAACAGGCAGGCGCTGAAATCCAGCTTTGACTCCCTGGCAGCCCCCAGCACGTGGTCGCTGCCGCAAAGGCGGCGAAGGACGATGGGTTTCCGTCCGCCCGCAAGTTCGGTGCGGGAATCTGCTTGCGCGCATAAGCCATTCTGGTTCCGTCGCCAATTGTTTCAACTGCAGAATTCAGGCAAACGCCCGCCACCTTGATGTGGCGGGCGGTTCGAAGCCCTGGCCCAAGTCAGGTCAGGATAAGCACGACCTTCAACGTATCTGGATCGACGATGACGATCCGGCCGTCGGCCAATACGAAATACTCGTAGCTTTCATAGGCCGGTACGATCTTGACTATGCGGGCGGGCAGACGATGCAGCCGGATCTTGTGCCGGGGTACCTCGACGCCGACTGAAATGTCGAAATCGACAGTGGACACCGGCTCGACCTTGGTCTCCTTGATGACCTGGGTGATCTGGGTCTTCTGTTCGACCGTCACATTGCTGATGGAAGCAGTCGACCCCTGATCAGTCTGTGCAGAGGCCTTGCCCTGAGCCTGCTGGTCGGTCTGGACCTTGGCCTTGCCCTGCGCCTGCTGATCGGTGGTCGCATTTGCCTTGCCCTGAGCCTGCTGGTCGGTCTGGACCTTGGCCTTGCCCTGCGCCTGCTGATCGGTGGTCGCATTTGCCTTGCCCTGAGCCTGCTGGTCGGTCTGGACCTTGGCCTTGCCTTGGGCCTGCTGATCGGTGGTGGCGTTTGCCTTGCCCTGGGCCTGCTGGTCGGTCTCGACCTTGGCCTTGCCCTGAGCCTGCTCGTCGGTCTTGAGCTTCGGCTTGCCTTGAGCCTGCTGGTCCGTCTGGACCTTTGCCTTGCCTTGGGCCTGATCGCCCATCTTCATCTTCGAGCCTTTTTGACAGTCGGCCGTGCCGGCGGCGCAATTGGCGTCGCCGCCAGACTGGGTTTCAGCCGGCTGGGTCTGAGCCACCGCGGCACCGCATCCAATGCCGAGCGCGAGCATGCTGGTCATCAAAATTTGCTTCATGGGAGGTCTCCTCGAAAGCATCAGTCCCTTCGAGGGGTAAACCTCAACGAAAAAATTTCGTTCCAGGCGAATCGGCAAAAGGGACAGGTGGAAATCTAGCGGAACAAGCCACATCCGATGGCGTTACGGCGAGAGCCCGCGGCTGCCAATGATGTCAATCGCGCAGCGTCGCGGCTCGCACTTCCAAAGGAAACTCGCACTTGCAAAAGGAAAGGAGACAACCATGAGGATACATCTTACCACTGCCGCGGCAGGACTTTTGCTACTCGCCGGCGTCGGTGCCGCCGCCGCTCAGGATGTGGTGATCCAGCCAGAGCAGGAAACGGTGATCAAGAAGTATGTGCACAAGCAGCCGCTGGCTTCCGTCAAGCTTCCCGGAGTTGAACTCAATGTCGGCACTGCTCTGCCCGACACCGTCGAACTCCATGAAGTTCCCAACGTCAAATACCGCTACGTCGTGGTGGACAATCAAACTGTCGTGGTTGATCCCACCACACGCAAGATCGTCAAGGTCATTCAGTGATCCAGGCCCATCAAGGCCCGCCGCTTCCTCGGTGGCGGGCCTTGCCGCTGACGACGGCGACCGACGGTTTGCGGGCAGAATATCCGTCTGGCGTTCCTCGTGGTTTGCGGACAGCTGCCATCGTCAGGCGGGGCCTTTGAGCCATCACCAATAGACTTCAGCGGCAGTGCGCGGAAAAGCACCGGCCCCCGCATCCAATGCCGCGATGAACGTGCTGGAGCCCAGCTACCGATCGACCATCGCCATGCCGCGCTCGCCATAGCGCGGGCCGGCGATCTTTCCCGGTGCTAGCGCCTCGTCGAGCGCGGCCATTTCGGCGGCGTCGAGTCTCAGCGAGGCGGCGGCGATGTTCTCCTCCAGGTATTTCCTGCGCTTGGTGCCGGGGATCGGCACGATATCGACAGCGAAATCGCCGCTTTTGCCGAGCAGCCAGGCCAGCGCGATCTGTCCCGGCTTGACGCCCCGGGCGGCCGCGATGTCGCGCACGGTGCCGGCCGCCTCGACATTGGCGTCGTAATTCCGCCCCTGGTAGCGCGGGTCGTTGCGACGGTAGTCGCCTTCCGGATAATCCTCCGCGCGCTTGACGTCGCCGGTGAGGAAGCCGCGGCCGAGCGGTGAGAAGGGCACGAGGCCGATGCCGAGTTCCTTGAGCAGCGGGATGATCTCCGGCTCCAGATTGCGCTCCCACAGCGAATATTCACTCTGCAGCGCCGAGACGGGAAAGGCTGCATGCGCCCGGCGGATGTTGGCGCTACCTGCCTCCGACAGGCCGAAAAAGCGCACCTTGCCCTCGGCCACAAGCTTGCCGACCGCGCCGGCGACATCCTCCATCGGCACGCCAGGGTCGACGCGGTGCTGGTAAAGCAAGTCGATATGGTCGGTGGCGAGCCGGACTAGCGAGGCTTCCACAACCTCGCGTATATGCTCGGGCCGGCTATCGACGCCGCCGATCTGCTTGCCGTCTTCGATGCGGAAGCCGAATTTGGTGGCGATCGTCACCTGGTCGCGTCTGCCCTTCAGCGCCTTGCCGAGCAGTGCCTCGTTGGTGTGCGGGCCATAGACCTCGGCGGTATCGAGAAAGGTGCAGCCAAGTTCGATGGCGCGGTGCAGCGTGGCGATGGACTCGGCCTCGTCGGCCGGGCCGTAGGACTGGCTCATGCCCATGCAGCCGAGGCCGATGACCGAGACTCTCAATCCCTGGCCGCCGAGTTTTCGTGTCGCGAGGGTCATGGTTGCGCTGCTCCGGTTACGGTTTGCAGCACCATATAGAGCACGCGCTCAGTTGCCATAGGTGTCCGGCGCTGTCTCAACCGACTGTGATCAAGGGCGCCAGGCAGGCCCAGGCCGGAGCCACGCGTCAGTCCGGATATTGGACGCCGCGACCGGAGGGCGCGACGCTAGGGCGACATCACTGGATCGAGGCCGGCTGGGAGAGATCGAGGGGGACGTTCGCTGGTTCCTCACCCTCGACAATGCCGTTTCCAGACAGCGCCAACCCATTGCCCAAAGCGTCGAATTCGATCGCCGCGCCAAGCAGTTGGGCAGCTCGCAGAACCAGATATTCAACATCCTCGAGGGCGACGTTCTCGGCCAGATTCTTGACCCTGACCTGCTCGGCCGTCGCCGTGATGTTGACGATGCCGGCCGTCTTGAATGCCCTCTCGACCGCCGAATTGACGTCGCCGCGCAAGCGCATGGAGTAATCGTAACGCATCGAAACCTCCCAATGCGAATGGTTTTCCGTTCAGGCTGAAGCATGCGCCCGGGGTGTCGGTCTGGCAAGTGAAATCTTCAAAATATACAAATAAAATCAGTTAGTTAGTTTAATTACAGGAATGGGCATCAGGCGTCTGATACGCATCATGCGCTGGATGCGCGGAGACCCCACTGGCCGGTCTTGACGCGTCATGTGGGCTATCATAATTATAAGCCGAATGAGCTAGATACTAACTCAGCGTATTTTAGTCCTGAGCGGGGAGCGCGCACATGGCTGAACTGGAACGTCCGGAACGGCTGCAGATCATGCTCACCACGGACGAATTGGCGGCGCTGGAAAACTGGCGTTTCGAAAAGCGCATGCCGAGCCGCTCGGCAGCGGTGCGGGAACTGTTGCGGCGCGGTCTTTCCTCGGACGGGTTCCTGATGGCCGAGCAGGGCGTCAAGTCGCAGGAGTTCGGCGTGCTGCCCGACGGCAAGACAGGCGATCAGCCTTCGGAGTGAAGCTGGTTTCATCGGTGGCGCGCGCATGCGAATTGACACGGCATGCGAATTGACTCGGGGAGATTGTCTTGATCCGCTTGCGCACTACCTCATGCCGATGAGCGAAATGGTGGCGGCGACGGTGGACATCGCAAACAACCAAAAACACGACGCGACCGCGGACGCACGCCTCGCGGCCATCGTCGATTCCTCTTTCGATGCCATCATCAGCAAGGATTTGACCAGCATCATCACGAGCTGGAACCTGGCGGCAGAACGCATGTTCGGCTACACCGCCGAGGAAGCCGTCGGCCAGTCGATCCTCATGCTCATCCCCGATCACCTCAAGAGCGAGGAGACCGAGATCATCAGCAAGGTTCGCGGTGGCCACCGCGTGGCGAGTTATGAGACGACGCGGAGGCGCAAGGACGGCGTGCTTATCTCCGTCTCGCTGACGGTTTCGCCGATCAAGAACGCCAATGGCGAGATCGTCGGCGCCTCCAAGATCGCCCGCGACATTTCCGCCGCAAAGGAGAGCGAGCGCCGGATCAGGCTGCTGATGCGCGAGGTCAACCATCGCGTCAAGAACCAGTTCGCGGTCATCCTTTCGATGGTCAGGGAGACGAGCAAGCGCTCGACCGACCCGCTGGAGTTCGAGGAATTGATCCGCGCCCGGATCATGGCGCTGTCGCGTTCGCATGATCTGCTCGTCACCTCGGAGTGGGCCGGCGCCAGCCTGTTCGACCTGATCCAGGAACATCTGAAACCCTTCGGCCGCGAGGAGCAGATCCTGCTCTCCGGCCCCGTCCTGACGCTGCAGTCGAATGCGGTGCAGAATCTAGGCATGGCTTTCCACGAACTCGGCACGAATTCCTCCAAATATGGCGCGTTGGGCAGCGAAGACGGCCAGGTCAAGATCACCTGGACAATCAGCTCAGGCGCGCAGGAATCCGGCGCCCAGGATTTGGGTGCCAAGGACTTTGGCACCAACAGTGTCGCTGCATCGGGCGGACGCGACTTCCAGCTTTGCTGGACCGAGACTTCGACGCCTCGCCCGGACGACAAGGCTGACGAGAGCGCGCGCAAGGGGTTCGGCACCGTTGTCCTGCAGCGGGTGGCGCCGCAGTCGCTGGGCGGTTCGGCTCAACTGGAGCGCTCGCCCGGCCGTCTCAGCTGGCGCCTCAATGCGCCGCTCGCATCGATCATCGTGCCGCAAGCCGGCGTCGACGCCGACGACGACGCAGCGCCGGGATTCGGCCGCTGAGCGTCCGGTATGCCCCGTAGAAGGGAATTGGCGTCGTCTCTCCGTCGGGCAACGGTTGGATTTTGACCGGCACTGCAATCGCCGCGCTGTTCCGGACCAGCGATAATCAGGGGCGGGTGGGCATAGCCCGCAAAAGGGCGTCGTGCCCAACCGGGGCCGCGGGTTTATCGCCGCCCCGGTTTGCCGATCCCGGGTGATGAGGGAGATGCCTTTCGGCATCGACTTCCCCAACGGTGATGCGGCGCGGCCTACTCGACCAGTATATGCGCCTCGCGCGCGGCCTCGATCAGAGCCTCCCTGGCGGCAGCGGGAGGCAAGTCGCCACTCGTCGCCCGGCGGCAGGCGCGCAGGGCGGACTGATGTTTCAGGCTGCCTGCGTCGCGCCAATGCGTCGTCAGCAATTCGATGGCCTGCTGTGTATTGGAGAGGTGGCGCGTGGCGCCGGCCACACCGACCGAAACCACAACTGGCTTGGAGAACCACGCAGTTTCCATTGGAACCTCGAGAAGGTTGCCGGCTAAAACGCGTATGTCGGCGCAAGGTTTCATCCTTTCCAATCACCGTCGCGTGAAGCCGGGCACTCCTGTTGGCGCAACGCCTCGTCCCTGGCTGCGCCAACCCTGCACGATGTCGGCGCTCACCTCGACGATGGCGGCACCTTCGGACGTTCGCTCGGCCAGGTCCTGCGGGTCTTCTCGATGGAAAGAAAAACGCGTTCCCCAGTCCGCGGGATCGCCTGGAAAATGGCGTCGGTAGCGCACTGGAAACCACGCGTGGTAACTGTTGATTCAACCATTGATGGTATTTTACATGTGTGTGGTGGCGGCTCCGGCTGTGCAACGGGGGCCGGGTTACCGGAGCCGCCTACGCGGTCCGGTTGGGGTTTGACCGCGCTGTTCCAAAATAGGACAGCGCGGTCAACGATTCGTTAAAATCCAAAACGGCTAATTAAGTTGCCGCTAATTGAACGGCGATTTTGCCGCGATGGGATCCGATCAAAGGTGAAATCGCCGGTTGATTGGAACATTAGTCATATCTAATTGTTTGTGTTTGTCGGCGGGGCGGGGCATCCCGCCGAAGATCGGGTTTTCCGATCGGCCCGCGCGCCTCTGGCCGAGAGCGCGGGCCTGCACCCCGGCATGAGGGCGGCCCGGCACACCTCTGGTTGGGGAAAGCAGCGCACCGGGCCTAACCGGCCTGGGGCGGCTGCCGGCTGGCCATATATGCGGCAGGCCTCGTAGAACTGAAGCATTCAAATGAAGGAGATGTGTATCGCGATTGGATAAAGTACCGGAACGTCCAATGGACGATACCGGAACCAAAGCGGTTACATCGGACCTTTGCCTGAGGGCATAGGACTTTGGTCCCCATGGTAAGCCCGCCACGGAGCGACCTGCACGGGGTTGCAGTGTGGCTAGGTGCCGGGGGAATCGACTGCTTGCGGTTGCACCGTGAACCACGTGGCCGCGTTATCCTATGGTGTGATCGCGCAGCGCCAGCCTTGGATTGCCGCCGCTCGATTGCGGTGGATATCCGACAGGAGGAAGTTCCAGAAGCCGGCGATCTGGTTGGGCCTGGTTCCCGCTCATGGGCTCGAACCACGATTCACGCCTTCAAAGGGCGCTGTCCTACCATTAGACGAAGCGGGAGAAGCTCCGATATTTATGCCGTTGGTACGGCGAAGCGTCAATTCGGGAAGTTGTCGACCGGCTCCTCGCAGCGATAGACCGGGCAGTGCCCGTCGCGCGCCGGGATATAGGCCGACATCGGCACTTCCGGCCAGTCGCATTCATTGCCGAACTGCCTGACATAGCGGTCATAAGTGTTCGGTCCCGTGGTCAACACCACCGCGCGGCGGCTCTGGATCATGGCCCGGATCTCGGCGCAGCTCATGCCGCGGCTGTCGGGCCGGGCCTCGGCGGCGGCGGTCGCGGCGAGGAAGGTGCCCAGGGTCATCAACAGGACAGGAAGGCGAGGGGACATGGCGGCTTCTCTTGGTTCGGGTGCTCAATGCATTGTCCCATAAAACCCCATGATTTGTCCGCCGGTTCCGCGATGGGCCGCGCATGGCGCCGAACAGACGCGGCGCGAGGCCGCCGGCGCAAACCAAATCAGGCGTCGCGCATTGCTGGTCATCGATGGCAGGAAGCCTTACGAAACGCCGCAATGGTGGCCCGGAAACGAGGGCCGCGAAGCCATGTGCTGTTCCTTTTGCGGCGGCGGCGACCACCGCTTCGAGGATTGCCTGCAAAGGACTGATCCGCCTGCCGCTCCATCCAGGGACGATGCGGACAAACCTCGCTGACCGGTTTGCGGGAACCGGATAGCCACCACCGTTTGACCGCTTCGCAGCAGTCATAGAACGACGTCCACCGCCAGGTGGACGGAACCGCCGTCCGTCACTCACGTTGTGGCCGGCAGCTCTTCAAAGGGAAATCATGGAACAGCTCGTCGAGGAATTTGGCCATCCGACCTACACCCCGTTTCCAGTCATCGCCGCGCGTTTGCTGCTGGCGACGCTGTACGGCGCGGTGATCGGCTTTGAGCGCGAATGGCGCAACCGTCCCGCCGGGCTGCGTACGCATATCCTGGTCTGCGTGGCCGCCGCCACCTTCGGTATCCTGACCATCGAGATCGTCCACGCGCCGATGTTCGCGCAGGAGTCTGTCAAGGTCGATCCGATCCGCGTGGTCGAGGCGGTGACCGCAGGCGTCGCTTTCCTCGCCGCCGGGTCGATCCTGTTTTCGCGCGGAGAGGTGCACGGGCTGACGACAGGCGCCGGCATGTGGCTCGCCGGTGCGATCGGCGTCGCTTGCGGCCTTGGCCTCTGGCAAGTGGCCGGCCTTGCCACACTGATCGTGCTGATCGTCGCGGGGCTTGTGTATCGGCTCGGACCCCGACCGCAGGGCACAAAGGGCGAAAGCCATTCGGCGTCTCCTCCCTCGAGCAGCGGCGCTGGCAAGGTCGACCGCTAGGCCCGGCCCGGTTCGCCGAAGAAGTCCGCCAATGCCTGAGCGGTTTGTTGCGGCGCCTCCTCCGGGAAGAAATGGCCGCCGGGCATGGCCCGGCCGCGGACATCGTCGGCCCAGCCTCGCCAAAGAGCCAGCGGCCCGCCTTCGCCCGCGTACCAGTCGGCAAGCGCGCCCTGGCCGCTCCACAGCGCCAGCACCGGACAGCGGATACGCCGGCCGGCCGCCCTGTCGGCATGGTCATGCTCGCGGTCAAGCGTCGCCGCGGCGCGGTATTCCTCGCAGATGGCGTGGATGTGGGCCGGATCGCGCAAGGCCTCGATGTAGGCCTGGCGCACCTCGCGCGGAAATGCCGATGGCGGCGATCCCCAGCCGCCGAGCGCGTTGTCGACGACCGCCTCGGCGGATCCCGCCAGCATCAACTCCGGCAAGGGCTCGGGCTGCGCCAGCAGCGACCAGGGCCAGTAGCCCTGCGCCAGTCTGGCGTCGGCCCGATCCCACGCGTCGGCGGTCGCGACGATGTCCAGCACCGCAAGCTTTTCAACGCGGCCGGGATGATCGAGCGCCATGCGGTACGCGACCCGCCCGCCGCGATCATGGCCGGCGACCATGAAGCTGCCAAAGCCGAGGTGGGCCATCAGGGCCGCCATGTCGGCGGCCATGGCCCGCTTGGCATAAGGGGCATGAGCGCTGTCGGACGACGGGCACGCGCTGGCGCCATAGCCGCGCAGGTCGGCGCAGATGACGGTAAACCGCTCGGCCAGGGTCGGTGCCACGTCGCGCCACATCAGATGGGTCTGCGGAAAACCGTGCAGGAGCAGCAGCGCCGGACCCTTGCCCGCACGGCGGATAAATATGCCGGCATCGCCGGTATCGATTTCCATCGATTGAAAGTTACGGAACATGGTGGTGCCTCCTTGCCGGCAACGGCCGGAGGCCGGATTTGGTTGCGGGCGATCGCATGGCGCCGACCCTGGTTCGCCAACCTTTCGCGCGGTTGGGCGTTGTCCCTGCGAGGAAGGCCGCTGGCGGCCATCAAAGCAAAAGGAGGCTCAGATGAAAAAACCTCTGGCCATCGCGTCGCTGATGCTGGCCCTGGCTGTGCCGGCGGCGGCACAGACGGAGCAGCAGCAAGGCGCCAACAAGGCGGCCCCGCAGGCCGACAAATGCCGGGTCGAGACGGATCAGGGCGGCAAGCAGCAGCAATCTGGCGGCGATCTGAGCGAAAAGCTCGATGACTGCGGCGGTGTGCTGAAGCCGCCGGCCACGGGCGACCAGGGCATGGCGACACCGGCGCCCGACGAGGGCAAGACACCGGTGATCAAGCCGGGCCAGGTGCCGGCTCAACCGCCCGCCAAGTAGAAAGCCTGCGGCGGCATTATTTCCGCGCGCTGGAACCTCGTATCCCGGGAAACGTTTCTTTCAAGAACTCAATTTGAAAGGACGGGGTGTTGAGAGATATTGCCAGCACAGCCACGTTTATTGCCTCCATCGCCATCGTCATCGTCCTGATGCTGATCGTGCCGAAGAGTTTAGGGTTCGAGACCTCTCATCCGATCGTGGATGGGGATTTGCCCGCGCAAAAGTAGGGATGGCCTCAACAGAAGGCGAGGGCGCCGCCTGCTTGTCGGGGTTAGCGAACCAGCAAGCCGGCATGATCGCACAGCGCCGTAAAGGCCTCCTGCGCCTGCGCCGCGCCGTCCTTGTTTGCCAGCGCCGCTTCGATCTTTGCGCGCGCGGCCTGGTAGAAGGGACCGCGGCTGGCATGCGGCCAGTCGATCAGGACTTCACTGGCGTCCTGGAGGGTTGCCACCTCACGGATCGTGTCCGAGCCATGCGGCTTGATCCGCACCGGTGTCGACAGCATCACATCGGCCATTGTTTTTCCCGCCCTCTGGTTTCCGCTATTGGAGGACGCGGGCTTCGCGCGCGGCGTCGATCATCGCCCGCATCGCCTTTTCCGGCGGTATCCAGCCGTCCAGCGCATCGCGACAGCAGCGCAGCGCAGCCCGATATCGCCGGCCTCGGCCAGCAGGCCAGTCGCCCAGACATTCCAGGCCCTCCCAGGCGCTCCGCACGACGCGTTCACGCTCGGGGGCGAATTTCAGCCGGATCGGTCGGGGAAAAATCTTGTCGTTCAACTGACATCTCCGTGGCATGTCGCCCGACGCTGACCGCGGTTGTGGACGACGGTGCGCGTGAGGGCGCCGGATAACGCCGTCGACAAGGGAGGGGTTCCAGGCTCGGAAGATCAATTTTCAGTCGTGCGCGACGGCGTCGGACAAAGGTCTCGGTGACGGCGGCGCGGCGCCTTCCGGCGTTGGCCCGTCATAGGTCCGGTCATGCTCGAATTGCTCGGTGCCGGGCAAGGCGTGCAGCCAGGTCTCGCGGCGGCCGATCCACAATTCATACTGCGGCTCCAGGTCGGTCGGCGCGACGTCGAGGCTGCCCAACATCACCTCGACTTCATCGTCCCCGACCCAGGCGACGCGGCTGCCGCAGGTCGGACAAAAGCTGCGCGTGCCGTAAGAGGCGACTTCGCCCGATGTCTCGAAGGCGTCGCGCGGCCATATCGCAAAGGCCGCATAGGCCGAGCCGCTGGCCTTGCGGCAGTCCTTGCAGTGGCAAAGGCCGACGCGTGTCGGCTGGCCGGTGACGACCAAACGCACGCCGCCGCACAGGCAACTGCCGGTTCTGCGTGAGATGTCGGACATGATCGCGGCCCTCCCTCGGCCTGGCTCTCGTCAGTCTGGCACGCCAGGGGCCGGGCGGAACAGATGGCTAGCCATTTCGTTGGCCAGCACCCGGGAAAAAATCCCCGTTTATCGTACCGCCGACCGGGTTGGTGCTCCCGACCCGGTCTATGCGGCCCGCGGCATCCTTCAGCGCAAATGCCGGCGAAATGCTAGCAGCTCGCGGCCGCCGCCGTCTATCCGCGCGCGGCCATGTGGTTGTCGAGCTTCTTGCGCGACGGGCCGTAGCGCTTGATGATGGTCTGGGCTTCGCTCTGCGGGATGCCGTATTTGCGCGCGAAGGCGGCGACCTCGTAGGTCTCCTCGCTCGAAACCAGCTTGCGGTCCTGCTTGATCTTCGTCTTGTCGTCGGGCATGGCGTGCCTCGCTTTCTGTCAGCCGCACGGTCGCGGGCATCAGTATATAGGATGCCGCGATCAGACATAACAGCGATCGGCGCTGCTGGTTCCATGGCTGACGGCGGACCGGAGCCCGGCCCGACGCGGATCGCAGGCTGTCAGGCCGATGCGGGGACGGGGCCAACGGCATGAGGACCGGCCTCGCCGCATTCGGCGCAAGGAGCGCTGGCGCCGGGACAGCCGCGCCGATGGGTGCCGGCGGGACAGCAAAGCCCGTTGGAGCTTGTCCAGCGCGGGCACTGGAAAACCTGCCCGGTGCCGCCACAGCCGTTACACTCGAGGACCGGAGACCGGACCAGACAGGACCTCGTCCTGAACCTGACGCTCGCGCCCAAACTTACCCCCCAAATGGATGCACCGGACATGCCTGTATATTAGCCGCATCTAACAATACCACTTTGCTGGTCACGGACAAGTTGCGGGATCGCCAATCCTGTTGATCGGTGGCGCCCATCGCCGGATGTCGCGACGCGGCGACGGTCAAGGCCTTGGCCCTCTCGATTCTCCCCCGGGGGGAGGAGGATCATAGCATCGGCTGGCAAACCGAAATAATCCGATTTTACTGGCGCGGACAGCCGCGGCACTCCACATCTTAGCAATGTTGCCGGCATGATTCCGCGTAATCGCGGGATCGGGCAACGACAACGGGGGGGTGGCAATGACTGACACGCAAGGGAATTCGAACCGTGCCCTCCAGCACGGGGCCGTCGGGCCGCGCTCGATCGGCAGCGGCATTGTCGCGCTGGCCATCGTGCTGGCGCTGGTCGGTGCCGTCATGGGATCCTGGTACACGATCGACCAGGGCGACCGTGGCGTGCTGTTGACCAATGGCGCATTGAGTTCGGTCGTCGATCCCGGCCTGCATTTCAAACTGCCCTGGCTGCAGCGGGTCGAGAAGATCAGCCTGCGCCAGCAGGTGTTGAAATGGGGCTGCGAGAACCAGAGCGATTGCGGCAATCTGCCGGCCATGCAGGCCTATTCGCGTGACCAGCAGCCGGCCGATATGCGCGTCACCGTCAATTTCCACGTGCCGGAGGCGGAGGTCTCCAACGTCTACACCAATTACGGGTCGATCGAAGCGCTGGCCGACCGGGTCATCGCCCGCAAGGCGCCGCAGGAGATCAAGACGGTGTTCGGCCAGTACGACGCCGTATCGGTGATCCAGAACCGCGCCAAGTTCAACAAGGATGTCGCCGACGCCATCTCGTCGGTGACCGACGGCCCGGTGATGATCGACAGCGTCCAGGTCGAAAACATCGACTTTTCCGACGCCTATGAGCAGGCGGTCGAGGCGCGGATGACGGCGCAGGTGGAAGTGCAGAAGCAAGAACAGAACCTGCAGCAGGAAAAGATCAAGGCCGACATCGCGGTCACCCAGGCCAAGGGCCGTGCCGACAGCGTCAAGGCGGAAGCCGAGGCCAGCGCCTACAAGACCAAGATCGAAGGCGAGGCGACGGCCGAAGCGATCAAGGCGCGCGCCGCCGCCCTCGCCAACAATCCGTTGCTGGTCGAATTGACCAAGGCCGAGAAGTGGGACGGGCAATTGCCGAAGTCGATGATCCCCGGCTCGACGGTGCCGTTTCTGGAACTCGGCACGCCGGCCCCGGTGGCGAACTGAGATCCAAGCGCGGCAACGAAGAGCCAGATCGTGATCCCGAACGAGCTTCGGAAGGGATCACGCCCTTGGTTCAAAAAGCTCGACCACGTTGCCGGACGGGTCCTCGCAAAGGATCTGGCGGCCGCCCGGGCCGTCGACGATCTCGTTGCGGAACGGCACACCGGCATCGCGCATCCGGGCGGCGAGCGCCGGCAGGTCCCGCACTTCGATCACGATGCGGTTCCAGCCGCCGGGCTGCGGCGTGCGGCCATCCGGCATCGGCCTCGCCGCCGACGCCATCGGGCCGGCGAGCCAGAACGTCAGGTCGTCACGCTTCAAGATGGCCATCGCCGGACCGAACTGCTGCCGCAGCGCGAACCCCAGATGGCTGGTGTAAAATTCTATCGCCAACTCGACATCGCTGACGAGATACCGGACCGTCGCCATTGCTGGCTCTCCTAGCAAACCGATCAAGCGCCCCTTGTCAGCGTAGCCATCGGGGCAGGCAGCGGCAAGGGTTGGAGCCGCGGCGACGGCCTGCTGTCCGTGAGCGCCGGACCTGTGCCGACGTCCGTCGCGGCAGCGCTTTCGGACAAAAAATTACGGGCCGGTGTCGGAACCGCGCGGCATCGCTCGTCCTTGGGGTCGATATCCAATGCAACCCTGGAGAGACAATATGCCGGACATCATTCAATCGCCGTGGCAGACCGCGGCCCTTCTCATCGCCCGCCTGATCTTCGCCGCCGTCTTCCTGATGGCGGTGACCTTCAAGTTCATGGGCATGGGTGCCACTGCGGACTTCATCGCCGCCGCCGGCTTTCCCTTCCCGCTTCTCCTCGCCTGGTGTGCGGCGATCCTGGAGGTGGCGCTGGTGCTGTGTTTCCTGAGCGGCGCCTTCTTCACTCAGGCAGCCTTGGTCGCGGCGGCCTATGTGCTGTTCCTCGGCTTCGCCTTCCACGGGCCCAGCCACTGGGCGGGCAACCAGGCCGAGTTCGGCTTTTTCGTCGACCATTTTTCGTTCATGGCCGGCCTGCTCTTCGCCGCCGTCCACGGGCCGGGACGGACGCTGGCGCTGAACCTGGGCTGGCCGGGCAAGGCATGACGCGCGCCGCAGCGGTTCGCCGTTTCCGCAAGAACGGTGGACTCCTCGGCCTCACATCTGATCGTTATACGGCTCCTTCATCTGGCCGACCATGCGGGCCAGTTTCGAGAAGGACGGCATGTCGGCCTCCGGCTGGCACTGGTTGGCGAGCTCCAGCAGCCGGATCGGAAAATTGACGGCGTCGCGGCTCGACGCCGACATGCCGTTGGATCGCTCCTCGCCGGTTTCGCTGGCCTCGGCCTTGCGCAGCGCGATGTCGATCTCCTGCGATGTCAGCACCCCCTTGCGAACCAGGACGTGGTTGATCGAGGCGACGGCCATCAGCAGGCCTTCGAGTTGCAGATTGGCGACGTTCATGGTGATTGCTCCCTCCAGTGACCAAGGGGGAAACGCGCCAGCGGCGTTTCCGATCCGAAGCCAGGCGCGGAGCCGGTTTGGACCGGGCATGCCGGGCAGGCGCCGGCTCGTGCTGCCGGCCTATTCCTGCGTCAGGCGCTCGCCATATTCGCGCCACACCTCCTTGACCTCCAGGTTGCCGAGGCGCGGGATCGACGGATCGCCGCAGGTGACGGCGACGTCGGTGATGTCGTAGTTGGGGTAGGCGTTTGCGACGAAGCGGATCGCGTCGCCGAGCGAGTTCACGCGGATGATCGGATCAGCCTGACCCTGACCGGTGCTGCGCACACCGGAAACCGTGGCTGGAGCATGCCGCATCCTGAAGACGGATGCCATGGCTGGTCTGTCCATCGCCCTCTCCTAAAAGGCCGTACGACGCGAATCATTCCATGAGCTTCTGCTGATGGTCCCACAGCTGCCGGCTGATGAAAAGCCGGTTATCCGGTTCGGGTTTCGGCGGCGGCGCGGAGCTGATCGAGGCGGAAGCTCGAGGGCTTCAACGATCTAGGAATTTTTTCCTTGACCGGGTGAGGGCAGCCATGCTACATATTTGTCCAT
>NZ_PNOT02000058.1 GCF_002879535.1 Mesorhizobium intechi
CCCTATCGTCGCGCAGCAATATGTCCTTCTCGACTAGGCGGTCGAGCATCGCCACCGCCTGCTCGCCGGCGAGATGGTCGTAGCAGACGCGGGCGATGCGCATGGCGCCGTCACGCGGACCCGGCCTCACGCGCTTCGGACCGACAGCCTCCGCGACACCGGTGATGGCCTCGATCATGCCTGCCACCTGCGGGCCGGCGAGGCCGTAATAGCGGTGCCTGCCCTGGCTGGCCAAGGTCAGCAGCCCGCCCTCCATCAGTTTCGACAGATGCGACGAGGCGGTCGGCAGCGACACGCCGGCTTCAAGCGCCAGTTCGCTCGCCGTCAGCGCCGTGCCGCCCATCAGGGCGTTCAGCATGTTGGCGCGGGCGGGATCGCCGACCAGGCTGGCGATGCGGGCGATGTCAGGTCCTTCACGCATAGTTCGTTCCCTATCGAAGCATTCCTGTCAGATAGCCACTATTCTCCGGTCAGATCAAGGAGCCGGGGCCGCGAGCGACGACGGCTCCTGACAGGAAATGCCTAGCACACCAATGCGTATGACGTTTCGACCGCGCTCGAAGCGTCGATGCGGGAACCCAAGGAGACGACCGTGACCATCACCTGCTTCATCCGCTATGAGATCGACCCATTCGGCAAGGCCGCCTTCGAGGAATATGCCCGCAATTGGGGCCAGGCCATTCCACGCTGCGGCGCCGATCTGATCGGCTATTATGCCCCGCATGAAGGCTCGGCGACGACGGCCTACGCCGCCTACAATATCGAGAGCCTGGCGGCCTATGAAGCCTACCGCGCCCGGCTTGCCGCCGATCCAGCTGGCAAGGCAAACTATGAGTTCGCCAAGCGAGAACGATTCATCCTTAAGGAGGACCGCATGTTCCTGAAACACGTCTCCGGACCGCACGCCAAGCTGGTGCTGCCGTGATCGCCGTCATCTTCGAGGTGCAGCCCGCGGAGGGCCGGCGCGATGCCTATCTGGCCATCGCCGCCAACCTGCGTCCCTTGCTCGACGGCATTGACGGCTTCATCTCGATCGAACGTTTTCAGAGCCTCGCCGATCCGAACCGCATCCTGTCGCTGTCATTCTGGCGCGACGAGGACGCGGTGAAGGCCTGGCGCAACACCGAAGAACACAGGCAGGCGCAGCAGGCAGGCCGCGGCGGCATCTTTGCCGGCTACCGATTGCGGATTGCGCATGTGGTGAGGGATTATGGCCTGACCGAAAGGGAGGAGGCGCCGGCGGACAGCCGGGCGGTGAACGGGTGAGGCCCCCCTTCCCCCTTGCGGGGGAAGGTGTCGCCCAAGCCGACGGATGAGGGGGATTCCAGGGAACACCAGCGCCTCACGCCGCTGGAACACCCCGCATCCGTATCGGCGCTCCGCGCCGATCCACCTTCTCCCACAGGGGAGAAGGCAAGAAGCCCTCACGCGTTCCCGATCAGCACGCCGGCCGCGAACACCAGCGCGCCGCCCAGCACCACCTGGAAGGCGGCGCGCAGGAACGGGGTCTGCATGTAGCGGTTCTGGACGAAGGCGATGGCCCACAATTCGAAGAACACCACCACCGCGGCAACGGCGGTGGCCGTCCAGAAATGCGGGATGAGATAGGGCAATGCGTGGCCGAGACCGCCGGCCGATGTCATGACGCCGGTGGTGATGCCGCGTTTTATCGGCGAGCCGCGACCCGAGAGCTTGCCGTCGTCGGAAGCCACTTCCGTAAAACCCATGGAGATGCCGGCGCCGATCGAGGCGGCAAGCCCGACCAGGAAGGTCTGCCAGGTGTCATGCGTGGCAAAGGCAGCGGCGAAGATCGGCGCCAGCGTCGACACCGAACCGTCCATGAGGCCGGCCAGGCCCGGCTGCACGTAAGTCAGGATGAACTGGCGCTGCTCGGCGGCGGCCTCTTCATCCTTCACGTCACCGGGCACGTGCTTCTGCTCCAGCCGCTGCGCCAGCGTCTCGTGGCCCTGTTCGGCTATCGCCAGGTCGTTGAGAAGTTTTCGCGTCGAGGCATCGGTCGTGCGCTTTGCCGCTTCGACGTAGAACAGATAGGCCTGCCGCTCCATGGCCTCCGCCTGGTTGCGTACATGCTCGATGCCGAGCGGCCTCACCAGCCAGTCGGGCTTGCGCTCGTAATAGCCCTTCACATGTTCTCGCCGGATCAACGGGATGCGCTCGCCGAAGCGCTGGCGATGAAGTTCGATCAGCGAGTCGCGGTGACCGTCCTCTTCCTCGGCCATCTCCTCGAACACCTTTGCCGATTGGGGAAAGCTTTCCGCCAGCCCGTCGGCATAGGCCCGGTAGATGCGCCCGTCATCCTCCTCGGATGAAATGGCCAGCGCCAGGATTTCCTGTTCGGAGAGCGAATCGAAGGGGCGGCGGCCGAAGCCGAAAACACGGGAAAGCATGAGGAAAAGACCCTAGTTTAGAATTGTTCTAAACTAGGGTCTGCCGTGCTCCGGGTCAATCGCGCTGGGGTCACGGCTCAAGAATTGTTGAAGCGCTCGAGCGGCCCCGCTTCTTCTTTATTGGCGAAGATTCACCTATATAGCTGAACCTAAAACAGGAACGAGGATCCCCGCATGACGAAGCCGCACCCTCAGCATTTCGACCCGAAACCCGTTCTCGATCTCATCGCCAGCATCGAGGCCGACCTGCAGCGCCTGAAAGGCCTGGTCGAGCAGCAGATCGAGAAATTCGACCCCGCCAACCCGCACAACAAGGCCCCGGACGGCAAGCTGACCGAGGAAGGGGTGGAGTGCTGCTACCGCATGTTCGACGAAGGCAAATCGCGCTATTCGGTGGCCCAGCAGATGAAGATCTCGTTTGCCGCCGCCACCCACCGTTTCAACAATTGGCGCAAGCTGGGCGGAACCAAGCGGCAGCGGACGTTGCTTGGATGAAACCGGCGAGATGTCGGTGGACTGCCGGGACGGCGTGACAGTGCCCCCCGGTCCATGCCCGACAAACTTTGTAACGGTCACATTTTTTCATTGGTGCGCCACGTGCCTTTGCAGGCATCATGGGAAGAGATTGTCTCTCTTGTTGGACCTCGCATGACCACCCCTCCCGGCATCGCCGACATCCACGCCGCCGCGGCGCGGCTTTCCGGCCTGATCGTCGAAACGCCGTTGATCGAATCGGCCGAGCTGAACAAGCGCCTCGGCGGCCGCGTCCTGTTCAAGCCGGAGACGTTGCAGCGCACCGGTTCGTTCAAGTTCCGCGGCGCCTACAACAAGCTGTCGTCGCTGAGCGAGGAAGAGCGCAGCCGTGGCGTCGTCGCCTTCTCCTCGGGCAATCACGCGCAAGGCGTCGCCGCTTCGGCCGCCATGTTCGGCGTCAAGGCGGTCATCGCCATGCCGGCGGACGCGCCGGCGATGAAGATCGGCAATGTCCGCAAGATGGGGGCGGAAGTGGTGCCCTTCGACCGCTTTCGCGATGACCGCATGACCGTCGTCCGCCCCTTTATCGACAAGGGCATGGTGCTGGTGCCGCCGTTCGACGATCCGGCCATCATCGCCGGACAAGGCACGATCGGCCTTGAACTCATGCGGCAGGCCAGCGCCCTCGGCGTCAGCCTCGACGCCGTCGTCATTCCCTGCGGCGGCGGCGGCCTGTCGAGCGGCATTTCGCTGGCGGTCAAGGATGCCTCGCCAGGGACCGCGGTCTGGGCGGTCGAGCCCGAGCATTTCGACGACACGCGCCGCTCGCTCGCCGCCGGCGCAAGGATTTCGAACGAACCGGGTTACAGCTCCATCTGCGATGCGATCCTGACCGCCGAGCCGGGCGTCATCACCTTCGAAATCAATCGCAAAAACCTCGCCGGCGCCATCGCCGTCTCCGACAAGGCAACCGCGCAGGCGATGCGCGATGCCATGGCCTATCTCAAGCTGGTCGTCGAGCCGGGCGGCTGCGTGGCGCTGGCGGCACTGTCGTCGGGCGAGATCGAGCTATCAGGCAAAAGTGTCGCCGTGGTGCTGTCCGGCGGCAATGTCGATTTCGGCACCTATGCCGCGATCATGGCGGCCGCTTGATTGCCTTGTCCCCGCTACCGCCATCCAATCCATTGGCCCGCACGTAGCGTGGCTTTTTCGGCGACCTCCTTGCGAGCGCCGGTCAGTCCAGCGTGCGCCTGAACCGCAGCAGCGCGGTGCCCGCGAACACCAGCACGAACACGGCCAGCCAACCGATCTCGGTGGCGATGGCATGGAAGTCGGCGCCCTTCAGCATCACCGCGCGGGTGATGCGCAGGAAATGCGTCAGGGGGAAGATCTCGCCCAACGCCTGAGCCCAGCCCGGCATGCCGCGATAGGGGAACATGAAGCCCGACAACAGCAGCGACGGCAGGAAGAAAAAGAAGGTGAGCTGCATGGCCTGCATCTGCGAGCGGGCCATGGTCGAGATGGTGTAGCCGAGCAGCACCAGCGACAGCACGAAGACAAGCACCGACGACAACAGCAGCGTCAGGCTGCCGACGAAAGGGATATCGAACAGAAGCTTTGCCGCCACCAGCACCACCGCGACCTGCACCGCGCCGACGACGAGGAAGGGCAGCACCTTGCCCAGCATGATCTCGGCCGGACTGGACGGCATGGCGAGCAGGTTCTCCATGGTGCCGCGCTCGGTTTCGCGGGTCAGCGCCATGGCCGTCATCATCACCATGGTCATCTGCAGGATGACGCCGAGCAGGCCGGGCACGATGTTGTATTGCGAAACGCCTTCCGGGTTGTAGCGATGGTGCACCACCACCTGCAGCTGCTGCCTGGCGTTCTCCGCGGCCGCCGCCTGCATGCCCTGGGCGCGCAGCAGCGCCTGGCTCGCCACCGTGCTCAGCGTGGAAATGGCGCCGCTCGCGGCGGAGGGATCGGTCGCGTCGGCCTCGATCAGGATCTGCGGATTGTCGCCACGCTCGACTCGGCTGGCGAAGTCGGCCGGGATGGTGACGACGAAGGAGACGTCGCCGCGCGCCATCAGGAACTCCGCCTCTTCGGCGCTCTCGGTAACATGGTCGAAATGGTAGTAGCCCGTCACCTGCAGCGCCGAGACCATGGCGCGCGTATACTGGTCGTTGCTCATCGCCACCAGCGCCGTCGGCAAGCCCTTCGGATCGTTGTTGATGGCAAAGCCGAACAGAACCAGCTGCAGCAGCGGCACGCCGAGCATCATGGCGAATGTGATGCGGTCGCGGCGCATCTGGATGAATTCCTTGATGAGCAGCGCGCCGAGCCGGGCGAGGGAGAAGACGCTGTTCATGCCATATTGTCCTTCGACCCCGACATGAACTGGATGAAGACATCCTCCAGGCTGGTTTCGCCCGGCGCGACGGTCACGCCCTCGTGCTCCTTCTCGACATCGGCAAGCGCTGCTTCGAGCTTCCTCCTGTCGGAACCGACGACATGCAGTGTGGCGCCGAAAGGCGCCACCTGGTCGACGCCGGGGCGGCCCTGCAGCTCTTCGGCCACCTTGGCCATGCGCGGACCCTGCACCACGAACGTCGTCAGGCCGGCGTTTTTCACCACCTCCTCAACGGTGCCGGTGGCCAGCATCTTGCCGTAGGAGATGTAGCTGATGCGGTGGCAGCGCTCGGCTTCGTCCATGTAGTGGGTCGAGACCAGCACGGTGAGCCCGCCGCTGGCGAGGCGATGGATCTCGTCCCAGAATTCGCGCCGCGCCTTGGGGTCGACGCCCGCCGTCGGCTCATCGAGCAGCAGCAATTTCGGCTTGTGCATGATGCAGGCGGCAAGCGCCAGCCGCTGCTTCCAGCCGCCGGACAGCGTGCCGGCCAGCTGGTTGCGGCGCGTGGTCAGCCCGAGTTCCTCCAGCGTCCTGGCGACATACTCCTCGACCGGTTTCAGCTGGTAGAGCCGCGCCACGAATTCGAGGTTCTCACCGATGGTCAGATCCTCGTAGAACGAGAATTTCTGCGTCATGTAGCCGACTTCGCGCTTGATGCTGAGCGTGTCGGTGCGGATGTTGAAGCCGAGCACCGTGCCTTCGCCTTCGTCAGGCGTCAGCAGGCCGCACATGATGCGGATGGTGGTGGTCTTGCCTGAACCGTTCGGGCCGAGGAAGCCGACGATCTCGCCTTCGGCGACCGACATCGTCACATGGTCGACGACGGTCTTGTCGCCGAACCGTTTGACCAGACCGTGAACGTCGATGGCGTTCATTTTGCCGCTTCCGCAAGATCGACGTCGACAATCTGGCCGGGCTGCAGCGGGCCCGCGCCGCCCTCCGGCCGTGCCTCGACGAGATAGACGAGCTTCTGCCGGTTCTCGAGCGAATAGATCACCGGCGGGGTGAATTCGGGATCGGGCGAGACATAGCTGACGCGTGCCTTCACATCGGGCCCGCAGCCGTCGCAATGAACGCTGAGCAGGCTGCCGATCCTGACCGAGGCGAAGGCGGCCTCCGGTATATAGACGCTGAGCTTGACCGCGCCATCAGGCAGAATCGAGATGACCGGCGCGGTCGGACCGGCCGTGTCGCCGGGATTGCGGATGACGTCGTTGACGCGGCCGGGCGAAGGTGCCGCGAGCGTGCGCTTGGACAGCCGCCACTTGGCCTGCTGCAGGGCTGCCTGCGCCTGCTTGACCTGATTGTCGGCGGCCTTGATCGTCTCGGGCCGCGCCGGCAGGCCGCCGACGGCGAGATTGGCCTGCGCCTGGCCGACCTGGGCGTTGGCGGTCTCCAGCGTCGCCGACGCGGTGTCGTAGTCGGCCTGGGTGCCGGTGCCGCGCTTGAACAGGTCGGCGGCGCGGTCGTATTTGCGCTTGGCATCGTCGGCCTGCGCCTTGGCCATGTCGACCTGGGCCTTGAGTGCGGCGATCTCTTCCGGGCGCTTGCCGACCTGCAGATCGGCGAGCTGCGCCTGCGCCTGGGCGAGGCTTGCCTCGGCTTGCGCCACCGCGATGCTGGCGTCGGCGCTTTCCAGCGTCACCACCGTAGCCCCCGGCGTGACGCGATCGCCGCGCTTGACGGCGACGGTCTCGACCTGCGCCACCTCGATCGGCGCCAGCAGCACATAGTCGCCCTCGACATAGCCGACGGCCAGTGGAGCGGCGGGCGCACAGGCACCGAGGAGTTGAGCGGCAAGCGGCAAGGAGCAGAGGAAACTCATCGTTTTGATCCAATTGGGGGTTTGGGTCCCATTTCGGGTTTTGATCCCATTCGGGCGGCCAGTATGGCGCCGAGATTGTCCGTCGTGACCGCAACGACCTTGGCGGCCTCGGCGGCGCCGATGTCGTGCCACCCCATGCGGCGCTTGACCGCCTCGCGGCCGATGCGGAAATAGACGACCTGGCCGATCAGCGTGAACACGGTGAGCCGGGTCCGCTCGCTTTCGGCCGGCTCGCCGGTCGCCTGCTCCCAGAGATGACATAGCCGGCGATGCGTCGGCTCGAACACGCCGTCATAGATGCGGTCGAGCGCCGCGGTGGGCTGCTGCAGTTCGCGCAGCAGGAACTGCACGATCTCGCCGGCTCGCGGCTGCGCCACAACGAAGCCGACGATCCCCTCTATCGCGGCGAAAAGCTGCGCGCGGGCCGCCTCCGCATCTGTGGACGGCGCGGGCTGACCACTGCCTGGCGCCTGGCCGGCGCCCAGTGCCTGGCCGGCAACCGCCTGGATGGTCTCGACGATATAATCGGCGGCGGCGGCGCGGAGGCCTTCCTTGCCGCCGAAATGATAGGCGATCGAGCCGATATTGGCCTGTGCCTCCGCGGCGATCTCGCGGGTCGAGGTGCCGTCGAAACCCTGCCGGCCGAACAGTTTCAGCGCCGCCTGCACGAGTGCGGCGCGGGTCAGATCGGCCGGAGAGGTCTCGCGGCGCGGAATTTTGGCGTCGGGCGATTTGATCATGGCCGAACTTTAATCAATCGATTGATTAAAGTCAACTTGTCTTCGGAGTCGTCTTGCCATCGCCCGCGCCAAACGCTTTAGTGCGCGGCCATGGGCAAGGAAGTCGAGCGTAAGTTCCTGGTCTCCAGCACCGCATGGCGGGAGCTGGCCGAGGCGGATATCCGCATCCTCCAGTTCTATCTCGCCACCGCACCCGGGCGAACCGTCCGCATCCGCATCAGCGACGGCGCCTCGGCCAGGCTGACGCTCAAATTCGGCTGCGGCGTGCGCGAGCGCGACGAATTCGAATATCCGATCCCTCTGGCGGATGCCCTGGAGATGCTGGACTTCGCCATCGGACGTGTCATCGAGAAGACACGTCACCATGTTAGGCATCGCGGCTATCTCTATGAAGTCGATGTCTTTGGCGGCGCACTCGCGGGACTCGTGGTGGCCGAACTCGAGACTCCGGAAGATGTGCCGGACGAAATGCTGCCTGACTGGCTCGGCCGTGAAGTGACCGGCGAGCAGAAATTCTACAACGCGTCGCTCGCCCTCGGGGGGATGCCGGAGATCGCCGCATGAGCTTTCGCATTGACCCGCGCCTGCCGCTGACCGGCGAGGTCCGGCGCATCCTTGCCGAGGAAATCGGCAAGGCGCTCCGGCATCTGGATGCGGCGCGCAGCCGGCCGGAACAGGGGCTGCACAAATGTCGCAAGCGGCTGAAGAGCGCGCGTGCCCTGCTGCGACTGGTTCATTCCGGTGACGAAACATTCTGCGCGACCGAGAACCAATGCTATCGCAACGTGGCGGCGCTGCTCGCGGCCCCCCGCGAGGCAACGGCGCTGATCGAGACCCTCGACCGGCTGGCGGCGGCTGCTCCCAAGGAGAGCGCCGATGGCGGGCTCGACGCCGTGCGCGACAGGCTGGTCGCCCGCCAGCAAGATTTGCATGGCGGCGCCGGCCTGGAAGCGGCGATCGGCGCGGCGACCGCTGCCTGCGAAGACGGCATGAAGCGGATCGAAAGCCTCGTCTTGCCCGACCAGCCGGAACAGGCGGCCGACGTGCTTGCCGAAGGCGCACGCGTCATTCTGCGTCGCGCCAAAAAGGCGCTCGACAGGGCCGGCGCGCGCGGCGAAGCCAATGATTTCCATGATTTGCGCAAGGCCGCCAAGACGCATGGCATGCACCTGTCCCTGCTGGGCAGGCTGTGGCCGACGCCGATCAAGGCGCGGCGCAAGGCTGTCGATGAACTGGGCGAGCGGCTCGGCGAACTGCATGACCTGTTCGTCATGCGCGCCCGGCTCGAGGCGGAGGACGAGCCGCTGGGGCCGCGCGAGGACACAAAGCTTCTCGGCAAGCTCTTGAAGCGCTCGGAGAAGCAGTTGCGGAAGTCCTGCCTTGCCGAGGCGGCCGAACTGTTCGGCGACA
Source organism: Mesorhizobium intechi (assembly GCF_002879535.1). Lineage (GTDB taxonomy): Bacteria > Pseudomonadota > Alphaproteobacteria > Rhizobiales > Rhizobiaceae > Mesorhizobium > Mesorhizobium intechi. The sequence continues at coordinate 9,271 of NZ_PNOT02000058.1, forward strand.
GCCCCAAGCGCTCGACACGCAAGCTGGCCCGCAAGGCACGCGACGACCTGGCCAGCCCGACGCCGCATGACGAGACGAACGCTTCCGCCGGCTGACCAAACGGCGGGGCCGCTGGCACTCCCCCGCCGGCCCGTGCTAGTCACGCTCCACCATGACCGAGCCCGGCGACACGCTTCTGGATCGACTTGGCCGCTGGCTTGCCGGCCGGCTGCAGCAGGAATCGTCCGGCTATGAGCCCTATACCCCATCCGACGCCGAGACGCTGCGCCGCACGCTGGAGCCGGGCGACATCCTGCTGATCGAGGGCAACCAGAAGATTTCGGCGGCGATCAAATACCTCACCCAGTCGACATGGTCGCATGCTGCCTTCTATGTCGGCGACGCGCTGGCCGAACCGGAGGACGGAACCGAGCGGCGGCGGCTGATCGAGGTAACGCTCGCCGAAGGCTGCGTGGCGGTACCCCTGTCGCGCTACCGCACCTACAACACCCGCATCTGCCGGGCGAGCGGGCTGACTCCGGAGGACCGCGACCATGTCGTCGCCTTCATGATCGGCAAGCTCGGCCTGAAATACGACCTCAAGAACATATTCGACATGTTGCGCTACTTCTTCCCGACGCCGCCGGTGCCGGTGCGTTGGCGCCGCCGCATGCTGGCCTTCGGCTCCGGCGACCCGACGCGGGCCATCTGCTCCTCGCTCATCGCCGAGGCCTATGGCCAGATCCGCTATCCGATCCTGCCCGAGATCACCCGCGCGCCCGGCCGCGCTTCGGCGCAATCGGCCTATATGCGCAAGGAAATCCTGCATATTCGCCACCACTCGCTCTACACGCCGCGCGACTTCGACCTGTCGCCGTTTTTCCGCATCGTCAAGCCGACGCTGGAATATGGTTTCGACTACCGGCAGATGGTCTGGGACGACAAGGCCGCCGAGACGAAGGCGGCGGAATAGCATTCAAGCTGGAAGGGGGCGCCGTCCTTTCGCGGCGGGCTGCTCGGGCGGCGTTGCACCGGCATCTCGCGGGTGCGAGCCGATCGGCATGATCGCGGGAAACGGCGTCGCCCCGAAGGCAAAGGTGAATTTGTAGCCGGTGAGCCCATCCTCGGGCGTCGTATGCTGGTCGTGATGGGCGAGCAGCTTGGCGCGCTCGGCCAACTCCTCCGCCTCGCGCCGCACCATCTGCGCCGTCTCCGGCCGCATGCGCCTGGAGAAGCTGACGAAAGTCGCCTCCTTGTCGATATGGGTGATGGCCCAGCCGATGAAATTCTTGTTGGTCATCTCGAACAGCGGCCTCAGCGGCCCTTCGAAATTCCACTGGATCGGCGTTTCGACCAATAGTCTTGCCGTGAGACCCCGGCCGAGCGCGATCAGGCCGAGTTCCTCGAGGTCGCGCAGGTAGAGGAACATCGAGGCCTCGCTCAGGCCTTGCGAACGCATGATGCCTTCGGGCGTGAACTTTTCCGACAACATGACGAAGATGAACAGCAGCGCCGGCCGGCCGGCGAGCCGGCGTTCGATCTCGGGCGCGATGTGGTTGACCGGCCCCGGCCCGCGGCTCATCGAGCCTAGCACGTTCTCCAGCTCGACGCCGGCGGCCGTGCAGATCTCCACAAGCCGGTCGAGCTTGCAGTTGCGCTCGTGGAAGATGCGCTTCACCGTCGGCTCGGAAACGCCCATGCGTTCGGCAAGCGCGCGATAGGTGACGCCCTTGGCCTTCAGCGTCCGCTTCAGCGCCTCGAAGATCAGACCGTTCATGGGATGCACCTCTTGCCGGCAGTTTCGTATCGATATTCGATACTAGCGGCATTCAGGCTTTCCGAGAAGTATCGAAAATCCTAGCTCTGGCCTGTCATCACAGGAGAACAGCCATGAACCGCCTCTCAGCCTTTGCCTTTGCCGTCTCCATCGGTATCGCCGCCGCGCCAGCCGCCCAGGCCGGCGAGCTCTGGCGCGCCACGGGCCTCGAACAGCCGGAATCGGCGCTGTTCGACGCCGCCAACAACCGCATCATCGTCTCCAACATCGTGGGCAATCCCGGCGCTGCCGACGGCAATGGCTATCTCTCCGTGCTGTCCCTCGACGGCAAGACGATCACCCAGCACTGGACCGACGGCATGGACGCGCCCAAGGGCATGGCGATATCCGGCGGCAAGCTCTATGTCGCCGACATCACCAAAATCCGCGTCGTCGATCTCGCCAGCGGCAGGCTGATCGCCAGCATCGTGGTGCCGAATGCCGTCTTCCTCAACGACATGACCTCGGACCACACCGGCAAGGTCTATGTCAGCGACATGCTGGCCGACACGATCTACCGCGTCGATGGCGACCGGCCGGAACTGTTCGTCAGGGATGCGCTGCTCGCTTCGCCCAACGGCGTCTTCGCCGACGGCGACAGGCTGATCGTCGCCTCCTGGGGCAAGGGCATCAAGCCCGACTTCAGCACGGCCGAGCCAGGCGGGCTGCTTGCCATCGACCTCGCCAACAAGGCGATCTCGCCGCTGCCAGGCGCGCAGAATTTCGCCGACCTCGACGGCGTCATCGCTATCGGCGACACCATCTATGCCACCGCCTACATGACCGGCACGCTCTACCGCTACAAGGCCGGCGGCGCCCCGCAAGCGGTGGCGCATTTCAACCCAGGCAGCGCCGACATCGGCACCGACGGCAAGTCGATCCTCTACGTGCCGCTGATGAACGAGGGCGAAATCGCAGCGCTGAAGCTCGACTGAGAGCCGCCGCTCTTGGGCCGGTCCGTGCCACCTCTCGCTAACAGCCGTTGGATGGACCGTGCTACCACGGTCCATCCACGGTGACGATCAAGGAGGATTGCGATGGACGACATTGCCATGGAAGACCGGGACATCCCCACCGCTCTGGATCGTCACTGGGCTGCCTCCGATGCCGGTGACTTCGAGGCGGAGCATGAGATCTACCGGGAGGATGCGGTGCTCGACTATCCGCAATCGGGCGAGCGCATCCGCGGGCGGCGCAACATCCAGTCCTCCCGCGCCGCGCAGCCCAACCGCAAGCGCTTCAGCGTGCGGCGGATCACCGGCGCCGATGGCCTCTGGGTCACCGAATACGTCCTGACCTATGACGGGCGGCCATCCTACACGGTCAGCATCATGGAGTTCCTCGACGGCAAGGTGGTGCGCGAGACCCAGTATTTCAGCGACCCGTTCGAGCCGGGACCGTCGCGCGCGAAATGGGTCGAGCGCATGCCATGAGCCATGGCGAAGATCATCCGCCGATCGCCCGTTCGGAGTTGCCGGGCGAGACGGTCGCGCTCGCCCGCTTCCTCATCGGCAAGCTGGTGGTGCGCGATTTGCCAGAGGGCATGGTCAGCGGCCGCATCGTCGAGACCGAGGCCTATGTCGTCGGCGACGCCGCCGGGCATGGTTTCAGGGGGATGACCCCGCGCAACCGCTCGCTGTTCCTCGAGCGCGGCCACGCCTATGTCTATCTCGCCTATGGCATCTCCATGATGCTGAATGTCTCGAGCGAGACGGAAGGAATCGGAACCGGCGTCCTGATCCGGGCGCTCGAGCCGCTCGAAGGCATTGACATCATGCGGCGCAATCGCGGCGTCGCGCGCCTGCGTGACCTGGCGCGCGGGCCGGGAAGGCTGGCGGCGGCGTTGCGGATCGATCGGTCTCTCGACGGGCTCGACCTTTGCCGGAAAGGGCCGCTATGGCTGGCGAAGGATGGCCAAGAAGCCGGCGAGATCGGGCAGGGCATCAGGATCGGCATTACCAAGGATGCGGACCGCCTGCTGCGGTTCTATGTCAGGGGCAGCCCGTTCGTCAGCGGCCCGAGATCGCTTCAGGAGTAGGTGACCGGCCAGCTTTCGCAGCGCGTCGCGCTCAGACGGCGATTTGAAGCGTCCCGTAACGCCGGACCTCAGCCTCGATCTCCCTGACCAGAGTCTCCAGCGCGGGGTTCCTGGGGGTGCGCGCGCGCCTGATGACGTAAGCCAGGTCTGGAGGCTTGGGGAATTTGTCGTCGACGATCTCCATGCCGGGCTGCAGGTACCGCTGACTCAAGAGCGCGACGCCGAGCCCCGCTGTCACGCCTGCAATGATCCCGGCTGCGCTGGAGCATTCGAACACGGTCTCCAGCACCGTATCCTCGTCCTGCCCGACGTCGATGCCCCAGCGTCGGTAAAAGCAATTTTCATCGAAGGAAAGAAAGGGAACCGGCTTCCCGTTCGGCAGAATCAGGTCGCGCGATTTCACCCAGTGCAGCGTCTCGCGGAACAGGAGGATGTCGGCGGGGCGGACCTCGTGCTGGAAGACCTGGATGATGGCGGCATCAAGGGCCCCCTGGCTTAGCTGCTCCTGCAACACGAGGCTCATGCGCACCTGCGTGCGCACGCTCACCTCCGGGTAGAGCCGGCGAAATCGGCCGAGAATGCGCGAAAGGTCCGTGCAGGTCGTATCCTCGGTCATTCCCAGCGCGATCTTGCCTTGCAAAGAGCTTTTCGACAGGCTCAGCACCGCCTCGTCATGGATGCCCAGAATGCGCCGCGCATAGCCAAGCAGATCCTGTCCGGCCGTGGTGAACATCGGCGCATTTGCTTTCCGGGTGAGGATTTCGCAGTCGAGACTCGTTTCAAGCCTCCTGATCTTGTGGCTGACGGCCGACTGCGACAGGCCGAGAATCTCGGCCGCGCGTGTGACGCCGCCGTGCTTCTCGATCGCGACCAGTGCGCGCAAGGCGTCGACATCCAGTCGGCGGCTCATCACTCCCGCCATGACAATCCTCGCTCGAAACCAACCCGACGCGTCAATTTCTGATCCTCCGATGTCATTCAGGCAAGTTGATATGCCGGTTTTTGGACCGCTTCATGATCATATCGAAATTTGTCATGTGCAGGGCGCGTGCCTGTCGTCGATAGTCCGCGCCAAAAATGGCCGTGATCCGCTTCCGGGTCACGGGCGCCTGACCAAAGAGATGCCATGACGCTCCTGCACGCCAAAGCCCATCGCCTCGTGTGGCCAATGATGGCGACGGCGCTGGTCGTCAGCTGGAGTTCCGGCTTCGTCGGCATCCGCTACGCCAGCGAGAATGCCGATGTCATGCTGGTGCTGTTCTGGCGGACGCTGATGGCCGGATTGATCCTCTTGCCATTTGCTCTCCTGATCGGAGCGCGCATCAACGCCGGCGCCCTGGTCCAGCAGATGGTCTTCGGCGTGGCGACGATGTTCCTCTATCTCGGCGGATTCGCGCTTGCCATCGGCCAGCGCGTGCCGACCGGCCTTGTCGCGCTGATTTCCGATCTTGTGCCCCTCGCCATTGCAGCCTTGTCGCAGCCGGTTCTGGGACACCGACTGACCGGGAGGCAATGGATCGGAACGGCCCTCGGAGCGGCGGGCGTTCTCATCGTCTCGCTGGACAGCCTGAGCCTCGGGACGGCGCCGGCCTGGGCATATCTGCTGACAGTCGCTTCCATGATGGTTCTGGCGCTGGCAACCCTGGTGCAGAAGCGGATGGGGACGATCAATATGCCCATTCACCAGAGCCTGTGCATTCAATGCCTGACGGCGGCAGTCCTTTTCGCCGCTTGCGCGGAATGGAATGGCGGGCTGATGCCGCCCCTCGATGCCCGTTTCGGGTTCGGCATCGCCTGGCTGGTGCTGTTCTCGACCTTCTTCTGCTACGGCACGTATTATGCAAGCCTGCGCCTCTACACGGCCTCGCAGGTCAGCAGCGTGATCTATCTCAGCCCACCAGTGACGATGCTCTGGGGCTGGTCGATGTTCGGCGAGCCGCTTTCGAAGGCGATGGTGGCCGGCCTTGCAGTCACACTGTCCGGTGTCTGGATCATCTCGTCGGGCAGCGCAGCGTCCAAGGACTTTCAGCTCAGTCAGCATCATGTCGGCTGATCACCGAGGCGATCGACTGATGATCGATGGCGATCCACCCCAGCGTCGTTTCGCCCATGCACATCAAAGGAGGTAGTTTCATGAAACTCATGGATTTCAAAGCCCTGACCTTCGACTGCTACGGCACCCTGATCGACTGGGAGTCCGGCATGATCGACGGCCTGAAGGCGCTGACGGAAAGGGCTGCCCGCACCTTAAGCCGCAACGAGATTCTGGAGGCGCACGCCCGGCACGAATCCAGCCAGCAGAAATGGACGCCGGGGAAACGCTACCGCGACCTCCTGGCGATCGTTTACAAGCGACTTGCGGAGGAGTGGGGTGTCGTCGTCACTCGAGAGGAATGCGTGGCGTATGGCGAAAGCGTGAAGGATTGGCCGGCTTTCGCCGACTCCGCGGAAGCCTTGCGGTACCTCAAAAAGCACTACAAGCTGATCATCCTCTCCAACGTCGACAACAAGAGCTTCTCATCCAGCAACAAGAAGCTCGGCGTTGATTTCGACGCGATCTATACAGCGGAAGATATCGGCTCCTACAAGCCTTCCGACAGGAACTTTGACTATATGCTCGAAAAGCTCGGAACGATCGGGATAGAGAAGCGCGAGATCCTGCACACCGCGGAAAGCATGTTCCACGATCACGTTCCCGCAAATCGCTGCGGCCTGACATCGTGCTGGATCTATCGCCGGCATGCGGATCAGGGCTTCGGCGCGACGATGAATCCCGGCGATGTACCGACGGTGGATTTTCGCTTCGACAGCATGGCCGACCTCGTGAAGGCGCACGCCGAAGAAATACGGGGCGCTGACATCTGAGGCGCCTGGCTGCCTATTGCGTGGCGGCACGCGCCGGCGGAACCGCCAGTTGCGTCCGTGCATCGCTGATCGATGCGGCATAGGTCACCAGCGGCCGCTTGACGCCGTGGTTGATCAGGGTGCGCCGTATCTGCGGAGAGGCGCCCGCTATGATGAAGCGCACGCCGGCGCGCCTGGCCTTGTGGGCCGCGCTTTCGATGACATTGGCGGCCGTCGAATCGAAGAAGGGCACCGCCGAGCAGTCGAGGATGAAGTTCTTGCGCTGGTCGGCGATGCGGTCGAGCACGCTGCCGACCGTGGAGGCGGCGCCGAAGAAGAAGGCGCCCGAGATGCGATAGACCACGGTGTCGGCGTCGCTCGCCTCGCTGGCATCGTAGGCGCTGGCGGCGTTGACGCTATCGGCGACATCGTCCTGCACCAGATGCGCCTCGACCGCGATCGACTTGGCCATGCGGTCGATGAACAGGATCGAGCCCAGCGCGAAACCGACGACGATGCCTTCGGTCAGGTCACGGAAGACGACGATCAGGAAGGTCGCCATCAGCACCAGCGCATCGCCGCGCGAGGCGCGCAGCAACGTCGCGAAAGCCTGCTTCTCGAACATGTTCCAGCAGACCACCGCCAGCACGCCGGCAAGCGCGGCAAGCGGGATGTAGCTGGCCAGCGGCGCCGCCACCAGCATGAAGACCAGCAGGAACAGCGAATGCAGCATGCCCGAGACCGGCCCATGCGCGCCGGCCCGCACATTGGTGGCGGTGCGGGCGATGGTGCCGGTGACGCAGATGCCCCCGAACAATGCGGATGCGATGTTGGCGAAACCCTGCGCCACCAGTTCGCAGTTGGAACGGTGCCGCCGGCCGGTCATGCCGTCGGCGACCACGGCCGACAGCAGCGATTCGATGGCGCCGAGCAGGGCGAAGGCAATGGCGTCCGGCAGCACCGCGACGATCTTGCCCATGGCGAGCGTCGGCAGCGTCGGAAACGGCAGGCTGCGGGGAATGCCGCCATAGCGCGTGCCGATGGTTTCAGCCGGCAACGCCAGCAGCGCCACCACCAGCGAGGCAAGTCCGACGGCGATCAGCATGCCCGGCCAGCCCGGCCGCCAGCGCTTCACCGCGACAATGGTGACGATGGTCAGCACCGCCACCAGCGTCGCCGAGATGTTTACCGTGCCGGCCGCCTGCCCGATCGCCATCAATTTCGGCAGCAGCGGGCCCGGCTCCGGCCCCGCGAGCTTCAGCCCGAACAATTCGACGATCTGGCCGGAGAAGATGATGATCGCAATGCCGGCGGTGAAACCGACCGTCACTGGATAGGGAATGAATTTGATGTAGGTGCCAAGCCTGAGATAGCCGATGGCGAGCAGGAAGACACCGGCCATCATCGTTGCCAGGAGCAATCCGTCGACACCTTCGCGCTGGACGGTCGCCGCCACCAGCAC
>NZ_PNOT02000008.1 GCF_002879535.1 Mesorhizobium intechi
ATATATTACAGGCATGCAGGATTACGGATGACCTGAGGTGAATTGCGCCAATGAGGGATCTTCTTACGGAAAAGCGACCGGGTTACTCCGTAACCGTACGGTGCAGCCGCCTTGCCGAGGTAAGATGAATTTGCAGGTCTGAGCCTGGGACAAAAGATACAGCCTGAGATGCTCGTGCGGCCAGAACGCTCGGACATTGCAGTCGAGCAAAGAGGACATCCGTGACGGGCGGCGAGAGCGCTCGACGGTCGCCACAACTCATTCGGCGCCAGCCGGAACACGAGCCGAGCCGACCGGTGCGCAGAGGCTGGTTGCCGCGCCGATCAAGTCGGACACGTCGGCCTCGGTCGTCGCGAAAGAGGTGACGAACCTCACGATCCCAGGCTCCCAGCGATCATGGTAGAAGCGGAATCCCATATCGAGCAGCCCTCGGATTAGGGACGTGGGAAGTCGGCAGAATAGGATGTTGGCCTCGGGACGCTGCTGGATTTTCACGCCAGGCACCAGGGCCAACCCCCGCGCGAGCGCCGATGCCATGGAATTGGCATGGGCCGCGTTGCGAAGCCAGACACCGTCCCTCAGATAGCCGTCCATTTGCGCCGCCATGAAGCGCATCTTGGAACTCAACTGGCCGGCCCGCTTTCGGCGAAAGGCGATCGTGCTCGCGAGATCTCCGCGGAACGAGACGACCGCATCGACCCCAAAGGTTCCATTCTTCGTGGCGCCAAACGACACAAGGTCGACGCCGGCCTTCCACGTCATCTCGGCCGGCGAGCAGCGCAGAGTGACGAGGGCGTTGGCGAAGCGAGCACCGTCCATGTGGAGCGGCAGGTTCGCTGACCGGCAGATATGGCTGATGGCCTTGATCTCGTCGAGCGCGTAGACCGATCCCATCTCGGTCGCCTGCGTGATGCTGACGCTGGAGGGCTGGACCGAGTGGATGTCGCCCGCCATGCGCGTTGCATTGGCCGCCAAGGCGTCGAGGTCGATTTTGCCAGCCTCGCCTGGAAGCTGCACCAACTTCGCACCGGCGGTGTAGAACTCCGGCGCGCCGCACTCGTCGCGGTTGATGTGTGCGTCGGCGTGCGAGAGGATGCTGCCCCATGGCGGCGTCATCGCCGCGAGCGCCAGCGCGTTCGCCGCCGACCCCGTCGAAACGAGGAACACGTCGACCGCATGCTCGAACATCTCGGCGAGCTGGCGCTCGACGGTATGCGTCAGCTCATCGTTGCCGTAGGGAAGCGCCTGACCCGACGCGCACGCGGTGATGGCTGCGATCACCTCGGGGGAGACGCCGGCGATGTTGTCGCTGGTGAAGCCGCGGGGGCGGGTCTGCTTGCTTTCGTTCATAGTCTTGACGCTCGTTTCATCCATTGAGCGTCCAAGCTAGACGGTTCGCCGCGCGCTTTATTGAACGATATTCAAACCGAGAGGTAACGCGCCGGCGTCACGCCCAGCACCGCCTTGGTGTGCCGGGTCAGGTGGCTCTGGTCCGCGAACCCGACCGCGACGGCGACCTCGGCGACGTGGTGACCTCGCCTCAGCAGCCGTCGCGCCTCGTCGATGCGGACCTGGATGAGGTAGCGGGTGGGGGGCAACCCGAAATGCGCCTTGAAGCCCTCGATCAACGTCGCCTTGGAGCATCCGGCGAGGGCGGCCAGGGCGGCGAGCTGCAGAACTTCGTCAAAGTGGGCATGGATGAAGTCACGCACGTCGCGGAACCTCGGCGGCACGAATTTTGGCTCAGCAACGCGCGACCCGCCGGCCTCTGCGAAGACGTGGGGCAGGAAACGGATCAGATACTCCTCGATCTCCAGTGCCGAGCTATGCCCATGTTCAAGCAGGCGCCAAAACGCGCTGAGGCCGTGTGCAACTGGGGCATTCTCCTGGAACGGGCTCTTGAAGTCGATCGTTCCGGGTTCGTTTTGGCCGCTGTCCTCAAGGACTTGCCGGACAAGGCCTTCGGGCATGTAGAAGATCTTCTGGCTCCAGCCAAGATCGTCACCAGCACCCCCGAAATGCGGTTCGCCGGGCGCGAAGGTCGCGACGGTGCCGCTACCGGCGTGCCAAACCTCACCTCGGCACCAGACATCATGGACGCCTCGCTCGATCAGGCCGATCAGATACTCATTGTGGACGTGCTTGGAGAAGTCCTGCCAGTGATAATCCGCCGCCAGGTAATCGAGCCCGCCAAGGACGTCGGTGTGCTTCATCACCGCACGATTGCGCGGCGGCCGCCCCGGAGGTTCAGAACGGCCGCGCGCCTTTTCGTCGCATTCTACGGCGGTATCGGCCACTTGATGATCAATCCGGGTCGGTCGTCACAACGATATCGTTCTCTCGTAGCGAATTTCAAACCGAAGCAGTATTAATTGCCGCCCGAAGAGGGGCCTGCTGCAGGGGCAGCGGATTGGCGGGATTAATCGTGTTTCAAGCTTGGGATGTGGACCCGAGCGACGCGTGGCCGGATGGCCGATATCGAGAAGAAGACCAAACGCTATCCCTTCCGATCTGACGGATGAGGAATGGTCGCGGATACAACGTTCCTGCCGGGCGCGGCCAAGACCGGGCGGCGCGTGGTGACGGACCTGCGCGAGGTCTTGAACGCGATCCGCTACAGGGCCCGATCGGATGGCGGCTGGCGCATGCTGCCAAAGGACTTCCCGCCCAGATCGGTCGCGGTCGAGACGCCTTACGGTCACGCCCTCCGACTGCGCCAACTGGCTGGAACGTTCCCCGGCCTGACGGCGAAGCAGCAGGCGACGATCAAGGCGCTGAACGCAGAATACGCCAAAACTCGAAGCCGAGTACGAGCGTGCCAACGAACTGCCGGCCGATGTTGACGAACGGCTACCAGGGGCGGGTACGGCTGCACTCATTGTCGGATCTTCGACGAAGTCGGACATCAGACACAGCGCTATCAGAGTGACCGCATTGTTTTGCAATCATTTTCTCATTTGGCACGACACATGCGGGGGCTATCCCGCATGAGCGCTCCGTCAATCTCGATTGATGCGAGCAGGATTCAATCAAGGCGCAGTGCGTCGCTTCTGAAGATCAAGGAGAGAAAAGTATGGCGAGAGCGCGAATTGGCGTGGCGCGGGCAATGACAGCGGCTGTCGTCCTCATCGTTGCGGGACAGGCCGGCGCGGCAGATGTTCATCAAGCCGCGAGCGTCCCGCAGGCAGAAGCCTGCGTCGCGGAAGCGCCAAGCCCCTGGCAGATCCGCCTGCGTGCGTTGGGGGTGATCACCGAGGATTCGGGCTATGTCAATGCGGTGCCCGGCTCCGGTCTTTCCTATTCGAACACCGTGACGCCGGAACTCGATATTTCGTATTTCTTCACGGACAACATCGCCACCGAACTCATACTCGGCACCACCTATGCCAACATCGATGGCCAAGGTGCGATCGGCGGGCTGGGCAAGGTCGGCAAGGTTTGGCTGCTGCCGCCCACGCTCACATTGCAGTATCATTTTACCGATTTCGGCGCCTTCAAGCCCTATATCGGCGCCGGCGTGAACTATACGATCTTCTATCATCAGCAAGCCGGCAGCGCCGATGATCTCAAGGTCAAGAATACATTCGGCGCCGCGCTGCAGGTCGGATTCGACTACATGGTGGACCAGCACTGGGGCGTCAACTTCGACGTGAAGAAGCTTTTCCTCAAGCCCGACTTCGACGTCACTGTCGCCGGCGCCAAGCTCACGGGCAAGGCCAAGCTCGATCCCTGGTTGATAGGCGCAGGTCTCACCTACCGCTTCTGAGGACGAAGCACACGGGGGGGCACTTTTCGAAGTCCGCGCGCGGATCATCCGTGCCGAGAAGTGGATCCGCGATGGTTCTTAGGGGAGTTGTTGGCATGCGCGTAGAAAACGATCATTGCGACGTGATCGGTGTGCCGGCGGCTCCCACGCAACTTGATCGTCTTTCTTCCGCGATTCTGCAGCAGGGGGGGATGGCGCGAGTGTCGCTGCCAGGCGATGTGGTGACCTGGGCGGCAGGCCGTCACCAGACGCTCAGGCAGATGCTTTCCGACCAGCGTTTCAACAAGGACTGGCGACAGTGGCGTGCGCTGCAGGACGGCGAGATTCCCGAGGATCATCCGCTGATCGGGATATGCAAAGTGGACAACATGACCACGGCGCACGGCGCCGATCACCGGCGCTTGCGCGGCCTGCTGTCCAGCAGCTTCGCGCCCAGTCGTATCGCCTTGTTGGCGCCACGGGTCGAACAATGCGTCGATCGACTCCTGGCCGAGATGGCGCAGCGCGGCGGCAGTGCCGATCTGATGTGCGAGTTCGCCGCTCCGCTGCCCACCAACGTGATCGCCGAACTGTTCGGTTTGCCGGACGAACAGCGCGAAGAGATCGTCGCGCTCACCTACAGCCTGGCCAACACCTCCGCCACAGCCGAAGAGGTGCGACAGACGCGGCAGCGCATCCCGGAGTTCTTCCGTCGCCTGATCGCGCTCAAGCGGGGCCAGTCCGGCGATGATCTGGCTTCGGCCCTGATCGTCGCGCGTGACAAAGGCGAGCTCGTTTCCGACACCGAGCTCATCGACATGCTGTTCATGGTGCTCTCCGCGGGCTTCGTGACCACCGCCGGCGTCATCGGCAATGGCGTGCTGGCATTGCTGACGCATCCGCAGCAACTGCACCTGGTGCGCAGCGGCCAAGTTCCGTGGTCACAGGCGATCGAGGAGATCCTGCGCTGGGGCAGCTCAGCGGCCAATCTGCCGTTCCGCTATGCCACCCAGGACGTGGAGATCGACGGATGCATGGTCCGCCGCGGCGACGCCGTCCTGATGGCGTTCCATGCGGCGAACCGGGACGAAAAGGCCTTCGGTCCCGGCGCCGACAGGTTCGATGTCACCCGGTGGCACAACCCGCATTTGTCATTCGGCGAGGGGCCGCATTCCTGCCTGGGCGCTGCGCTGGCGCGCCTGGAATTGCGCTGCGCCTTCCCCGCGCTGTTCGGGCGGCTGGAGGACCTGGCGCTGACCATCGCTGCGGAGGACGTCGTCTACATGCCGTCTTACGTCATTCGCTGCCCGCAGCGCCTGCCGGTCAGCTTCCGCCCTTCCGTCGCTTAGAGAGTGCGGCATTCACCCCGGATTCGGTGATTCTCGGTTCGCCGGGGYGGCTGGTCTCGCATGAGGGGGGCGAGCATGCCCGGTTACGCACGATCGTGGCGCCTGCCTTCAGCAACCGCAGGGTGAAGCTGCTCGCGCAGCAGGTCGAGGCGATCGCCGCGCAGCTGTTCGAGACGCTGGCGGCCCAGCCCCAGCCCGCCGACCTGAAGCGCCACCTCTCCTTTCCGCTGCCGGCCATGGTCATCAGCGCGCTGATGGGCGTGCCTTACGAGGATCACGCCTTTTTCGCCGGGCTGTCCGACGAGGTGATGACGCACCAGCATGAAAGCGGCCCGCGCAGCGCGTCGCGCCTGGCCTGGGAAGAACTGCGCGCCTACATTCGCGGCAAGATGTGGGACAAGCGCCAGGATCCGGGCGACAACCTGCTGACGGATCTGCTCGCGGCGGTCGAGCAGGGCAATGCGACCGAGGAAGAGGCGATCGGCCTGGCGGCGGGGATGCTGGTGGCGGGGCACGAGAGCACCGTCGCGCAGATCGAATTCGGCCTGCTGGCCATGTTCCGCCATCCGCAACAGCGCGAACGCCTAGTCGGCGATCCATCCCTGGTGGACAAGGCGGTGGAGGAAATCCTGCGCATGTACCCGCCGGGCGCGGGCTGGGACGGCATCATGCGCTATCCGAGGACCGACGTGACTATCGCGGGCGTGCATATTCCCGCGGAGAGCAAGGTGCTGGTCGGCCTGCCGGCGACGTCGTTCGATCCGCGCCATTTCGACGACCCGGAAACCTTCGACATCGGACGCGACGAAAATCCGCACCTGACGTTTTCGCACGGGCCGCACTACTGCATCGGCATGGCGCTGGCCAGGCTGGAACTCAAGGTGGTGGTCGGTTCGATCTTCCAGCGCTTTCCCGCGCTGCGCCTGGCCGTGGCGCCCGAAGAACTAAAGTTGCGCAAGGAGATCATCACTGGCGGGTTCGAGGAGTTCCCGGTGCTCTGGTGATGCGCGGACGCCGCCCGGAATCGCGATCTACTCCGCAATTTGCCAACGCGCCTGGCACGCGCCGGTCAGATCAGCCAGCCAACAGGTAACCAAGATGGACGTGCAAGAAACCACGGCAGCATGCCGGGACGCCTTCGCCGAACTTGCGTCGCCAGCGTGTATCCAAGACCCGTATCCGTTCATGCGGTGGTTGCGCGAGCACGATCCGGTGCATCGTGCGGCGTCGGGCCTTTTTCTGTTGAGCCGCCACGCCGACATCTACTGGGCGCTCAAGGCCACGGGCGATGTGTTTCGGGGACCGGCGCCGGGCGAACTGGCGCGCTATTTCCCGCGTGCGGCGACCAGCCTGTCACTCAATCTGCTGGCGTCCACGCTAGCGATGAAGGACCCACCGACGCATACGCGTCTGCGCCGGCTGATCTCGCGCGATTTCACCATGCGCCAGATCGACAACCTGCGGCCGAGCATCGCGCGCATCGTCGCAGCGCGCCTGGACGGCATGGCGCCCGCGCTGGAGCGCGGGGAGGCGGTGGACCTGCATTGGGAATTCGCGCTGGCCTTGCCCATGCTGGTCTTCGCCGAACTGTTCGGCATGCCCCAGGACGACATGTTCGGGCTTGCCGCCGGCATCGGCGCCATTCTGGAAGGCCTGAGCCCACACGCCAGCGATCCCCAGCTCGCCGCGGCGGACGCGGCCAGCGCCAGGGTGCAGGCCTACTTTAGCGACCTCATACAGCGCAAGCGCACCGATCCCTGCAACGACATCGTGTCGATGGTGGTCGGCGTACACGACGACGATGCTGACACGCTGTCGGATGCGGAGTTGATCAGCATGCTGTGGGGCATGCTGCTGGGCGGCTTCGCCACCACTGCTGCAACCATCGACCATGCGGTCCTGGCGATGCTGGCGTATCCCGAACAGCGGCACTGGCTGCA
>NZ_PNOT02000382.1 GCF_002879535.1 Mesorhizobium intechi
GCGCTCACCATCACCACGACCTCGAGCTTGCCCTCGACGGCCTGCTTGAAGCCCTTGATACGGGCATTGGAACCGACATCGCCGACGATGCCGGCGATCAGCGCCACCTTGCCGCCCTTCGGCACCAGCTTCAGCATTTCCTCGCCGGCCAGCGCGCCGGCGGCGACATTGTCGGTGCCGATATAGGTCGAGACGGCAAAGCCGGCGGCCTTGGCCTGTTCGGCGTCGATGGTCGAGTCGATGTTGACGATGGGTTTCTTCTTGTGGGCGACCGGCACCAGCGCCTGGACGAGGTTGGAGACGCTGATCGGATTGACCAGGTAGCAATCGAAGTCCTGCATGGCCATGGCGGTCAGGCGGTCGGCCTGGCCGGTGGCGTCGCCCATATTGGCGGCGGCCTGGACGCTGACATTGACGCCACTGGCCTTGCCCTGCTCCTCGATGCCCTTCTGCATGGTCTGGAAGAAGGGGTTGTCGAGGCCCTTGACGATGGCCGCGACCTTGGCCGCGTCCTCGGCATGCGACGGCGCCGTGACGATGGTTGCCAGCAGGCCCGCGCCGAGCGTCAGGCCGTTGAAGATGCGCATTCTGTTCCTCCGCTTCTTGATTGTTGGATGTGTCTTGTCGGCAAGCCCACGGAGCCCCGTGGCCGGTGCTGCGGGAGCCATGCTTGCATCGGCGACGTCGCGCGGCCTGCGGCCCGGCGAACGCCAAACGTGTCGCGGACGACGGACCCCGGTCGGGACCTTTTCCATGCCAGGCATTTCTCCTCCCAGAGCGCTGACCTAGCCCTATCAGCGTTTGCGCATGTTTTATAAAAAATTGACACGCGTCAAGATTTAAAATGGTGCGAAGCGATTTTGACCCACTGGCCGCAGGGCGCGCTGCCCAAGTTCGCCACGGCAAAAATTCCAC
This sequence comes from Mesorhizobium intechi, assembly GCF_002879535.1. GTDB lineage: Bacteria > Pseudomonadota > Alphaproteobacteria > Rhizobiales > Rhizobiaceae > Mesorhizobium > Mesorhizobium intechi. The sequence continues at coordinate 916 of NZ_PNOT02000382.1, forward strand.
CCTCATGCAACTTCTGATGGGCGCGGGCGTTAAAGGGCTCCCGGGGATGGTGAGGTTGCATTGGACCGTGTTGGAAGCCTGAACGAGCTGACAGGGTTCGTATTCGATTTTCGCCAGATTTGCGGAACTGCCAGCGCGGCAGAGGCAGGACTCTCACCGGGCTGCATTAACGCGAAGTGCCGTTGGCCCCTGCCTGAGGCCGGGGAAACGGACGCCACCTATGGGCGCTGCCGTCACTGTCGTCGTCGGGCAACTGTCGCACAAATAATGCAGATCAGGCATGGCAATACGGCTTGCAAGCTTGGTCTAAAGCTCGCAGAAGTTGTGAAAAAAAGCATGCCGCTTGAGAAGACTTATACTGTCATCCGGCATGAAAGGGGGAACCATGTCTGATCAGAATGCCCAGGTCCGCGCGGCCATCGGCCGGCTGCTTTCCGAGAAAACCGGAGCCGAGGTCATTTCCATGAGAGAGAGCATCACCGGGTTGCTGGCAATGACCGGCGCGGGGCTGGCCACCGAAACCCTGCAGGACATGCTGCTGGAAATGGCCGAGGTGCGTGGCATGACGGTCGTGCTCGATGTTTAGTGCCTCACCCTGTCCCGCCAAACGGCGAGCTGCACCAACGCTTTGTTTTGACGCAGTTTCGGAGGAAAAACGCTATGCGTTATCCCCGGGAAAACCTCTAGGCGGCCGGTAGCCGTTCAGCCGCGATGGGGCCAAGGCGTTCTGCCTTGCCCGCCGATGCAAGCGTGCCGTCACCGTAAATCATGCGGCCTGCACGGAAGGTGGCGCGGACGCGTGGCACGGGATGCGGATCCGCGACAACGAGATCGGCCAGAAGCCCGGGCTCAATGGCGCCGCGATCGGTGAGACCAAGGGCCTTGGCCGGGTTGGCGCTTGTCAGCGCCGCCGCCAGGCCATCGCCCCGCAGCTCCGCCAGGCCGAGCACAGCCGGCAGGATGGACGCCGGATGGTAGTCGCTGGCCAGCATGTCGAGCAGCCCGGCTTCATATGCCTGCCGGGCGGAAAGATTGCCGGAATAGGACTCGCCGCGCAGCGCGTTGGGCGCGCCCATAGCGGTACGCATGCCGAGCCTGCGGGCTTCTTGCGCCGCCTCCAGGGTCACCGGGAATTCGCTGAGCGCGGCGCCCAGGCCATGCACCAGTTCGACCTTTTCCAGCGTGTCGTCGTCATGCGAGGCGAGCACGATGCCGGCAGCCTGGGCGCGCGCCGACAGGTCCTGCAGGGCATTCAGCACATCGCCTTGTCCTTCGCGGCCGGCCATGCGCTTGCCGACGACCTCGGAGGCCGCGGCAACGGACATGCCACGCTCCGTGGCTATGCGGGCGATGTAGAGCTCGACGTCGCGATACTGTCCCTGTCCGGGCGTATGGTCCATCAGCGAGATCAAGTGCAGCCTGCCGGCGTCCATCAGCTTCCGCAGCGTGGGAATCGCCGGGGTGAAAGTCACTTCGAAGCGGGCATGGATGCGGTGGTCGACCAACAGGTGGTCTTTCATCCCGGCAATGGTGCCGATGATTTCAGTCGTATGGGCTTCCGAGCGCAGCACGCCGCTGGTGACGCTGGCGCCGATGAAGGAAAGCGCGGCATAGGCGGTGGTGATGCCGCAGGAGGCGAGCTTCTTGTCGAGCTCCGCAATGCCGATCCGCATCGGCACATGCACGCCGATGCGCGGCTCGACTTCCCTCTCCACCATGTCGCCATGCATGTCGATGAAGCCGGGCAGCAGCAGGCGGCCGCCACCCTCGATGTCGGCATTCCCGACAGGCTTCTCGCGGATCTCGGCGATCCGGCCGTTTTCGATCCTGACGGCGCCGTTCGGGATGACGCGGTCGCGCAGGACAATTTCGAATTCACTCAGCCACATGTCATGTCTCTTGCAAGGCAGCGATGTCGCGGGCGACAAGGTCGGCGACCTCGTTGGGGTGATGAAAGACGCCGATCATGGCGATGCTGCGCCGGCTTGCCGACACCTCGATCACGATCTCTCCAGGGACATGTTTTCTAGTTCACTCGAATGCCGGTTTCCATTTGATTTTTATGACATTTTCATGAAAGCCGGCCGTTCCAACATCTTTGATGTCGACGCAATTCGCAAGGGAAAGCGCTACGCGCTCTCCCGGGAAAGCCGCAAACACTTTTGCTGGAACTGCGCGCGATCGCCTGCCTCAGCCGGTACGTGATCGTTCCGATAGCCATTCGGCGGTTTGCTGGCTGGCCTGTTCGGCGGAAAGTTCAGGGATCAGCCCCTGCAGCAGGCCGTGCAGGAAAATCCCCGCAAAGCAGTCGCCGGCGCCGATCGTGTCGGGCACGCAAACCTGCTTCAGCGGCGTGACGTGATTGAGAGCCTTGCCGTCGTAGAGCAAGATCGGGCGCAGTCCCTCGGTCAGCACCAGCGTCCTCAGGCGAGGGCCGGCAATCCTTGACGCTCGCTCCCAGATCCCCGGTGTGTCCTCGCCGGGAAAGTCGGCGCGCGATCCGATGACGATGTCGGCCGGGCGCGGTGAGGCACTGCGCAGCGGAAACTGCGAGACCACCAGCGGGATCGTCCGCAGCGATGCAACGAGACCGTCGTCGACCACCAGGGCGTTGAGATAGGCGGCTTCGCCACCGACAGGCTCCGGTGCAACGAAGGGAGGGCGCGACCCGCCGCCGATGTTCAAAATGGTGCGCTCGCCGTTCGGCTCGAGCAGGATTTCGGTGAACCGGGTTTCGCCGGCCCACATGGTGACGTAGCCGGTATCGAGGCCGATCGCCCGCAATTTGGCAAGTGCCGCCCGGCCATGGTCGTCGTCCATCAGATTGCTGATCAGCCGGACATCGTTGCCCAGCTTGGCCAGCTGGGTGCCGGTGTGGAACCCGCCGCCGCCAAGCCTGACAACCCGATCGCAATAGGTGAGGCGCGAGCCCGGGACGAGGGGCGATGACAGCCACCAGACCTGATCGTGATTGACGTGGCCGACAACGATGACTGTGCTCATGGTCCCCTGCTTTCGGTCTTCCGTCGCCCCGGCCCGGCGCCGGCGCATCGGCGATGAGGCCGCGCGGGCACGCTCTTGCCGCACTATGACCGGGGTCGATGCCACCGTCGACAACCGCTGCTTCGTCTGGCTCGACATCAACACCGAATGGGTCTCGTGCGGGGTCCATGACCGCATCCGCAACCCCATCAAACCGCCCGCCACCAAGCGCCCCCCGGATGCCATGAAAACGGGGGACGCTGCTTCAACACACCGGCGCGACTTCGTCGCCGTCTGCGGCCGCTAGCCCTGAGCGAATTCGTAGGCGCAGGACACCAGGCCGTCACCGATCTTTCGTGTGTTGACCAGGTGGAACTTCTTGTCGCTGGTCTCGTCGAAGAGACGCTGGCCGGCTCCCAGCACGACCGGGAAGACTACCAGCCGCAGTTCATCGGCCAGGTTCTGTTCCATCAGCGTGCGCGCGAGCTGATAGCTGCCATAGACCAGGATTTCCCCGTCCACTTTCCGCTTCAGCTGCGAAATCTCCCTTACCGCGTCGCCGTCGAGGACCGTGGTGTTGCTCCACTGAGGCTGGTCGAGGGTCGAGGACACGACGTATTTGGGGATGGCGTTCATTCTGGCCGCCCACTTGCTGCCCACGCGGACCTCCATAAAGGGCGTCCGGGACGCGAACCATTCAAAGCTGCGCCTGCCCAGCAGCAGCGCCTGGGCACCCAGCACTTCCTCCGTCTCGCCAGCGGTCCAAGCTTCGAGGTCCCTGGGCCCCGCGGACCGGCGGAACCAGCCGCCCAGCTCGAAGCCTTCCTGGCCGTCGGGATCCTGGACCACTCCATCGAGTGTGGCATTTGTGCTGATGACGATCTTTCCCATTTCCGTGCTCCTTCGACGATATTGTCAAAGGTGCAGACGCCGCGGCATCGCAAAAGGGGGCGCTCGGCGATCGCCCCTTTTGAGCTTTGGCCGGCGTCCATACAGTATGGAACCGCACAAAGGGAGGAGTGGCGTTGGCGAGAACGGACCTGATGTCGAGGGCGCGGAGCGGCGACGGCGAGGCATTCCGAGCCTTGACCGAGCCGCATCGTCGCGAGCTGCGGGTGCACTGCTACCGGATGCTCGGATCGTTTCAGGATGCAGAGGACGCTCTCCAGGACACGATGCTCGCCGCCTGGCGAGGTCTCGACCGTTTCGACGGACGCGCCTCGCTTCGCACCTGGCTCTACCGAATCGCCACCAACCGATGCCTCGACGTGCTGCGCTCTGCTCGCCGGCGTGCTGCAAAGCAGTGGGACATCCCGGGAATCGAACCTCCCGAACCCACCGGACTCGGCGAAATCCACTGGCTCGAGCCCTATCCCGACGCTCTTCTGGACGGCGCCATCAGCGTGCCGCTCGGTCCGGAGGCGCGCTACGAGCAAACCGAATCCATTTCCCTGGCCTTTGTGACCGCCCTGCAAATCCTGCCGCCTCGCCAACTCGCCGTCCTCATCCTGCGCGACGTCCTTGGATTCCACGCGAACGAAGTCGCCGGGATGCTGGACGCTTCGGTCGAATCGGTCAAAAGCGGCCTCAAACGCGCACGAGCGGGAATGCAGCGCCGATTGCCGGTGACCACTGGCCGCGAGCCGCCGCCGGTTGGCAATTCACCCGCCGAGGACGCGATCGTGGCGAAGTTCGTCAGCGCCTACGAATCCGCGGACATCGATGCGTTGGTGGCTCTGTTGACCGACGACGTCTTCCTGTCGATGCCGCCGATGCCACTGCAATATGAGGGCCGGGACATCGTGGCGCGCTTCTTCGCACCCATTTTCGGCTCCGGCCAGAGATACGGACTGGTACCGACGCGAGCCAACGGTCAGCCCGCATTCGGCGTCTACCGACACACGCCCACCGGCATCCACGGATCCGGGCTCTTCGTGCTCACTCTCGCCGGCGGCCGTATCGGCGCCATGACCGCCTTCGAAAAGACAGTCCTGCCCATGTTCGGCCTGCCGCAATCCCTGCCGGGTGCACAATAGATCGCCTTCGGCCCGCTGCAGAACCGCTCAGGGCTTCCTGTAACCGTCATGAGGCGGAAAGCGGCCAGGAGGCGAAGGTCGCCTCCCAGCCAAACACAGCCGACAAGTCAGGCAGGCGTTTTCGGATGCCGGTGCCGCCCTGCTTACCCGCGCTTCTCAATCACGGCGTAAAGCACGTTGCGGTTCTCGCCGAAGAACACCTTGGCATCTACCGAGTTGCGGTCGACGCTGGCGTTGACGATGTTCCACATGTCGACCTCCGAGCGCAGCAGCAGCACCCAGTCCATGAACGTCTCGCGGTAGCCGGCGTCAGGGGTTCCCTCGGCATAGTTGGCGAACAGGAATGTGCCGTTCGGCTTCAGCATCTGCAGGCAGGTCTTGGTGAGTTTCACGGCGACATTGTGCTGGAGGTAGTCGTACAGGCCCGAGGCGTAGATGAGATCGAACTTGCCGAGCTTGTGGCCCCGCGTCAGCACGGTCCGCACCGAGCCGTCGACGGCCTCGACCGCGGTGCCCTGGAAATCGCGTGCGATCAGCCCGACGCTTTGCGGATCCTGGTCGAGCGCGACCCAGCGCTTGAGACGGCCCTCGGCCAAGGCGATGGAGCGATTGGCTTCGCGCAGATGGCCGGCGGCGATGGCCAGAACCTCGGTTTCGGGTCCGTTTTTGGCCGCTGTCTCGTCGACATAGCGGGTCAGGAGATCGCGCCGTTCGCGTGCCGCCACGCATGACGGAACGTTCTGGGTATGGCTGTAGAGCGCCTTGCCGATCTCCGAGGCGTTGGCCACGCTCTCGGCAACATGCGGGTCGCAATAGATGTAGTCGAGCAGCTGCGCGTCGCCGGAATAGCCCCTGGGCTTGGTGAAGGACCAGTTCGTCAGCGGATCCTCCAGAAAATACTTCAGGATCGGGTGGTTCTGCGCCACCGGTATCAAGGCCTGCCAGACGTCGGGATGCACCTTGGCCCGCAGCGCGCTGAGCAGCGACAGAAGCCGGCGAACGATCTCGGCGGGATATTTCTGCTGCTCGATCTGCTGCTGTGTGGCGTGGAGGATGAGCGCAAGTTCCGCACGTGCCGTTTCGAACTCTTCGCCATGATGCTCAAGCTTACCCCGGCGCAGGCTGCCGGCGATAATTTCTGCGGTAATCAGGCTTTTCCCGTCAAACACGGTTTGCACACCAGGACTCCTTGGTTAACAGTCGGTTAACTTATTGCTTAGAATGCTCCATTTGCCAACGGCGCTTCCGACGCATTTTATTGTTATGATTAATTTCCCGCTAACCATCTCAATTTATTAGCGATCTTGCAGATAAGAATCTGGTCCCGAGTTAACGCAAACTTGTCTGGCGCCATCGCATTTTACGGCATGGCAAGCGTGTCGAGTCCCGAGGAGCCGTCCTGCGTGGGGGCAGAAGCTGGAAAAGAGTTCGGAGCGCAAAATCCCCCAAGCCGGGGATTTGTGAGCGAACGCGCGTCATCCAGATTGGCCGATGCGGTGGATATGGAACCGTATGATCCGCGCCAGGAACTCGGGGCGGCGGAGCTGCGCATCCTTTACCGCGCCGAAGCCCTGGCGAAGCGAAGGAAAGACGCCAGGCCTGGCCTGTGGATCGCCGTCGTCATCTATGTGCTGTTTTCGGCATCCGACCTGCTGCTGATACCTGACGTGGCGGCCTACACGATCACCGCGCGCTTCGCGGTCGGATTGACCGCCTTGCTCACCCTGGAAGCCCAGCTTCGCCGTGGCGCGGCCACGGAGTGGCTCGACGTGACCTGCGCCGCGGCGATCATCTTCGGCTATGTCGGCTGGTTGTTCCCGGCATCCTTGGGCGCCAACAAGGAAAGCGTCGCCTACTACATGGTGTTCGGGACCATCTTCATGATGAGCGCCAATCTATTTTTCACGTTCAGCTTCAAGGTGTCGATCATAACGTCGACGATCATATTGTGCATCCTGTACGTGGTGAACTATTTCCTGCCGGCTTCGCTGACATACAAGATGGTGTTCGGGACGTTTTACGTTTCGTGCTTCACCTTCACCTCCTACGTGAACTGGAAGCTGAACGAGGAGCGCTACAACGTCTTCCTGAACGCGCTGGAAGCCAAGATCCAGCACAAGGAGGCCACCGAACGCGGCAAGGCCCTGCTCAGGCTGTCGCGGACGGATCCGCTCACCGGCCTGGAAAACCGGCGCGCGATCGACGAGAAGCTGCGCGATTACTGGACCGACTGGCAAAAGCTTGGCAACGGCTTCGCGGCCATCCTCATCGATGTCGATTTCTTCAAGAAATTCAACGACTGCTACGGGCACCAGGAAGGCGACCGCTGCCTGATCCATGTCGCCAACGCGCTGAGCGACCTGATCAAGAACTACAATGGCTCGATCGGGCGCTATGGCGGCGAGGAATTCATCGTGCTCGCCCGTATGGACAAGAAGGACCAGGTCGCGGAACTGGCGGAAGCCATTTGCCGTACCGTGGAGACGCTGGCGATCACCCATGAGTTGCGGCGCGACGGTATTTCGATCGTGACGGCGAGCGTGGGCGCTGCCTTCACCAGGACGCAGGCCGGCGCCAAGCTGGAGAAGATCATCCACGAGGCGGACCGCGCCCTCTATCTGGCAAAGGCCAGCGGCCGCAATTGTGCCAAGCTGTTCGACCCGACCGATCCGCAAAGCAGCGACGAAAGCGAGAACCTCGCGGCCTTGCTGAAGATCGCGATCGGCCAGGGCCTCGTCTCACTCGTCTACCAGCCCATCCAGGATGTCGTCTCGGGCCGCGTCGAAGCGGTGGAGGCGCTGATGCGTCTCAAGATGCTGGACGGAACCCTGGTTCCGCCGAGCCTGTTCATTCCCGTGGCGGAACGCACCGGCGCGATCCTGGAACTCGGCCGCTGGGCAATACGGACGGTGTGCGCCGAGCTGCTGGTGGACGATCACGTCCCTGTCGTCAGTGTCAACGTCTCGCCGATCCAGCTCAAGACGCCAGGCTTCGCCGCGTCCGTCGCGACCATTCTGGGCGAGACGGGCGTGACCGGCAACAGGTTGGCCTTTGAAATCACCGAGGGTCTCGAGATGGAGATGCACTCGGACATCCTGCGCTGCATCAGCGACCTGAAGCTGCTTGGCATCAAGATCTGGCTCGACGATTTCGGCACCGGCTTCGCCGGCCTTTCGTGGCTGCGTCTGATCGATTTCGATACGGTGAAGATCGACCGCTCGTTCCTGCACGACTGCGGCACCCCGAAAGGCATGGCCATGCTGCAGGACATCATCGCGCTGGTGCGCAATCGCGGCCACCAGATCCTGGTCGAAGGCGTGGAAACCGACGAGCAGATCGCCCTGATGCGCGAGTTCGGCATCGACAAGATCCAGGGTTTCCGCGTCGGCCGTCCGGTTCCCGCCGCGAGTTTCCAGGCAAAGCGGGGCGTCCAGAAGCGCCCGTTCCTCAGGTCCGCGTAAAGACCGCGGGCGAACTCACCCCAGCAGATTGCGCGCCGTGCGCATGAAGATTCTCGAGCCGATCGGGATCAGGTCGTCGGGAAAATCATAGTCCGGATTGTGCAGGGACGGGTGCCGTTCGCCGGCGCCGAGGAAGAACATCGCCGAAGAGGCACGGCGACCGAAGAGGCCGAAATCCTCCGAGGCGCGCATCGGCAGCGCCTCTTCACCGTGCGCGACGCCTTCTTCGTCGAGCGCGCGTCGCAGGTGCGCAACCGCGTCCGGCGCGTTGACGCTGGCGACGAAGATCTCGTGGTAATCCCAGCGGGCGCAGAGGCGATGGCGGGCCGAGATCTCGGCGACCAGGGCTTGCGCCGCTCCGCAGAGATCCGCCATGCGCTCGTCGCGGCGGGTGCGCAGCGTCGCCCACACCTCGGCATGCGCCGGCGCGATGCCGAACACGGCCTCGCCCATCTCGGCATGGGTGACGGTGACCATGGAAAAATCGTCGTCGGCGAAGGTGGCGCGGCCGAGCGCGGGCAGCGCCGGCATCAGTTGCGAGATCGCCGGCATCGGCGAAATGCCGGTCTCGGGCATGGAGGAATGCGCGGTCTTGCCCTCGAGCACGATGCGCATGCCGCGCGACGCGCAGTTGACCACGCCAGGCTTCAACCTGACCTCGCCGAACGGCACGCCGGGCAGATTGTGCAGCGAGAAGGCGAAATCCGGCGCGATCTCGCCGTAGCGCGGATCGGCCACGACGCCCGCAGCACCATTGCCGGTCTCTTCCGCCGGCTGGAACATCAGCACGACGCGGCCGCTGGCCGGGCGCTCGCGGCCGAGCTGCCTGCCAAGGGCGGCGAGGATTGCGGTGTGCCCGTCATGGCCGCACATATGCGACTTGCCCGGCACCTGCGAGGCATGCGGCACGCCTGAAAGCTCCTCGATCGGCAGCGCGTCGAGTTCGGAGCGGAACAGCACGGTCGGACCTGCCTTGCCACTGTCGTAGACGGCCGCCACGCCATGCCCGCCGAGGCCGGTCAGGACCCTGTCCGGCCCGGTGTCGGCGAGGAAGGAGACGACCTCTTTCGCCGTCTTCTCCTCCTCATTGGAGATTTCCGGCTGCCGGTGCAGCCTGCGCCGCCATTCGGTCAGCTCGACGATATCCCGGTTGGTCAGGGTCACGCGTTTTTAGCCTCCGTTTGTTCCGATCGGCACAGTGTCGCAAACACCGTTAGCGTACGCGATTGGGGCAGAGCGCTTTGAACTGGTCCAGCGTGACATCGTATGACGAGGCGCCGGAGCCATCGAGCACCACATTGTCATCGATCGATGTGATGAGATAATCCGTCGTCACCTGCGTGCCCTTGTTGCGGCCCTGGAACAGCATGTTGGCGCCATAGAAGGTGGTGAATTTGCCGGTCTTGCAGTTGGCTGATATCTCGAAGTGCAGCGGCGACTTCATTTCGGCGTCGATGCACTCCTTGGAGAAATCGTGGCCGTATTCGCGGCAGTAGACGCCCGCCTTCCGCCGGTCGTGTCTGGCCAGGATGCTGGCATGCTCGGACCCGATGCCTGACTTTTTGACGATGGTGAGTTCCATTCCTACCTTGTTGCCGTAGTAGAGGGTCCTGGCTTCGGCGGAGGTGGCCAGCAGCAGCGCGGAAAGCAGGAGCAGCAGATATCGCATGGAAACGCCTCCCTTTGGCCCGGAGGATTTCACGCGCACGATCGCATGGTCAAGGCCTCAACGCACGACCGCCGGCGATGAGCATGTCATCGACGGCGGCGCCGCGCATCGGCCGGAACTGCCTTACTGATTGATCTCGGGCTCGACCAGCTTTGCCAGGTTTCTCAGCGATTCCTGCCACCCGAGGTAGCAGGCCTCGACCGGGATGACGTCGGGGATGCCGGCCTGGGTGATGTCGATCTCGGTGCCGACCGAGACTTTTTTCAGGATCACGGTCACCTGGATCTCGCCGGGCAGGTTGGGATCGTCGAACCTGTCGGTGTAGCGCAGGCGCTCGGCCGGCACGAGTTCGAGATATTCGCCGCCGAAGGCATGGCTGCCGCCGGTGGTGAAGTTGCGGAAGGACATCTTGAACGTGCCGCCGACCTTGGCTTCGAGATGGTCGACCGTGCAGGTGAAGCCGTTCGGCGGCAGCCACTTGGCCAGCGCGTCGGCTTCGACGAAGGCGCGATAGACCTTCTCGGGGCTGGTGGTGAGAACGCGGTGCAAACGTACGGTGCCGGGCATATCCTGTCCTTTCATGATGCCTGTTCGATGTCCCAAGGACGAACGGGGCTTGACCGATCCGACACGGACTCGCAAATTTTTCGAGAAACCCGGCCGCGAGCCTGTCTTATCCTGTGCATGTCGTTGTCGCAAAACCGCTGTACGCTTTTGGGCACCAATGCGCTGGCGTAGGGCAATTCCGGCCGATTTGGGACTCGATTTTGCGGCGGCTGGACCAATCGTCGCAAATGACGAACCGGATAGCCATTATGAGGAGAGTGTTTATAACGGTCGCTGAAATCGCGATATCCAAGGGGAGACGATGCGCTACATACGTCCGCTTTCAATCGAAGATGCCGTCGGCCAATTGGCCAGATCGGCTGGCACGGCAGCCATCCTGGCCGGAGGCAGCGACCTCCTGGTGAGGATGAAGGGGGGCTTTGTCGAGCCCGACCTGATCGTCGACATCAAGTCGATCGCCGGCTTGAGCGAAATCCGCGAAACCGCCGACGGTTTCAGCATCGGTGCTGCCGTCCCCTGCGCCGTTTTGGGCGAGAACGCTGGTTTGAAGAAGGCATGGCCCGGCGTCGTCGAGGCGGCCAAGCTGATCGGCTCGAAGCAGGTGCAGGGACGCTGCACGATCACGGGCAATCTGTGCAACGCCTCGCCGGCGGCGGACAGCGTGCCGGCATTGGTGGCCGCGGGCGCCAGGGCGGTGATTGCCGGCCCTTCGGGCAAGCGCACCATCGCCGTGGAGGCCGTGCCGACCGGGCCCGGCAAGACCTCGCTCGCCAAGGGCGAGATCATCGAGGCGATCCTGCTCGACAAGCGCTCGCCGCGCTCGGGCGACGCCTATCTGCGCTTCATTCCGCGCACCGAAATGGACATCGCCGTGGTCAGCGCCGGCGTGAACCTGACGATCGACGAGCATGGCGTCGTCACGGCGGCCCGCGTGGCGCTGGGCGCGGCCGCGCCGACGGTGCTGCTGGTGGAAGAGGCCGCCGAGGCGCTTGTCGGCAGGAAGCTTGACGAGGCGGCACTGGAGCGGCTGGCAAAAGTCTGCGCCGGCGCCTGCCGCCCCATCGACGACAAGCGCGGCACCATCGAATTCAGACGGAAAGTCGCGGGCGTGCTGGCCAGGAGAGCCGCAACGACCGCCTACGCACGCGCAGGAGGCAAATAATGGCTGGCATTGCAGTCTCGACCACAATCAACGGCGACACTATCGAATACCTCTGCCAGCCCGACGAGACGCTGCTCGACGTGCTGCGCGACCGGCTCGGCCTGACCGGCGCCAAGGAAGGCTGCGGCACCGGCGACTGCGGCGCCTGCTCGATCATCCTCGACAACCGGCTGGTGTGCTCGTGCCTGGTGCTCGGCGCCGAGGCCGAGGGCCGGCGCATCGAGACCGTCGAAGGCATGGCGCATGGCGACCAGCTGCACACGCTGCAGCAGAAATTCCTCGAGCACGCGGCGCTGCAATGCGGCATCTGCACGCCGGGTTTCCTGATCGCGGCCAAGGATTTGCTCGCCAAGAACCCAGACCCGACCGAGGAGGAAATCCGCTTCGGCCTCGCCGGGAATCTCTGCCGCTGCACCGGCTATGACAAGATCGTGCGCGCCGTCCAGGACGCCGCAATTGTGATGAAGGGAGCCTGAAGATGAATTTCGATCCGCGTTTTTCCGGGCGTAAATTCGCATCCGTCGGCACGCGCCCCATCCGCCCCGACGGCGTCGACAAGGTGACCGGCCGCGCCCGCTACGGCGCCGACTTCAACATGGCCGGCCAGCTGGTCGGCCGCGTGCTGCGCAGCCCGCATGCGCATGCGAAGATCCGCAAGATCGATATTTCGAAGGCGGAAAAGCTCGCCGGCGTGAAGGCGGTGATCACGGCGAAGGATCTGCCCGACCTCACCGATGGCGATGCCGCCATGTACGACATCCTCGACAACTGCATGGCGCGCACCAAGGCGCTCTATGACGGCCATGCGGTGGCAGCGGTCGCGGCGATAGATGCCCGCACGGCAAGGCAGGCGCTGAAGCTGATCGAGGTCGACTACGAGATCCTGCCGCATGTCACCGATGTCGACGAGGCGATGCAGCACCACGCCCCGCTGATCAACGACACGATCTTCACCGAGGGGCTGGAGGAAAAGCCGGTAAAGCCCTCCAACGTCACCAAGCGCAGCCAGTTCGGCCATGGCGACGTCCACCAGGGCTTCGGCCACGCCGACTTCATCGTCGAGCGCTCCTTCAAGACCGAGCAGACGCACCAGGGCTATATCGAGCCGCATGCCTGCGTGGCGAGCGTCTCGTCCGACGGCACCGCCGATCTCTGGGTCTGCACGCAGGGCCATTTCGTCTACCGCCAGCATTGCGCCCAGCTGCTCGGCATGGAAGCCTCGAAGCTGCGCGTCACCTCGTCGGAGATCGGCGGCGGCTTCGGCGGCAAGACCCATGTCTGGGCCGAGCCGGTGGCGCTTGCCCTGTCGCGCAAGGCCGGACGCCCGGTGAAGCTGGTGATGACCCGCGACGAAGTGTTCCGCGCCTCGGGCCCGACCAGCGCCACCTCGATCGACGTCAAGATCGGCGCCCGCAAGGACGGCACCATCACCGCCGCGGAAGCGACGCTGCGCTACAGCGCCGGCCCCTATGCCGGCTCCTGGGCCGAGATCGGCGCCATGACGGCGTTCGCCTGCTACAAGCTCGATAACGTCAAGACGGTCGGCTACGAAGTGCTGGTCAACCGGCCCAAGACCGCGGCCTATCGCGCGCCCTCGGCGCCGATGGCGGCCTTCGCGGTGGAAAGCGCCGTCGACGAGCTTGCCAAGGAGCTCGGCATGGACCCGGTCGACTTCCGCATCAAGAACGCCGCGCAGGAAGGCACGCGCTCGTCCTACGGCCCTGTCTACGGCCCGATCGGCATCGGCCCGACGCTGGAGGCGGTGAAGAACCATCCGCACATGAAGGCGCCGCTCAAGAAGAACCAGGGCAGGGGCATGGCCTGCGGCTTCTGGTTCAATTTCGGCGGCCAGACCTGCACCGACCTCAACATCGGCATGGACGGCTCGGTGTCGCTGGCCGTCGGCACGGTGGACGTGGGCGGGTCCCGCGCGTCGCTGTCGCTGGTGGCGGCGGAGGAGCTCGGCATCGCCTATGAGCACGTCAAGGCGATCGTCGCCGACACGTCCTCCCTCGGCTACAACGACATGACCGACGGCAGCCGCGGCACCTTCTCCTCCTCGATGGCGACCATCTCGGCCGCCCGCAACGCGATCAGGATCCTGCGCGAGCGCGCCGCGCAGATGTGGGACATTTCCGTCGACGACGTGGTCTGGGAACAGGGCCATGCGGTCGCCAAGGGCGAGAAGCACGGCAATCTCGGCAGACTGTCGCTGAAGGAGATCGCGGCCGAATCCGGCAAGACCGGCGGGCCGATCGCCGGCCACAGCGAGCTCGTCGCCGACGGCGCCGGCGTCTCCTTCGCCACCCATATATGCGACATCGAGGTCGACCCCGAGACCGGCTCGACCAGGGTGATCCGCTACACGGTGGTGCAGGATGCCGGCAAGGCGGTGCACCCGACCTATGTCGAGGGCCAGTACCAGGGCGGTGCCGCGCAAGGCATCGGCTGGGCGCTCAACGAGGAGTATATCTACGGCAAGGACGGAAGGCTGCAGAACGCCGGCTTCCTCGACTACCGCATCCCGGTCTGCTCCGACCTGCCGATGATCGACACGCAGATCCTGGAAATCCCCAACCCCAACCACCCCTATGGCGTGCGCGGCGTCGGCGAAACCTCGATCGTGCCGCCGCTGGCGGCGATCGCCAACGCGGTGTCGAACGCGGCCGGCGTGCGCATGACGCACATCCCGATGTCGCCGCCGCGCATCCTGGCGGCGATCGAGGCGGAACGGGGAGGCTGAGCATGATGCCGAAAAGTGCGAAGCGGTTTTCGGATAACATCATGCTCCATCAGGAATAGAGCGAGGTCCGGCGATGGTCGAAGTCACCCTCTGGGGCGCGCTCGGCCAGCTCGCCGGCGGCAAAAGCAAGGTCGAGGTCGAGGCCAAGGACATCAGGGAGCTGTTCAGGAAACTGGCTGAACAGTATCCCGGCTTCGAGCCATGGATCGATCGCGGCATTGC
>NZ_PNOT02000035.1 GCF_002879535.1 Mesorhizobium intechi
CCATGATCGCATTGAGGGCGGCGACGTTGGCGGCGCGGTCGGTCTTGAGGACGGCATGGCTGCCGTCCGGCCGCAACACGCCGGTGGGCGTGCCGGTGTGGCAGAACTCCAGTCCGTGCCGGGCGAGGTCGCCGCCCAATGCCGCAAACGCCGGCGAGGTGATGAACAGCACGAAGGTCGTCGCCATCACATCGTGGATGAAGCCGGGCGCGGTGATCTCCTCGGTGCGCATGCAGCCGCCGATGCGGTCGTTGCGTTCGAGGACGAGCACCTTGGCGCCCTTCCCGCCAAGCATTGCCGCGCAGACCAGCGCGTTGATGCCGCTGCCGACGATGATGTGATCGGGCGCTTTCATTGACAGTTGCTCTCGACCGTCGGGCACATGATCTTCTCCCGAAGACCCCACCGCGCTCTATTTTCCCGACACCAGCGCCAGTGCACGAATCGGGCTGCCGGTGCCGTGCTCGATCTTGAGCGGCGCCGCGATCAGGATGGCGCCCTTCGGTGGCAGCTGGTCGAGATTGCACAGGCTGGCGAGGCCGTAGCGGTTGGCCTTGTGCATCAGCGTGTGCGCCGGGAATGGCGGCTCCATGCCGCCCGCCTTGCCGGCATCGGTGCCGATCGTCTCGGAACCCCAGCCCTTGATGTCCTTGGCTATCAGATACTGGATGGCTTCGGCCGTCGGGCCGGGCGTATGCGGGCCGGTCTCGTTTGCGTTGAGGAACTCGGCTTCCGAACCGTTGCGCTTGTACCAGTCGGTTCGCATCACCACCCACTCGCCGGCGTTGATGGCGCCGTGCTTGGCTTCCCACGCCTTGATGTGGTCGACGGTGAGCAGGAAATCGTGGTCGGCGGCGGCTTCCTTGGAGCAGTCGATGACATTGACCGGGCCGACGAAATTCTGCGCAGGAATGGTGTCGGTGGCGCCGTCCGGATAGTCCTTGCCGGTGATCCAGTGCTGCGGCGCATCGAAATGCGTGCCCGAATGCTCGCCGAGCTTCAGCCAGTTCCACGCCCACCACGGACCGTTCTTGTCATAGCGGGAGATCGAATGGATCTCGACCTTCGGCGTGTCGACGGCAAGCTCCGGCGGCAGCTTGATCAGCGGCGTGTCAGGCCCGAGTTGCGCCGAGAGGTCAACCACCTTGATGGCGCCTGACAGCAACTGGCCGGCGACCTCGCCGAGGAGTTTTTGGGTGTCCATGGTCTTCCGTTCCCTCTTTCTGGTGATGATCAAGGCTCGTCTCGGCCCTTAATATCCTACTAGACGAAAACATATGCATCTGCAATTATCTTTAAGCATAAAGGAAATGGGAACGGGGCGTGAGCGAGTTCGACGCCATCTTTGTCGGGGCGGGCCACAACGGTCTGGCATGCGCCGCGCATCTGGCGCTCAAAGGCTGGAAAACCGGAGTTTTCGAGCGCAGCGCAACAATCGGCGGCGCCGTCCAAACCCACGAATTCACCCTTCCCGGCTTCCGCCATGATTTCGGCGCGATGAACCTGAGCCTGTTTGCCGGCTCTGCCTTCCACCAGAAATATGCAAATGAATTGAAAGCGCAGGGGCTGGAGTTCGCGCCCGTCGCCGACTGTTTCGCCAGCGCCTTTCCGGACGGACGCTGGTTCGGCGTCAGCAACGATCTGGAAAAGACAGCGACGCGCATGTCCGCCTTCTCCACGGCCGACGCCGCGACATGGCGTAGGCTGGTTGCCGCCTTCCCGGCCGAGGCCGAACATCTGTTCCGGCTGCTGGGTTCGCCGATGAGCGCCCGCGCGCTGGCCGGCACGGCGTGGAACCTGTGGCGCAAGAAGGGCATATCCGGCGCGCTCGACACGGGAAAGCTGTTGCTGTCCTCACCCCGCGCCTGGCTGGAGGAGACTTTCGAGTCGCCTCATGTGCGGGCGACGCTCGCCACCTGGGGCATGCATCTCGACTTCGCACCCGATGTCGCCGGCGGTGCGGTGTTCCCCTATCTGGGATCGATGGCCAACCAGAGTTTCGGCATGGTGCTGGGCAAGGGCGGCGCCGACACCATGATCCGGGCGCTGGCCGGCATGGCGACGTCCGCCGGCGGCAAGATCGTCACCGGCGCCGAAGTGGCCGAGATCACCGTTTCCGCCGGCAAGGCGACCGGGGTGCGGCTTGTTTCCGGTGAGACCCATACAGCCACCAAGGCGGTCATCGCCGGCGTCGCGCCAAAGGCGCTGGCCGGCAAGCTGCTGCCCGGGGGTTCCGGCAATGCCGGCTTCGACACGGCGATGAAGAAGTTTCGGTACGCGCCCGGGACGATGATGATCCACCTGGCGCTGAACGACCTGCCGGACTGGCGCGCCGGGTCTGAGTTACGGCATTTCGCCTACGTGCATCTGTCGCCCTCGCTCGACGCCATGTCGCGCACCTATCAGCAGGCAATGGCCGGCATGCTCCCGGACGAACCGGTGCTGGTCGTCGGTCAGCCGACCGCGATCGACCCCTCACGCGCGCCGCAGGGCAAGCATGTGCTGTGGGTGCAGGTGCGCATGCTGCCTGCCGAGATCACAGGCGATGCTGCCGGCAAGATCGCGCCCGCGCACTGGGATCAGGTCAGGGAAGCGTACGCCGAGCGCGTGCTCGACATCATAGATACCTATGCGCCCGGCCTGCGCGCCAAAATCCTCGGCCGGTCCGTGTTCTCGCCCCTCGACCTCGAGCGCGAGAACCCGAACTTGGTCGGTGGCGACCAGGTCTGCGGCAGCCACCATCTGGCCCAGAACTTCTTGTTCCGCCCGGCGCGTGGCTATTGCGGCTGGAACACGCCGGTCGCCAATCTGCATCTGACGGGAGCCGCGACATGGCCGGGTGCCGGCACCGGTGCGGCCTCCGGTTTCATGCTCGCGCAACAGCTTGGCGGGAGGTAGGCTCGACGATTTATCGAGGTGACGAGAGGCAAGGCGCTGCTGCCCACGAAGCCTGAACCAACGAACGGATGGTGCCGCGCAACGACAATAACCAACAAGGGGAACGACCATGAAAATCAACAGACGCGAATTGCTGGGATACAGTGCCGCGGCACTCGGCGTGGCCGCGGTCGGCCTGCCGAAAATAGCTAGGGCGGCGGCTGGCGAACTGACCATCGCATACAATGTCAATCTGCCGTCCTGGGACCCGACAACCGGACCCTCGGCTGTCAATCCGACGATCCAGGGCCTCTACCAATCCGTGTTCGACCAGATCATCCCGCAAAAGCCCGACCTGTCCTTCGCGCCCGGCCTGCTCACCGAATGGGGATGGAACGACGACCGCACCAAGGTGATGATGACGGTGCGCGAGGGCGTGAAATGGCATGACGGCTCACCGTTCACGCCCGAGGACGTTGTCTGGTCGCTGCAGCGCGCGGGCGACGAAAAGACCGGTAACCCGATCCAATTTGTCTGGAAGAACGTCAACAACTTCAAGATCGACGGCAACAAGATATCGGGCGACGTGGTGCAGTTCGACCCGGTCTATTTCAAATGGATGTCATTCCTGACCGGCTACATCCTGCCGAAGGCCTATTACGAGAAGGTCGGCGCTGAAGGGTTCGAGAAGGCGCCGATCGGCACCGGCCCGTACATGGTGGAAAAGTTCGAGCGCAACGCCTTCCTGCGGCTGAAGGCCAATCCGAACTATTGGGGCGGCAAGCCGGCTTTCGAGAATGTGACGATCAAGTTCGTCACCGACGCGGCGAGCCGCGTGGCCGAGATCGAATCCGGCTCCTCGCAGGTGACGCTCGAAATCCCCTACGAGGAATATGACCGCCTGATCGCCAAGGACGGGCTGGCCGGCTCGATCAAGAATGTCTCGGACATCGGCATGATCTTCTTCAACAACAAGGACGCCATGCTCGACAAGAATGTCCGCCAGGCAGCCGTCATGGCGGTGGACAAGGAGCTTCTGGTCAAGCGGCTGCTGCGCGGCTACGGCCAGCCGATCGACACACTGGAGACACCGGAATACGCGGCCTACGATCCGTCGATCAAGGTCGAGCATAATCCGGAAAAGGCCAAGGAATTGCTTGCCGCCTCCGGCTATTCGGCCAAGAAGCCGGCAAAATTCACCATACAGACGACCAAGGGCTTCAAGCCCAAGGACTATGAAATGGTGCAGGCGATCGTCGGCATGTGGCGCAAGGTGGGCATCGAGGCCGAGATCGAGGTCTACGAGATCGCCAAGCACTATGAACTGCGCGCCGCGCACAAGCTGGCGCCGGCGGCCTTCTACAACTGGGGCAATTCCATCGGCGACCCGACCACCTCGACCGGTTTCGCCATGTTCGGGCCCTCGCCGCACTCGTCCTGGAAGACCGACGACCTCGACGCCAAGATCGGCCCGCTCTGGGGCGAGAAAGACGAGGCCAAACGCATCGCCGGCTGGAAAGCGGTCGACAAGTACATTGCCGAAGAGGCCTATGTGCTGCCGCTCATCCAGTACGCACAGCCGATCGTGCACTCGAAGAAGGTCAATGTCGTGCAGCACATTTCCGGCGCGCTGCTGCCGGCCCTGATGACCCCGGCCTGATATCGGCCTGGAATTGCCGCGCGCCGTCCATAGCGACGGCGCGCATTTTTCCATCAGGCACACGGGCCAGTGGGCTCCTGCAAAGATTTACATGCTCCTGCAACGATTCCTGATCCGCCTTCTGACGATGCTGATCACGCTGTTCGGCGTGGCCATCGTTGTTTTCGTCGTGATCCGCGTCGCGCCCGGCGATCCGATCGCGATGATGCTGCCGCCCGGCGCGACGGATGACGACATCGCCCGGCTGCGGGCACTCTACGGGCTCGACAAGACCATCGTGCAGCAATTCTTCATCTGGCTGTCCGGCGTTGTCCGGGGCGATTTCGGCACCTCGATTTCGCTGCGGCAGGACGTGCTCGGCCTCGTCTTCAACCGGCTGCCGGCGACGCTGGAACTGGCCATCGTCGCGCTGATCATGGCAGTGGTGCTCGGCGGCACGACGGCCGTTCTCGGCGCGCGCGAACGCGGCACGGCGGTCGAGGCCGGCATCGACATCGCCAGCGGGGCGGCACTTTCCATTCCCGATTTCCTGTGGGGCCTGGTGCTGACCCTGTTGTTCGGCGTGCTGGTGCCGATCTTCGACATTTCCGGCCGGGTGTCACCGCAGCTCGACCTGCCCTTCGTCACCCAGTTCTACTTCTTCGAAAGCCTGCTGCGGCTGCGCTTCGACCTGACCTGGGACCTGTTGAAGCACATGCTGATGCCGGCAGTGGCGCTGGCGCTGCCGCTGGCGGCGATCATTTCGCAACTGCTGAAACAGTCGCTGAAGGAAGTGCTCGACCTCGACTATATCGTGCTGGCGCGGGTCAAGGGTTTTTCCGAGACGCAGGTCATCCTGCGCGAGGCGCTGAAGAACGCGGCTTTGCCGACGTTGACGCTGGTTGGCGTGCAGTTCACCTTCCTCATCGGCGGCACCGTCATCGTCGAGCGGCTGTTTTCCTATGAAGGCCTCGGCAACATGGCGATCGATGCGGTCATCAACCGCGACCTGCCGCTGATCCAGGGCATCGTGCTGGTCTTCGCGCTGCTCTTCGTGCTGATCAATCTCGTGGTCGACACGATGTACGCGCTGCTCAATCCGAGGCTGCGCCATGGATAAGTCCTCAAGACGCGGACGGAGCCCCAGGCTGTGGCTCGCCGGGGGCTGGCTGCTGCTGGCGCTGCTGGCGGCGATCTTCGCGCCACTGGTCGCACCGCAGGATCCGCTGGCGCAGGATCTGATGCTGGAGCGGCTACCGCCCTTCTGGCTTGATGGCGCCGAGCCCGGCTATTGGCTCGGCACCGACAGCCTCGGCCGCGATTTGTTGTCCCGGCTGATCTTCGGCGGCCGTATCGCCTTCATCGTCGCTTTCGCGGCGGCCATCGCCGCCTGCCTCGTCGGCTCGACGCTCGGGCTGTTCGCCGGCTATTTCGGCGGCTGGGTGGACCGCATCATTTCGCGCATCGTCGATATCTGGATGGCGTTTCCGCCGGTGCTGTTCGCCATCCTGCTGGTGGCCGTGCTGGGCACCGGCCTCGGCTCCGTCATCCTAGCGATCGCGATCATCGACTGGACGCGCTTCTGCCGGGTGATCCGCGCCGAGGCGATGGGCCAGTCGCGCATGGATTATGTCGAGAATGCCCGCATCGCCGGCTATGGCCGCATCGGCATCATGCTGCGCGAAGTGCTGCCCAATGTGGTGCCGTCGATCGTGGCGCTGCTGTCCTTGGAGATGGGCATCGCCGTCATCGTCGAGGCGATCCTGTCCTTCGTCAATCTGTCGATCTCGACCGACGATCCGACCTGGGGCGGCATCATTGCCGAGGGCCGGCTGTCCATCCACCAGGCCTGGTGGGTGCTGGTGTTTCCGCTGATCACGCTGATCCTAACCGTGCTGTCGTTCAGCCAGTTCGGTGAAGCTCTGAAGGCACGTTTCGACCCGGTGCTGCGATGAGCGCCTGTCTTGACATCGCCAATCTCAGCGCCGTGCTGCCGAACGGCCAGCGCGTGCTGCGCTCGGTGTCGCTTTCCGTGCAGCCCGGCGAGGTGCGCGCGCTGGTCGGCGAGAGCGGCGCCGGCAAGACGATGATCGGCAAGGCGGTGCTTGGTGTGTTGCCGTCGAGCGTGCGCATCGTCGAAGGCGACATGCTGCTCGAGGGCGAAGACCTCGGCAGGCTTCAGCCCAAGGCAAGGCGTACGCTGATCGGCGCCCGCACCGCACTGATCCCGCAGGATCCGCTGACCGCGCTCAATCCGTCACGCCGCATCGGCCCGCAGATGACCGACCGGCTGGTGCGCATTCTCGGCTGGAGCGGTGAGAAAGCCGACACGCGCATCCGGCAATTGCTGGATGAGGTGCAGATCCGCGACCCCGAGCGCGTGCTGAAGAGCTATCCGCACGAGCTCTCCGGCGGCATGCGACAGCGCGTGCTGATCGCCGCCGCCTTTGCCGCAAAGCCACGGCTGATCGTCGCCGACGAGCCGACGACAGCACTCGACGTCACCGTGCAGAAGCAGATCCTGAGGCTGATCGCCGCGTTGCAGCGCGAGCACGGCACCGCGATCCTCTTCGTCACCCACGATCTCGGCGTCGTCGCCAAGATCAGCCAGAAGGTCTCGGTGCTCTATTCCGGCAAGGTGGTGGAAGAGGCCGAAACGGCGGCGCTGTTCGCAGCGCCGCAACACCCCTATACGCGGGCGCTGATGGCCGCCACGCCGCGCTACACCGATCCCTTCGCCTCGCTAAAGCCGGTGGACGAGGCGGTGCTGGCCGGACTGGCCACGGAGATCGCCGCGGCCGACCATGCCTGGGGGCGACCGCATGGCTGAGCCGCTGTTTTCCGTGCGCGGGCTGAAGGTCGCGCTGCCCGACATGACGCGAAAGCCGCTGATCGGCCGCGCGCCGCTGGCTGAGATCTTGAAGGGCCTGGACTTCGATCTCCCCCGGGGATCGGTGACCGGCATCGTCGGCGAATCCGGATCGGGCAAGTCGACGCTCGGCCGTGCCCTGGTGCGGCTCCTGGAGCCTAGCGCCGGCAGCGTCAGCTTCGGCGGCCGCGACATCACCCATCTGCCGGAAGCGGAGTTGCGGCCGTTGCGCCGCGACCTGCAGATGATCTTCCAGGATCCGATGTCGTCGCTCAACCCACGCCGCACCATCGCCAGCATCATCGCCGCGCCGCTCAAGCAGAACGGGCTTGGCGACAATCTGAAGGCGCGCGTCGCCGAGGCGCTGCAGCGGGTCGGCCTGCCGCAGAGCTTTGCCAGCCGCTACCGCCACGAACTGTCAGGCGGCCAGCGCCAGCGTGTCGGCATTGCCCGCGCGCTCGCGCTGTCGCCGAAATTCGTGCTGGCCGACGAGATCGTCTCCGGCCTCGACGTCTCGACCCAGGCGCAGATCTTGACCCTGCTGGAGAAGCTGGCAGCGGAGATGGGCCTGACCGTCGCCTTCATCAGCCACGACCTGTCGGTCATCCGGCGGCTGTGCAAGCAAGTCATCGTCATGCGCGAAGGCGTGATCGTCGAAGCCAACGCCACCGACGCCTTGTTCGACAATCCCGGGCAGTCCTACACGCGCGACCTCATCGCCGCCATTCCGCTGCCCGAAATCGACGCAGGCTGGCTGGACATTCCTGCCGCCGCCAAGGCCCCGCCATGAACGCATACGCATGCCGGAAAGCGGGGTTCGGACATGCGACTGCAAAGACCCAGGTCCCGCCAATGGAGAGGACTGACATGAAGACGATACTTCGAAATGCAACGCTTGCCGCCGCCGTCCTTGGCGGCGCTGGCATGGCCTCGGCGGATTCGATCCCCGGCATGCGCGGCCACGATCATACCGGAATCACCGTCCCCGACATGCAGCAGGCGGTCGACTTTTTCACCGAGGTGGTCGGCTGCAAGAAGGCAATGTCGTTCGGCCCGTTCGCCGACGACAAGGGCACCTTCATGCACGACCTTCTGGGCGTCGATCCCAAGGCCGTCATCGAGCAGATCACCATGGTGCGTTGCGGTTATGGCTCGAACATCGAGCTGTTCAAATACACCGCACCCGACCAGAAGGATCTGACGCCGAAGAACAGCGACATTGGCGGCTTCCACATCGCCCTCTATGTCGACGACGTCGCCGCCGCCAAAGCCTATCTCGACGGCAAGGGCGTCAAGACCCGGATGGGGCCTCTGCCGGTCAAGGAGGGGCCCGCCGCCGGCCAGACGATTCTTTATTTCCAGGCGCCCTGGGGATTGCAGTTGGAAGCGATCAGCTACCCCGACGGCATGGCCTATGAGAAGGGTGCCGAGACGGTGCTGTGGAGCCCGAAGACCCCGGAAAAGTGACCCTTTGGCGCGCTTGCGGGACGAGACGCAAGCGCGCTTTACCGGCCCCGGTACAACGATTTCGACATAAAACTTTAAGCTTGAAATATCTTACCGCCGGCGCGATACTCACCAGGCAGCAGGCGAAGAGGAGATCGCACGGATGAAGGTTGCGGTTCTCGGCGGCGGTCCAGCCGGCCTCTACTTTGCCATATCGATGAAGCTCAGGGACGCCGCGCACGATGTGACGGTGTTCGAGCGCAACCGCGCCGACGACACGTTCGGCTGGGGCGTCGTGCTGTCGGCGGAAACGCTT
Source organism: Mesorhizobium intechi (assembly GCF_002879535.1). Lineage (GTDB taxonomy): Bacteria > Pseudomonadota > Alphaproteobacteria > Rhizobiales > Rhizobiaceae > Mesorhizobium > Mesorhizobium intechi. The sequence goes on from NZ_PNOT02000035.1 coordinate 9,148, forward strand.
GAGAACCTCGCTGAGAATGATCCGGTCAGCGCCGTCTGGATCAAGAAGCATTTTGCTTATTGGGACGACATCGCCGTCATCCACGACGGCGTGCGCACGGTCTCGTCGGGCCATGGTTTCTGCGGCATCGGCCGCAAGCGACTGCTGATCCTTTTGCAGCGCCGTGCCCGCGAGCTCGGCGTCAAGCTGATGTTCGAGACCGATATTGCCGATCCCCGCCCCTATATGGAGACGCATGATCTGGTGGTCGCCGCCGACGGGCTGAATTCCAAGGCGCGCAACACCTTTGTCGACATCTTCAAGCCGGACATCGACACCCGCAAATGCAAGTTCGTCTGGCTCGGCACCAACCAGAAATTCGACGACGCCTTCACCTTCATCTTCGAGAAGACCGAGCATGGCTGGGTGTGGGCGCACGCCTACCAGTTCGACAGCGAGACCGCGACCTTCATCGTCGAATGCAGCGAGCAGACCTGGGCTGCCTTCGGCTTCGGTGCGATGACACAGCAGGAATCGATCGCCGAGTGCGAGCGCATCTTCGCCAAGCATCTCGGCGGCCACGCGCTGATGACCAATGCCAACCACATCAGGGGTTCGGCCTGGATCAATTTCCCGCGTGTGCTGTGCGAACGCTGGTCGTACAAGAACCTTGCACTGATGGGCGACGCGGCGGCCTCGGCGCATTTCTCGATCGGTTCCGGCACCAAGCTGGCGCTGGAAAGTGCAGTGGCGCTGGCCGAGTATGTGGAAACCGAGCCGGACCTCGACGCCGCCTTCCGCAAATATGAGGACGCACGGCGCACCGAGGTGCTGAAGCTGCAATCGGCGGCGCGCAATTCGCTCGAATGGTTCGAGGAGGTCGAGCGCTATCTCGGCCTCGATCCGGTGCAGTTCAACTATTCGCTGCTGACGCGGTCGCAGCGCATCAGCCACGAGAATTTGCGGCTGCGCGATGCCGAATGGCTGGGCGGCGCGGAAGAATGGTTCCAGCGCCAGGCTGGTGCCGGCGGCAATAGGCTGCGCCGGGCGCCGATGTTCGCGCCGTTCAAGCTGCGCGACATGAAGCTCAACAACCGCGTCGTCGTTTCGCCGATGGCGCAATACAAGGCCATCGACGGCTGCCCGACCGACTGGCATTTCACCCACTATGCCGAGCGCGCCAAGGGCGGCGCCGGCCTCGTCTATATCGAGATGACCTGTGTCAGCCCGGAAGGCCGTATCACGCCCGGTTGTCCCGGCTTCTACGCGCCCGAACACGAGGTGGCGTGGAAGCGTCTGGTCGATTTCGTCCATTCCGAGACAGAGGCCAAGATCTGCGCCCAGATCGGCCATTCCGGCGCCAAGGGTTCGACCCGCCTCGGCTGGGAGGGCACCGACGCGCCGTTGGCGTCGGGCAACTGGCCAGTCATGGCGGCATCGGCGATCGCATGGTCGCCTGAGAACCAGGTGCCGAAGGCGATGGACCGCGCCGACATGGATCTGGTGCGCGAGCAGTTCGTGGCCTCGGCCGAGATGGCTGACCGTTGCGGCTTCGACATGCTTGAGATCCATGCCGCGCATGGTTATCTCCTGTCGTCCTTCATCACGCCTGTCACCAACCGGCGCACGGATGACTATGGCGGTTCACTGGAAAACCGCATGCGCTATCCCCTCGAAATCTTCCGGGCGGTGCGTGCCGCCTGGCCGACGGAGAAGCCGATCTCGATGCGCATCTCGGCCAATGACTGGGTCGGCATCGAAGGCGTCACACCCGCCGACGCGGTCGAGATCGCCCGGCTGCTGCATGAAGCCGGCGTCGACATATGCGACGTCTCGGCCGGGCAGACATCGGCACTGGCCAAGCCGGTCTACGGACGCATGTTCCAGACGCCGTTTTCAGACCGCATCCGTAACGAAGTCGGCATGGCGACGATGGCGGTCGGCAACATCTATGAGCCGGACCATGTCAATTCGATCCTGATGGCCGGCCGCGCCGATCTGGTGGCGCTGGCGCGGCCGCATCTTGCCGACCCCTATTGGACGCTGCACGCGGCGGTGACGCTCGGCGACCGGGGCGTGAAATGGCCGGATCCCTATCTGCCAGGACGCGACCAGATCTACCGGCTGGCCGAGCGCGATGCGACCGCGGGGCTGAAAGTATGACGGCGGCGCCAGCGATCTTCGGCAAGCATGCGCTGGTCACCGGCGGCGGCTCCGGTGTCGGCCGGGCCATCGCGCTGGCGTTGGCTGGTGCCGGCATCGACGTGACCATCTGCGGCCGGCGCGAAGCAGAGCTTGTCAAAGTGGCCAGCGAAAGCAAAGGCATTTTCGGCATCGCCGCCGATGTGACCAATGAGGCATCCATAGCCTCGCTCTACCAGGCGGCGGAAGCGGAGCGCGGGGCGTTCGATATCGTCATCGCCAATGCCGGCATGGCCGGCAGCACGCCGGCGCACAAAACCACGCTCGCCGACTGGCAAAAGACGCTCGACGTCAATTTGACCGGCGCCTTCCTGACGGTGAAGCCGGCGTTGGCCGGCATGGCCGCGAGCAAAGCGGGACGGATCGTGTTCATCGCCTCCACGGCTGGATTGAAAGGCTATGCCTATGTCGCGCCCTACGTAGCGGCCAAGCATGGTGTCATCGGGTTGATGCGGGCGCTGGCGGCGGAAACGGCGAAAGCCGGCGTCACCGTCAACGCGGTGTGCCCGGGTTTCGTCGCGACCGACATGCTGGAGGAGTCCATACAGCGCATCATCGAAAAGACCGGCCGCTCGGCCGACGAGGCGCGGGCGCGCCTTGCCTCGACCAACCCCCAAGGCCGCTTCATCCAGCCGCAGGAAGTCGCCGCCGCCGTGCTGTGGCTGTGCGGCGATGCGGCGGCATCGATCACCGGACAGGCAATTTCCATCTCAGGAGGCGAAACATGGTAGCCGGCCCCCTGCCCGCACCGTCGGGACCCGGTAAGGACCGACTGCGTCTGTGGATCAGGCTGCTGCGCGCCACGCGCACGATCGAGGCCGAACTGCGCGAGCGCCTGAAGAAGGAATTCGATACGACCCTGCCGCGCTTCGACGTGCTGGCGGCGCTTTACCGCGTGCCGGAAGGCATGCTGATGAGCGACCTGTCGCGCTTCCTGCTGGTCTCCAACGGCAATGTCACCGGCATTGTCGACCGGCTGGTTTCCGAAGGGCTGGTCGCTCGCGCCCGCCGCAACGGCGACCGCCGCACCTCCATGGTGCGGCTGACCGAGGAAGGCACCAAATCCTTTGCCACCATTGCCGCCGCCCATGAGGGCTGGATCGGCGAATTGCTGGGCAAGGTCAGCGAGGAGGATGCGCGCCGGCTGACCGGCATGCTGACCTCGTTCCGCAGCAACTGGGAGGGACGCGAATGACGGGGATGGCCGGGCTGAAGCCGAAACATTTCCTGTGGGAGGTCGATGGCAGGATCGCCAAGGTCCGGCTCGACCGGCCGGAGCGCAAGAACCCGCTGACCTTCGACAGCTATGCCGAGTTGCGCGACACCTTCCGCGACCTCGTCTATGCCGACGATGTCGACGCCGTGGTGTTCCTCTCCAATGGCGGCAATTTCTGCTCCGGCGGCGATGTCCACGACATTATCGGCCCGCTGGTCAAGATGGACATGAAGCAGCTCCTCGCCTTCACCCGCATGACCGGTGATTTCGTCAAGGCGATGCTGAACTGCGGCAAGCCGATCATCGCCGCCGTTGACGGCGTAGCGGTCGGCGCCGGTGCCATCATCGCCATGAGCTCCGACATCCGCATCGCCACGCCGGAGGCCAAGACCGCCTTCCTGTTCACCCGCGTCGGCCTTGCCGGCTGCGACATGGGCGCCTGCGCGATCCTGCCGCGCGTCATCGGCCAGGGCCGCGCCGCTGAACTGCTCTATACCGGCCGCACCATGACGGCAGCGGAAGGCGAGCGGTGGGGGTTTTACAACAGGCTGGTCGATGGCACCTCCCTCGAGGCGGATGCACTCGACATGGCGGCGCGCATCGTCTCCGGCCCGACCTTCGCCCACGGCATCACCAAGACGCAGCTCAACCAGGAATGGTCGATGGGTCTCGACCAGGCAATCGAGGCGGAAGCGCAGGCACAGGCGATCTGCATGCAGACGCGCGATTTCGAGCGCGCCTACAAGGCATTCGTGGCCAAGGAAAAGCCGGCGTTCGAGGGGAATTGATGGCTGACAAGAGTTTCCTCAACTGGCCTTTCTTCGAAGACCGCCMCCGCGAACTGGCCGAAAGCCTGGAAGCGTGGTGCCAGAAAAACCTCCCCGTCGATCATCACGACGTCGATGCCGCCTGCCGCGAGCTGGTGGCGAAGCTTGGCCGCGACGGTTGGCTGAAGCCGACCGCTGTCGACACGGACAATCCCGGCCCGCTCGACGTGCGGACATTATGCATCACGCGCGAGACGCTCGCCCGCCATGACGGGCTTGCCGATTTCGCTTTTGCCATGCAGGGGCTGGGCACCGGCGCGCTCAGCCTGTTCGGCACGGCGGACCAGCAGCAATGGCTGGCGAAGACACGGGCCGGCAAGGCGATCTCGGCCTTCGCCCTGTCGGAGAAGCGCTCGGGCTCGGATGTCGCCAACACCGAAATGACGGCGACCCGCGACCGCGACGGTTATGTGCTCACGGGCGAAAAGACCTGGATTTCCAATGGCGGCATCGCCGATCTCTATATCGCCTTTGCCCGCACCGACGAGGCGCCGGGCGCCAAGGGGCTTTCAGCCTTTATCGTGCCTGGCGACACGGCAGGCCTCGGCATAGCGGAGCGTCTCGAAGTGATCGCACCGCATCCGCTGGCCCGGCTTTCCTTCGATCGGGTCCGCCTGCCGGCCTCGGCGCTGATCGGCAAGCCCGGTGACGGCTTTCGCATCGCCATGTCGGTGCTCGACGTATTCCGCTCGACCGTCGGCGCGGCGGCCCTCGGCTTTGCCCGCCGGGCGCTCGAAGAGAGCATCAGCAGAGTGGCCGAGCGCAAACTGTTCGGCGCACCGATGGCCGAATTGCAGATGGTGCAGGGCCACATCGCCGACATGGCGCTCGACATCGATGCGGCGGCGCTTCTGGTCTACCGCGCCGCCTGGACCAAGGACATGGGCGCCGCTCGGGTAACGCGCGAAGCGGCGATGGCAAAACTGTTCGCCACCGACAAGGCGCAAGAGGTGATCGACAAGGCAGTGCAGCTGCATGGCGGCGACGGCGTCCGCAAAGGCCATATCGTCGAAAGCCTGTATCGCGAGATCCGCGCGCTTCGCATCTATGAAGGTGCCTCCGACGTGCAGAAAGTGGTCATCGCGCGACAGGTGATGGGCGCGGCCTGAGGCCGGGAAATTGACGGGCATTCGATTTTGAGACTTGGTTTTCAGGAATACCGGGAGGCTTCAAATGCATGAGATTCTGCAGCCGGAAGGCTGGGCCAAACCGGTCGGCTACGCCAATGGCGTCGCGGCGCGTGGGCGGCTCATCTTTGTCGGCGGACAGGTCGGCTGGAACGGTCAGTGCAAGTTCGAAACCGACGACTTTGTCGGCCAGGTGCGGCAGACTCTGCAAAACATCGTCGCGGTGCTGGCCGAGGCTGGTGCTGAGCCGCGGCACATCACCTCGATGACCTGGTATTTCACCGACAAGGCCGAGTACCTCGCCAATCTCCGGGGGCTCGGCGAAGCCTATCGCGAGGTGATCGGCCGGCATTTCCCGGCGATGGCCGCCATGCAGGTGATGGCGCTTGTCGAGGACCGCGCCAAGGTGGAGATCCAGGCCACCGCTGTGATACCGGAATAGCGTGTTCGTCGAGAATAAATGCCCATCACTTCGTCATCACCCTAAGCGCTAGGCTCAGAGACGCCACCGTTCCTCAGAGTTGATGACGAAGTTGAGAAGCCTCGGCCAGTTCCGAACGGGTCACCGAGGATCGACCGCAACTGACGATGCAATCCTCTGAGTACTGCCACTACCCGCGAAGTCCAGCCTTCCTCAAAATCGGCAGCACGTGGTCGCAGAAATAGGGCAACTCCTGCGTATAGTTGACGAAGGAGAGCGCGATGCCCTGATAGCCGTGCCCGGCAATTGCGGCCATGTCGGCGGCAATCGTTTCCGGCGTTCCTATCAGGGGATAGGTGCCGGCGCCGCCGGCGAAGCGTTGGCGGTATCGGTCGTAGGCGTGCGGGTCGTGCGACTGCGAGAATTCCTTCTTGCCGGCCATGTGGGCGTCGACCGCATCGTGGCCCGCCATCGTCACCGCATAGCGCGCGTAATAGGCCTGCGCCTCCTCCATGGTCGGGCGGCAGACGACATGCGCCACCGTGTAGACGCCGACGTCGCGGCCGATCTTGTCGGCGCGCTCGCCGATATCGGCGACATGCTTGCCGGCATCGCTCATCTCGGAAAAGGTCGTGAACAGATAATCGCACCGGGCGGCGGCGAAGTCGCGGCCCGGCCCGCCGAAAGCCGCATTCATCGTCACCGGGCGCGGACGCTGCAGGCTGGCCGGCCGGCTCACCGCCTCCTTCAGGCGATAATAGGTGCCTTCATAGTCGAGCGGCTCGGCCGACGCGTAAAGCTTCTCAAGAATTTCGATCCACTCAGCCGCCTGGTCGTAGCCCTTCTCGACCAGCGGCGTGCCGAACATGCCGAATTCCTTCGGGTTCCAGCCGCAGACGATGTTGAGGCCGGCGCGGCCCCGGCTGATGTGGTCGACCGTCGCCAGCGCCTTGGCGGCATAGAGCGGATGCATCAACGGCACGTGCACCGTCATGAACAGGCCGATCTGGTCGGTGGCCACCGCCAGGGCAGCCGCCCAGGTGAAGGTTTCGAACGACCATTCGCGCACCTTGTTGCGGCCGCCAAAGCCGCGCCAGCGGGCGATCGGCAGCATGAATTCCAGCCCGGCGCGGTCGGCAATCTGCGCCGCTGTCAGATTGTCCTGCCAGCTTGCCGTCCAGCGTTCCGGCACATCGGTGATGGCAAGCCCGCCATCGGCATTGGTCGAGAAGACGCCGAGCTTCAGTTTGTTCGAGCCGTGCAGGGGATGCGCTTTGATCATCTCGAGAACTCGCGGGCGGGAGGCCACACGCTAGGCCGGCGGCAAAATATTTCAAGCCTGAAATAGCTTCGCCTCGCCGCCGTTTGCGGATATGAATTCGTGCCAGACGGAAAAAGGGGATCGGCATGAGCGAATTCCGCCAGAAATGCACAGGCAAAGCAAACCTCGTCGGTTCGTTTGCCGCCATTCCCCATCCCGTCGCGGTCGAAGTGATGGCGCTGTCGGGTCTCGATTTCCTCTGCATCGACTGGGAGCATGCCCAGATCCCGCGCGACATGGTTGAGACCATGGTGCGCGCGGCCGATGTCCATCGCGTGCCGGCGATTGTGCGGGTTCCCGGCCATGCACAGGAAGCCATTCAGGCGGCGCTGGACAGCGGCGCGCAAGGCGTGCTGGTGCCGCGCGTCTCGACCGCTGCCCAGGCAGAAGCAGCAGTGAAAGCCTCGCGTTATCAACCGCTTGGCGAGCGTGGCGTCGGGCCTGGCCGGGCCGCCGGCTATGGCTATCGCATTCCCGAATATCTTGCAGGTGCCAACGACAGAACCGTTGTCGCGGTCCAGGTCGAGACAGCGGAGGGGCTCGCCAACGTCGAAGCGATCGCGGCCGTCGACGGTGTCGACGTCATCTTCGTCGGCCCCGGCGATCTCTCCGTGTCGATCGATGCGATCGGATCGCAAGGCGCCGACAAGCTCAATGCGGCGATCCGGACAATCATCGGCGCGACAGTCGTACATGGAAAGACATCCGGCATATTTTGCGCCAGCCCGCAGGCCGTCAGCCGGTGGGCAGCCATCGGCGCGAGTTTCTTCGTGCTGGCCAGCGACACGATGTTTCTGGGCGCCGGCGCCGCGGCCAACGCCGCCGCGGCGCGCGACGAATTGGCATAGACAGGCGCGGCCAGACAAAAAGGGGCGTATCGCCGGAGCAACACGCGCGCCAAGCTTTTTAAGCTTAAAACTTTCGCCTTGAAATACGTCCCACTTTGGATAAGCATTCAAGATCGATGACGACGGCCGTGCCGTAGGGGTTGCCTGCCAGTCCATCGTGGTGCTTCGGGGGATCCAGTCCTTGTCGTTCATGCTGCCCCAGTCATCATCCAGCGCGCGCTGTGCTTCCGACCGCGGGCGCCGCCAGATCCGTGATCCGCAAACAGAGCCCATCGCCGACCGCGCGCATGGTCGCTGCCACGAATTGACGCCCCGCTGGGAGGCGGGACGGCAAGAAACCGTGCGGGGCTAGCCCCGCCCGATCAACAACCAGAGGGAATACCCCAGAGGGAACACCAAATGAACCTGACACGTCGCAATCTCATCCTGCTCGCCGCCGCAATCGGCATCGCCGCCGGACCGGCAACCGCCTACGCCGCCGATGTGCTCAATGTCGGCGCCTACCCGACCAATCCGCCCTTCGAGTACAAGAACGAGAGCGGCACTTTCGAGGGTTTTGAAGTCGACATCGTCAACGAAGCGGCCAAGCGCATCGGCATGACCACCGATATCGCCGATCTCGGCTTCCAGGCGCTGTTCGCGGCCACCACGTCGAAGCGCATCGACGTTGCCATCTCGTCGATCACCATCACGGCCGAGCGGCTGAAGTCGCAGTCCTTCACCCAGCCCTACTATGATTCCGACATGGGCATTGCCACCAAGACCGACAGCGCTGTCAACACCGAAGCCGACCTCAAGGGCAAGATCGTCGGCGTGCTGTCCGGCTCGACCGGCGAGACCTGGGTAAAGGCGCATCAGGAAGCCGACGGCTTCAGCGACGTGAAGGGCTATGACACGCAGCAGAACCTGCTGCTCGACCTCAGCGCCGGCCGCGTCGACGCCGCCGTCAGCGACATTCCGGGCATGGAATACTCCTTCACCAAGATGAAGGATCTGAAGGTCAAGCAACGCATCAAGACCGGCGAACAGTACGGGCTGATGATGACCAAGGACCACCCGCTGCTCGGCAAGCTCAACGACGCGCTGACCGCGATGAAGAAGGACGGCACGCTGGCGGCGATCCACAAGAAGTGGTTCGGCAGCGACGCACCGGCCGATTCCTCGACCGTCAAGGAAATGCCGCTGCCGAAGGCCTGAGCGGAGATGCAGTGAAAT
>NZ_PNOT02000236.1 GCF_002879535.1 Mesorhizobium intechi
CGTTCCTTGGGCCCGTTCCCAACCGTCGGGCACCGGCCGCCGATTTTAGCCGACGACAAGCTCCACCGCACTATCGAAAAGACAGCCCAGCCGCTATACAACCTCCGGAAGCGGGCAAGATGCGTCATCAGGCATGGGCAAATTTCAAACGCGAGCACACTCGGTTCCGCCGAACAGATGTGCCGCATAGAGCTACTCGAGAATAGCGAGCCCAAAACTTGACCCGGCTTTCGTCTGCAAGTCAGCAACTCACGCCTTCGCGGATCAATATCTACTTCTCCACTCTTTGCTTCTTTTTCCCACCGGTTTTGGGATCGGTGGTCAGCTTCGTATTCAGCGGTGGCGCTCTATGGTCCATCCTGTTGATCGCCCTCAAGAAAAGGCGCTTCAATAGCGACCCGGCGATGATAGCGATGACGATCGCGATCTATGCCTATTGCGCGGCCAATCTGGTGGCGTCCATCGTCAACCACGCGATCGCCAGGGATGCATTGCCCCTGATCCCGCTTGTCACCTTCCTGTTTTTCCCCATCTCCTATTCGACCTGGAGCATTACGCAGAAGACGACACTTGTCCGTATCATCGTGCTCAGCAGCATGGCCGCCTGTTTTGTCGCGCTCATCCTGGCGTTCTTCCAGCAACATTGGCTTGGTATCCGCGCCGAGGGTGGGGCCGGAAATCCAATTGTGTTCGCGGAGGTCCTCTGCCTTGCCGTGGTGGTCTGCGTGGCCGGCGCCCTGTCGGATATAGAGAAACACAGGATCGCCCTCATGTGCGCGGCACTCGGCGGGACGATCGCCATCATCTACTCAGGCACCCGTATAGTCTGGCTGGCACTGCTGATTGCCGGTATCGCCGTTCTGCTGATCAACCAGCATAGGCTCAAGGGAAGGAACGCCATCCGCCTGCTGGTTCTGTTGCTGGCGGCCGGCGCCGTGATCGCGGCTGTCGGCTTCCAGACAATATCAGGGCGTGTCGACTTTCTGCGTTCCGACTTGGACGCGCTCGCCACCAACGGTGACCACACGACGGCCATCGGATTGCGATTGGCCGTGTGGGACATCGGTCTGAAGGCGTTTCGTGAGATGCCATTGTTCGGACATGGCGTGGGTGCTACCCAGGCCTTGATAAAGCAGGGCTTCCACGATCAGTTCGGGATGGATGCTGGCTTCAATCATTTCCACAACGGCTTCCTTACCGCCCTGGTGCAGGCCGGCCTCCTGGGCGCCGTGACGCTGGCGGCGATCTTCGTCGTTGCCGCCAGGAATGCAGCTGTGGTTTTGCGAAATAGCACCGATCCGATCGAGCGTTTTGGCGCTACAATGATTGTCATCGTGGTGATCACCTATCTCACGTCCGGGATGACAGGCATCCTGATTGGTCACGACATTCTGGACTCGGTGCTGATGGTCTTCCTGGTGTCGGGGACTTATCTCGCCTCGGGCCGCCAGGCTCCGTTGCCGCAAGACCAGCCATTTCCGCCCGAGACGGAAGGGCGAGTGCCTCCCCTCGTGACGGAAGACGTGCTTCTTCCAAGGACGGAAGATCAAGCGCTTCGATTCACTCAATAGCCGTTCGGGGCAAGGCCAATGAAAGTCCTGGTCACAGGAGCGACAGGCTTCATCGGCCGTCAGGTGGTGCATCGGCTTCGTGAGGCGGGCGCCGAGCTTCGCCTCGCGTCGCGCTACCCGGAGAGGCTTGATCGCGGACATGATGCCATGCAGATGCCCGAGGTCGATGCGCCGACGGCTGCCTTCCTGGCGCTAGCAAGGGGTGTTACCGATGTCGTTCATTGCGCGGGTCTGAACAATGATGACGGCAACGCCACCGAAGCCGATTTTCGGGCGGCCAATGCGGAATTGAGCGCAAGGCTGGCACAGGCGGCGGTCGAACAGGCCAGTGGACGGTTCATCCAGCTCTCCTCGATCCGGGCCGTGATCGGCGCGCGCGTCAGCGCAACGGTCGACGAGGACACGATTCCCGATCCGCAATGCGCCTATGGGCGCTCGAAGCGCGAAGCAGAGATCCGCGTGCTGGACGCCTATGCGTCGCATGGTCGTTCGGACGCCACCGTGTTGCGGCTGCCTCCCGTCTACGGAACCGGCATGAAAGGAAACCTTGCGACGCTGATGCGCCTGGCCGATACTGGCCTGCCGCTGCCGACAGGCGCCCTGATGGGAACCCGCTCGCTGCTGTCATCGCAATCGACGGCAGGCGCGGTATGGCATCTGCTCAGCCTTTCGGGGCGGCCGCGATCGATCTATGTCGCCAGCGATGTGCCGCCGGTTTCGATCGCCGACATTGTCGGCGCCTTTCGCGACGGTTTCGGACGCCCCAGGCGCCTCATGGCCATGCCGGCCAAGCCGTTGCGGGCAGCAGCGATCCTCTTGGGCAAGCGGGCGTCCTGGGACAGCCTGACCGCGACACAGATATGCGACCCTTCCCTGCTCGTATCCGAAGGCTGGCGGCCGGAAGCCGGGACGCTGGAGCGGCTGGCCGAAATGGCGAGGCTTGGAGACGCTCAATCGCCGCCGTTGCGATAGAGCGTTCCAAACAGGATGCGAAGGTCGAGCCAGAACGACGCCGTGCTGAGATAGGCGGCATCCGTTTCGGCCAGAAGCCGCGGGTTGGACATGTCGATGCCCCTGATCTGGGCCATGCCGGTGATGCCCGGACGTGCCGCCAAAACCCCTAGCCGCCGGCGACGCTCGATCAGTTCCGTCTGCGTCGGCAGGCAAGGGCGCGGCCCGACCAGGCTCATCTCGCCCCGAAGAACATTCCAGAATTGCGGCAGTTCATCGAGCTTGAACTTCCGCAAGGTCCTTCCTACGGCGGTCACGGCATCTGCCGGCGCCTCGTGCGAGGGCAAGGACGGCGTTCCCTGATACATCGTCCGCAATTTGTGGCAGCGAAACAACGCACCATCGCGGCCGACCCGCGTCTGTGAAAAAATCACCGGACCGGGCGACGATGCCCGCACCGCAAGCATGCACAGCAATAGAACAGGGGATGTCACCAACAACAGCAACACCGCCGCGACGAGATCGAAGGCACGCTTCAGTCCCTTCACGGCCGCCCCCTCATCACCAGAGCCATTCCAGGAAGAATGTGAAATGGTTTTCCCGGCAAAAGCCAGGAGCGCTTTCCCGGCGGAAATTGCTCCGACACCACCGGCCGCGGGGTCGATATCCTCGCAAAATCCCGCCATTGAACCGTCAGCCGCAACGTATCAACCTGCTTGCCCGACCGTTCTCGGGCCAGTTTCCTGTCGCGTGTCGGGCGCTGGCGTCTCCGGCAGATGGAGCTGCGCCAACACGGCAAGGGCGGAAGCCTTGTCCTGGCTCTTCATTGCGGCCTGCAACGCGGCCAGCGCAGCCTGAACCGTCGGCCACGCCACCACATCGGTCCTGAGACCGAAGATCTTGGCGATGTCGAGCGTGATGATCTCTTCATTGGCACCCTGGAGCGTCTCATGCAGCTTCTCTCCGGGCCTGATGCCGGTGAAGCGAATCGGGATATCCACATAGGGCGTCTTGCCGGCCATGCGGATCATGGTTTCCGCGACTTCGAGAATCGGCACGGGTTTGCCCATGTCCAGCATGTAGATGGCATAGTCGTCCTTGCCGTCACGCGACTGGGCGTCGGCGGCCGCCATGATGACGAGGTCGACGGCTTCCGCCACCGTCATGAAATAACGGGTCATGCGTCGATCGGTAATCGTGACCGGGCCGCCGGCTTCGATCTGGGCCTGGAAGATGGTCGCCACCGAACCATTGGAGCCAAACACGTTGCCGAACCGCACGGCTATGAATTTGGTGCCGGTACGGCGTCCGTCCGGCGCGATTGCGTGGCTTTCGTGCAAGGAACTGACGAGTTGCTCGGCGGCTCTTTTCGTGATGCCAAGGACCGACGTCGGATCCACGGCCTTGTCGCTCGATATGAGCAGGAACTGCGGAACACCGCATCTGGCGGCAACCTCGGCGCAGACAAGCGTACCGAAAACATTGGTCTGGATAGCCGATTCCCAGTTCTCCTCAAGCAGCGGAACGTGCTTCAGAGCAGCGGCATGAAAGATGATGTCCGGTTTGAATTCCGTGACGACACGAGTCATCTGACGCCGGTCCGCGACATCGACAATGCGCACCTTCAGGCGATCATGGTCCTTTTCGTCGACATACTGGCTCAACTGGAAGATGCCGAACTCGGAATTGTCGGCGACCAGCACCGCCCCTGCCCCCAGCTCCAGCGACCGCTTGACCAGCGTGCGGCCGATAGATCCGGCGCCTCCGGTCACCAGGACGCGCTTGCCGCCGACGAAGGCACCGATACGCGCGATATCGGATGGCACGGTCGGGCGCCGCAGGATCGTTTCCATCTCGACTTCGTCGAGAACGATCTTTCCCTCTTGCCCAAGCTGCGAAAGGCTCGAGAACTGCAAGACGGTTATGCCGCCGTGCCGGGCGACACGCACAAGTTCGGAATATTCCTCGATCTCATGCTCGACGCCGCTACCGAAAATAAGCAGGTCGATGCTCTTGGTGCCGGCGGCGTAATCCTCCAGGACATCGATCAGGCGTGGCCGGGACGCCACCACGGGAACACCTTGAATCCGTGTGCCCAACGGAGCGCCGCGCTCGGTCGCCATGATGCCGGCAATGGAATAATCGGTTGGCTCTGCCGTGCGGGTGAAGCGAATGATCAGGTCGGCCTCACCAAGCCGACCGACGAACAGCGCCCGCTTGGCCTGCACTTTATCGACCCTGTGGGTCAGGATGCCCCAGCTCGCGCCGTCGCGAAGAAATCGGTAGAACAGCCTCGGCGCCGATATGATTGTGAAGGAAACAAGGAAAAAGACGATGAATTGGCGTTCGTTGAGACCAGCCACGGGCTGAATGAAACGAAACATCAGCGAAAGAGCATAAAGCACGACCGTCAGAATCGCACAGCTCTTCAGAATGTTGAAAAAGTCCGGGGTTGAGGCAAAGCGCCAGATCGTGGTGTAGAGACCACAATATCTGAACAGCAGGTGACTGATGAGAACGATCCCGACCCAGGTGACCAGGCCTTCGTAGGAGAATGCATCGAAAGAAAGGTCTGACCGGGAGAGGACGAGACTGAGCGCCACCGCAACCAGGACCATGAGCAGGTCCTGGACCATGATGATGACGCGCCGTATCTTCGGTCGAAATCCGAACACGGCTTCTGCATAGGAAGTCATTGGCGAGTATTGAACTCCAGGCGTGAGAACTTCAACACTAATGCGGCGTCAGATCGAATACCATCCGTCACCCGCCACCTGTTTTCAGCGTCAAATCCTCGGCCCCCGCCGTCGCTACCGCATAGCGTGGACGTGAGGTCATCGCCAGAGATATTTTCACAGACGGTCCGATTGGGATCAAGTGTCGACCAGGATATCGGGCAACCGGCGAGACGTTTAAGGTTCACGCCGTTGCCAGGAGGAGGTCAGGCGATGCGATTGGCTGGCGTCTGACGCACTTTCCACAGCGCTGCCGTTGCCCGTTCGTTCATCGCGACGCACTATTCTTCAAGCTCTCGGGGAAACCCCAGGATGGGCGGCAAAGCGCTTTTCGGTTAACAGGGGAACCTACCTCAATATGACAGCCTTCCCTCCCATCAACCAAAGCGAAGTGATGAAATTTGGATCGAGTGGCCTCAGAGGCCTGGCTTCGGAACTGGTCGGGAAACCGAGTGGCCTTTATACCGAGGCTTTCGCCTGGCGCCTGGCTGCCGGCGGGATTCAGCCCAATGCCATGGTGCTGGTGGGTCGTGACTTACGCGACAGCAGCCCCACCATAGCCGCCAACTGCATGGCAGCCCTAGCGGCAAGCGGGCTTCAACCGATCGATTGCGGCACTATTCCAACACCGGCTTTGGCGCTATACGGCCAGCAGCATGGCGCTGCCGCACTTATGGTGACGGGTTCGCATATTCCCGCTGACCGCAACGGTATCAAATTTTACGGCCCGCACGGCGAGATCAGCAAGGCGGACGAAGCCGCCATGGCGCAATACGCCGCCGGAAGATCAGAAGCCTATCGCCCTCCGCCCCCACCGGGAACGGCCTTGCCAACACGCAATGATCAGGCGATCGCCGCCTATCGCGCGCGCGCCGAGATCATATTGGAGCCCAATTCCCTTTTTGGCATGAGGGTCGGCGTTTATCAGCACAGCTCGGTGGCGGCGGATCTGCTGGTCGAGATTCTCCAATCCCTTGGCGCTCACGTGACTGCTGTCGGGAAATCCGATACCTTTGTGCCCGTTGACACCGAAGCCATCAGCCGGACCACACTTGCCAAATTCAAGCGTTGGGCTGGGGAATTCAATCTCGATGCCATCGTGTCGACAGATGCAGATGCCGATCGTCCGCTTATCGCCGACGAGAATGGCGATCTCTTTCGCGGCGACCTGATCGGCCTCGCCACGGCCTTGTTCTTGCGGGCAGACGTCGTGGTGACGCCGGTGACCTCCAATTCGGGCATTTCGAAAGCTTTCGGTTTCGAGGTCGTGAGAACGAAGGTCGGATCTCCTTTCGTTATCGAAGGGATGGAAGCATCATACCATGCCGGTCGCATCGTCGTCGGCTTCGAGGCCAATGGTGGCGTTCTCCTGGGATCGGATTGTTCCCTGCGCGGAAAGACACTGGCGGCATTGCCGACACGGGATTCCCTGCTCCCGATCCTCGCCGTCCTGGGTCTGGTTGCATCGACCGGGAAAATGCTGTCGCAGCTGCGCGCGGATTGGAAGCTTCCGGTTTGCGCAAGCGAGCGACTTGAAAACTTCCCGGTGGAAAGCTCGCACAGCCTGATGCGCCGCCTTGCGGATCGGGACGCCTTGCAGCAATTCCTGGCGCCTTTCGGGACCGTTGCCGAAGTCGACCAGACCGACGGCTTCAGGATGCGAATGCAGACTGGTGAGATCATCCATTTGCGGCCCTCCGGCAACGCACCTGAACTTCGCTGCTATTCGGAGGCTGCAAACCCGGACAGAGCGGCCGCGATCGTGGCAATGACGCTTGAAAGGGCGCGGGCGATCACGTCCGCGGATTGAACAGCGGCCGTATTATGAAGATGGTTCTCGCACTGGCGCAAGACCCTTCCGACGGCGGTCACGGCGTTCGCTGGCC
The DNA here is from genome assembly GCF_002879535.1 of Mesorhizobium intechi. Lineage (GTDB taxonomy): Bacteria > Pseudomonadota > Alphaproteobacteria > Rhizobiales > Rhizobiaceae > Mesorhizobium > Mesorhizobium intechi. The sequence continues at coordinate 7,144 of NZ_PNOT02000236.1, forward strand.
ATGCGAGAAAAGTATCGCGGCCAACTTGTGACAGCGAAGAATCGCTCGGGCCGATAGAACGGGGCGCCGCTCGACCACGCGCCTCGAAGCGATTCGATTTCAGATGCGACCCAGGATGAATGCGAGATAGAGCCCCAGGGTCCCGGCAAGAGTCTGCCGATAGACACCGCTTGCGGGCAGAGTGCGCAAACGCTGGAAAAGACCGCCCTGCCGACCGCGTGCGAACAGGTCGAGACACGCCGCCGCATCCGGCGTAAGGAGGTCGCGATTGGCCGCCAGACCGGCAAGGTTGAGATCGGTCCAGTCGGCAAACTCGCCCTTGAACAGGCGCCCAAGCCGCGAGACCCGTGCCCGCCAAGACACGTTGGCGCCGACAAGGTTCGCCGCGTGCTGCCGGTAGTGCACCAGGGGCCGCGGGTCGTAGTGGACAACGCCGCCGGCGCCGGTGACAATCAGATAGGCCCACCAGTCGTGGCTGACGAAGCCCGTCCGTGCCGAAGCCCTTGCCAACAGATCGCGTGCCGCGCGGTTGAGCAGGATGGTGTTGCCGCCGGCGATGCTTTGCACAAGCGCGTTGCGGAACGATGGCGGCCGACGAAACAACGGCGACTGGCCGACGAGGCTTCCCGTTTCGGTCATGGTCGCGGTTCGCGAGCAGAACATTAACGGCCTCTCCGCGCCGAACGCCTGCATCCATTGGACGGCACTCTGCAGCCTGTCCGGCTCCCAGACATCGTCCTGATCACTGAAGGCATAGAAGTCGGCAGCGATACGCCGGTCGAGTATCATCGAACGGAAGTTGGCCGCGAACCCTCGGTGCGGCCCTTCCACCAACGTCACTCGACCCTTTGTCCAGCGGGACTTCCAGGCTTCGATGATGGGAACCGTGCCGTCGGCGGAGCCATCGTCAGAGACCCAGAGATCGATGAGAGGATGCGACTGTGCGAGCAGGGATTGCAACTGCTCATCAATGAACGCGGCGCCGTCTTTCGTGCCCATCAGCACTGCTATGCGCAGATCTGCCCTATCCACGAATGTCGAACACCTTACTTGAGTTCGTAATTAAGGCGAGGTGCATCCGTGGCCGAAGTCCGAATACAGATTCCAGCTTCATCGGATGGCATCAGGCTCCAGGCTTGTGGACGTGAACACCAGCAAAGTGCGAACACGAAAATCGCTCATGGCCGTTCACTGTTCTCAAGGTGCGATTTCGGCCGTGGCGTTGTATCGCATACTGTGGGCTCGACGTCATAGCCAGAGGTTTTTTCGGGAAAAGCTGACGGTCAATGGAGAAGCGTGGTGCATCATCCTTGGGTGATTGCCGCGAGCCTGACACCAGTCTCGGCTGGCGACGAAAGCAGCCCGTGTCCAGTTTTGCCGCAGTTGACTCCGCTCTTGACCTCGTTAGGACGCAATGCGTTGCCATATGCCTGTCGAAATGGCTATTAGAGATGGGTGTGGTGGTTCGCCATGGCCAGCGAAAGACAATGCGCCAGAACAACGGATTGCGATACTCCCAGCTATGATTGCGGCACTAAACGGCGCTTTTGACGACATCTCAAAAGCCATGAGATTACACCGGGTCTGGATCGCGCTTGCCCATGAGGACATCGGCGACCAGCACAGACGCACGACGCTCGGCCCACTTTGGATGCTGGTCAACTATTTCGCTTTCGTCGGCACATTTGCCTTTGTTTTCGTGACCAAGGACGCAAGCAACCCAAGCTATATAGCCTATGTGGCCATCGGCATGCTGGTGTGGTTCTATCTTACCGAGACCATCACCATGAGCGTGTCTCTCTTCCAGCGCGAAGCGAGCTTCATTCAGGGCACGACGCTGCCGTTGTTCGTTTATGTGATGCGATTGACGATGCAATGCATCATTCGGGCTGGTTATTCGCTGGCGGGTTGCGTTCTCATTCTGCTTTTGAGCGGCTACGGAATCAACACAAACTGGCTGCTGTCCTCGGTGGGATTGTTGCTCCTCATCCTGGCAACCCCTGCATTCGTGGTGGTTTTTGCGTTCCTGGGCGCGTTCTTTCCCGATAGCGAATTCATCGTTGGCAATCTGATGCGGGTGGGCATGTTCTTTACGCCGGTCTTCTGGGTCTATAGTGGGCAAGAGGGCGTTCAAGAATATGCCTATCACTGGAACCCGTTCACCTATTTCCTAGAGGGCGTGCGCGAGCCGATCACGGCGGGCATATTTCCGGGACATTCCCTGGCGGTGACAGGTTATTTCTGCCTCGGCCTCTGGGCTATTGCGCTGCTGTTGCTGGGCCTTTATCGCAAGCGCATCGTTTTCCTGATCTGAGTTCCATGACCTCCATCACACTGAACAATGTCAGCCTCGTCTATCGCCTGTTTGAAAAGTTGACGCTTTCGGCGCCCGGCCGGCGTCGGAGCGCCCTCGGCGGCAATATTGCCAAGTCGGGCACCAAACAGGTCGTGCAGGCGCTCGACGGTGTCAGCTTCGAGCTCAAGGCGGGCGACCGGTTGGGGCTTGTCGGCCCGAATGGCGCCGGCAAGACCACCCTGCTCAAGGTTCTGTACGGAATATACCAGCCATCGGGTGGCACGATATCGATCACCGGCAAGGTCGACGCCCTATTCAACATCCACATAGGGTTTCGTCCCGAGGCCACCGGGCGCAGAAACATCGTGCTGAGAGGGTTGATCAGCGGTTGGACGGCGGCCGAGATCGAAGAGAAGATGGAAGAAATAATCGATTTCAGCGAACTGGGCGATTTCATCGACCTGCCGTTCAAGGCGTACAGCCAAGGCATGGCGGCACGTTTGGCGTTTGCTGCAGCGACCACTCTCGAGCCTGAAATTCTGCTGATGGATGAATGGATTGGCGCCGGCGACGCGTCGTTCCAGGAAAAAGCCAAACGCCGCATGGACGAACTGGCGGAAAAGGCCGGCATCATCGTGCTGGCCAGCCATGACGATGCGCTCATCCGGCGCGTCTGCACAAAGAAACTCACACTTCGCGCCGGCCGGGTGGAGTCGCTGGCTTAAAGCGCCTCGCGATATTCGATATCGAGGTCGAGCGAGGGCTCTATAGTCGTAGCATTATCCTTTTCCGCAGGCCGTCAACGGTCCAAACCACTCTCGCAGTCACGGCCGAACAGCTGAAATCGGCCCGCCCTATCAGCCCCGCAACTTGTCCAGGAGTTGCGCCCGTCGCGATCTTCATAGAATTGACGTTTTGATAGAGCCTGGTCTAAGCGTACCGAACGTTGACCAACCGGACCGAAAAGCACCCTCAACTTGATAACCCCAACAGCCGGATTGCCACAGGCACCGAGGCGTCAAGCCATCTTAATCCTGGGAATGCACAGGAGCGGAACCTCGGCGCTTGGGGGTGTAATCAATGCGTTGGGAGCAGCCGGCCCGAAGACCCCGCTGCCGTCGCACGCGGCCAATCCGCGCGGATTCTTCGAGAGCGCGCCCCTTGCCCTTGCCCACGACGAACTGCTCGCATTGGCAGGCTCGTCCTGGCTTGATTGGCGTCAGCTCGATCTGCAAAGGATGAACTCAAAGGCAACAGAGCCATGTCGTCAGAAAATAAAACAGCTGCTCATCGACGAGTTCGGCGACGAACCATTGATCGTTATCAAAGACCCGCGGACCTGCAGATTTGTTCCGTTCATGTCGTCGATCTTGGACGAAATGAATGTCAGCCCTGTCGCCCTTCTGCCGGTACGCAATCCTCTTGAGGTCGCATCTTCGCTGCACCGGCGAGATAATATCACACTGCCAAAGTCCCTGCTGTTGTGGCTCAGGCATGTGCTCGAGGCTGAATATCATTCGCGACACATGCCTCGATATATTCTGTCATATGAAGGGTTTCTGGCCGACTGGCGAAAGCATATGGATCGCGCAGCTGAAAAAACAGGTGTCGTTTGGCCTGCTCAGCCCGACCACCCGGACATCAAGATCGATCGGTTTCTGACGACAGACCTTTATCATGAAAGGTCCACGCTCGAAGATGTGCGCAATCATCCGGATGTTACGCCGCTGGTCCGTGAGACCTATCAAGTTCTGACCGCTATGGCCGCCGGCGATGAAGACAATGGCTTGCTTGCTCAGCTGGATATTGTGCGGACGAGATTTGACGACGCCTGCGAAACATTTTCGGTGGCCATGGCGACGGAGGAATTGGCGGTTGCGCAATTGCGTGGTGAACTTAGCACGCGCAGCACCGAGACCGAGCAGGTCCGTCAAGAAAACTCGCAACTTGCGAGCATTTTGGAACAGCAATCCGTCGAAATCCGCGGCTTGGCGGACGAACGTGATGCGCTCGTCGGATTTCGCGACACTCTGAGCGCCGAACGGGATACCCTCGTAAATACCCAAGCCAGCTTGATCGCCGAACGCGATGCGCTCCGATGGGACATGAGGCGCATCGCCAATGAGCGCGACGCGCTGCTCACGTCGCGTAGTTGGCGGCTGACCGCACCTTTGCGGCTGATACGTCGCCTGTTAGCCCGTGGCTGATGCATGCGCGGAGTAAACGCGCGGCGAGAGGCTCTTGGAGCGCCTCACGAGCGACTTGCCCACGTGAGCGAGCTCAGTTTGTTCGCGATCTGGCTAATCCCCAAACCCGATTATCCTTCGTAGGCCGCGATAGAGCGGCCTGAGAATCCTGAACGCTATTGGCGATCTGGCTACAATTGATCTCTTGATCGAGAAGACGAGGCCACGAAAGGATCTTGCCACTCCATAGTTTCCGAATTCCGCCGGAGCCCCGTTCTCGCATAGGGCTTGCAATTTAGCCTCCAGCATTACGTAGTTGTGAGCAGCATGCCCGGCGGTCATCACGTGCCGGAAGGTATAACCGGCATCGATTGCGACATAGGCTATGATCCGCTCTATGGCGTGGACCAAACTCCCATCCCGATAATCCATATTGGCAAAATCGCTCCAGCCCCACTCTTCTTCGAAAAGCTTCCTTAGAGCTGCAGGACGAAACCAGTACATCCCACCGTAAGGCGCGACAGGTGTACTATCATCCAGGTGCACGACCAGACCCAACCGTCGCGCAAGCTTCGCGACGTTGGCTTTGTTGCCAGCCCATGAATTTCCAATGGTCGGATATCCAATATGGACCAAGGGCGGCATGACGAGACCAAGCGCTGGATTGTTGGCAAAGAGTTCAAGCAAATTCGAGACATATCCAGGCGTATGGAGAAGGTTTTCAAAAGTGTGGAGTTTAAACAGCTCTCCCCTCGGGCCGTCTTGGGGAGATCGCTTGGAATGGACCCGGCAGATCAAGTCGTACCGATCCTCGAGTACATAGTCCCGGCAACCGACAAGAAGGGCGGAAGTATCCCTGCCGTCATTCCGGACGACCAGGACGACCGCACTCCTGGCGTTCGTCGCCTTGGCTACGGCTTGCTGGATCAACGCCTGCTTGCTGGCATTGTCGGTCGTGACGATCAGATCGTAGCCTTTCGGCACGTTTTCGGCATAGCCGAGAATCTCATCGATCATGTCAACGTGATACACATGCGCAAGAACTGCTATCCGAAGATCGTCCCAATTCCTTTGCGCACCAACATGGATGTCCGGCAGGACGGAGAGCAACGCGGCATTGCCATTTAGCGTACGAGGCGAGCCCAGGCGGCCAACGCTTTTCCATATCAGCGACAAATCATAATCAGATCGGTTCTCTACGATCTCCAAGGCGCGCGGCAGGTTGATGGCCGCGCGCTCGAGGGACAGCGTGTCATGAAAGAAGAGGCGACGCTTCAGGATGGGGCTCCGGTCCTCCAGCGTTTTGTCCGGCTCCATGAAAACCGGGTATGGCGTCTTGTATCTTTCCGGATCGAGCAATACCGAACAGGTGTAGCCCAAAGCCTGAAAATGCGCTGTGAACACCGTCTCGTGCTTCGCAACTGACTCCATATAGGAGTTGATGGACACCATACGGGTCCAATAGTCACGAAACGCCTCCGACTGATGCAAGGACCGCCGCACGGCGATGAAATGGGAATTGAGATGGAAGGGCAGTTCCGATTTTCGGACGTCGATCGGATTGGGCCTTATCGCCTTGTGGGCGGATATTCCCCAAAAGTCACAGTGACGTTGGTCCATCTGCGAGAACATTTCCGAGAAGGGAAAAATCGGCCCGTAGAAAGTGTGGTTGAAAAACAATATCTCGTCGAAATTTGAAAGTTGATCCCACCCGATATGTTCAAGCGCGGCCCTATAGGCCCAGACATCGAACCCCTTGTTTTCCCTGATCAGAAA
>NZ_PNOT02000075.1 GCF_002879535.1 Mesorhizobium intechi
TGGTGCTGCTGTCCGTTGTGCTCACCGCCTTTGTCTCGCCGCTGTTCGTTTGGCTGACGGTTTTCGTCGGCTTGAACATGCTGCAGTCGGCGTTCACCGGCTTCTGCCCGGCAGCGATGGTCTTCCGCAAGCTCGGCATCAAGCCGGGATGCGCATTCTGAGGAAGATCCGGATGCGCATGCCTCTTCTGTTGGCCGCCTTGGTGGCGGGCTCTCCGGCGCTTGCCGGCACGCTGACGCTTGCGCCGACGACGGTGACCGAATGGAAAGCGGTCTATGGCCGTGTCGAGGCGCGCGACACCGTTCCGGCGCGCGCCCGTGTCGGCGGTCTTGTTGTCGATCTGGCCGTCACGGAAGGCGAACTGGTCAAGGCGGGGCAGAAGATCGCGACCGTCCAGGACGACAAGATCGCGTTTCAGGTCGCCGCTCTGGACGCACAGCTTCGTGCCCTGCAGGCGCAGCTTGAGACGGCGCAGTCCGAACTTGCCCGTGGCCAAACGCTGGTCGACAAGGGCGTCATGACCGCGCAGCGTCTCGATCAACTGCGCACCGAAGTCGACGTCGCACGCAACCAGCTTGCCGCGACCGAGGCGCAGCGATCGGTGATCGTCCAGCAGGGCGCCGAGGGCGATGTCTTTGCTCCCGGCGACGGCCGCGTGCTGACCGTACCGGTGACGCGTGGCGCGGTCATCATGGCCGGTGAGGTTGTGGCCACCATTGGTGGCGGCGGGGTGTTCCTGCGGCTTGCCGTTCCGGAGCGCTACGCGGCGTCGCTGAGAGAGGGAGCCGCCATCCGTATCACCGCCGCCGGCAAGGAGGCCCCCGGACGTCTCGCCAAGATCTATCCGCGGATCGACAATGGCCGCGTCATCGCCGACGTCGAGGTCGACAATCTCGATACCAATTTCATCGATGCCCGTGTCCTGGTCGAGCTGCCGGTCGCCGAGCGCTCCGCGCTGCTGGTGCCGGCTTCGGCCATCCAGACCCGTTCGGGGATCGATTTCGTGCGCGTCGCCGCGGGCGGCGGCAGTGTCGAGCGCGCGGTGGTCACAGGCGAGCGGACCAGGCGCGCCGAAGGCGGCTATGTCGAGATCCTGACCGGCCTGGCGGCCGGCGAGGTCGTGGTCACCCCATGAAAGGTCCCGCCTCGTTCGGCATCGCGGGCGCGCTGACGCGGGCCTTCATCGCCTCGCCGCTGACGCCGCTGTTCCTGGTCGCCGCCTTCGCCTTCGGGCTGGTGGCGCTGCTCACGCTGCCGCGCGAGGAAGAACCGCAGATCTCGGTGCCGATGGTCGACATCTTCGTGCGCGCCGACGGGCTCAAGGCCGACGACGCCGTCAAGCTGATCACCGAGCCACTGGAGACGATCGTCAAGGGCATCGACGGCGTCGAGCATGTCTATTCGCAGACGCGCGACGACCAGGTGATGGTCACCGCCCGCTTTGTCGTCGGCACATCGTCGGACTCTGCCGTGCTGCGCGTCCACGACAAGGTGCGCGCCAACATGGACCGCATTCCCGTCGGCGTGCCCGAGCCGCTGATCGTCGGCCGCGGCATCGACGACGTCGCCATCGTCACGCTGACGCTGTCGCCGAAGCCGCAGGCAGCCGCGCGCATGACGGCCAACGACCTCACCCGCATCGCGCGCGAACTGCGCACCGAGATCGCCAAGATCGACAATGTCGGCCTGACCTATCTGGTCGGCGACACCGGTGAGATCATCCGCGTCGATCCCAACCCTGAAAAGCTTGCCCTTTACGGTGTCACCCTGCAGCAGCTCGCCGCCAAGGTATCGGGCGCCAACAAGGCCTTTCCCGCCGGACGTGTGCGCGACAAGGGCGAGCAGATCGACATCGTCGCCGGCGAGACATTGGCCTCGCCCGACCAGATCGGCAACCTGCTGCTTACCTCGCGTGACAACCGCCCCGTCTATGTCCGCGACGTGGCCGACGTCGCCTTCGCCACCGACGCCGGTGATACGCTGGTGTCGACGGTCACCAGCGCCGGCGCTGGTGTCGAGCGCGTGCCGTCGGTCACCCTCGCCATCGCCAAGCGCGCGGGATCGAACGCGGTCGCCGTCGCCGACGCCATTCTGCACCGGGTCGCACTGCTCCAGGGCGGGCTGATATCAGGCGATATCTCGATCGACGTGACCCGCAATTACGGCGAGACCGCCAACGACAAGGCAAACGAGCTCCTCTACCATCTCGGCCTGGCGACCATCTCGATCATCGTGCTGGTCTGGGTCGCCATCGGCCGCCGTGAAGCGATGGTCGTGGCCGTCGTCATTCCGGTGACCATCCTGCTCACGCTGTTTGCCTCGCGCGTCATGGGCTACACGCTGAACCGCGTGTCGCTGTTCGCGCTGATCTTTTCCATAGGCATTCTCGTCGACGATGCCATCGTGGTGATCGAGAACATCTCGCGCCACTGGGCCATGGGCGGCCGCGATCGCCGGCAGGCGGCAATCGAGGCGGTGGCGGAGGTCGGCAACCCGACCATCGTCGCCACCTTGACCGTGGTCGCCGCACTGCTGCCGATGCTGTTCGTCTCGGGAATGATGGGCCCCTATATGAGCCCGATTCCGGCCAATGCCTCGGCGGCGATGATCTTCTCCTTCTTCGTCGCGGTGACGGTGACGCCGTGGTTGATGCTTAAACTTGCCGGGCGGGCGCCGATGCATGCCCATCAGGATCATGGCAATGGCGGTCCGCTCGGCCGCGCCTACACCGCCGTCGCCCGGCCGATCCTGGCCTCGAAGAAGGCGAGCTGGGCCTTCCTGCTCGTCGTCGGCGTGCTGACCCTGGGCTCGCTCGCGCTGTTCTACACCGAGCATGTCACGGTCAAGCTCCTGCCCTTCGACAACAAGTCCGAACTGTCGGTGACCATCGACCTGCCGGAAGGGTCTTCTGTCGAAGCGACCGATGCGGTGGCGCAGGCCGTCGCCGCCCAGGTTCTCCAGTTGAAGGAGGTTCGATCGGTCCAGACACATGCCGCCACGGCGGCGCCCTTCAACTTCAACGGCCTCGTCCGCCATGCCGTCCTGCGCACCGAGCCGCAGCAGGGCGACGTGGCGCTCAACCTGCTGCCGAAAGCCAACCGTGTCCGCTCCAGCCATGAGATCGCGCTCGACGTCCGCCAACGCATCGCCACGATCCCCGTACCGCAAGGCACCAGCCTGAAGGTGGTCGAGCCGCCGCCAGGCCCGCCGGTGATGGCAACGCTGCTCGCCGAGATCTACGGACCCGACGGCGAGACCCGCCGCAAGGTCGCCGCCAGGATCGAGGCGGCGTTTCGCTCCGTGCCCTTCATCGTCGACGTCGACAACTCCTGGGGACAGCCGGCACGCCGGCTGCGCGCCACGATTTCCACCGACGATGCCGAGTTCTTCCATGTCGAGGAAAGCGACGTCTTCGACACGCTTGCCATCCTCAACGGGGGCAAGACCGTGGGCTATTCGCATCGCGGCGGCGGTCGCCAGCCGATTCCGATCAGGATCGAGCGACCGAAGGGCGAAAGGACGCTCGACGAGCGCTTCCTGACCACCCCCATTCCGGCCAACGTTCTGCCTGGCGACCGCGGCGTGGTCGAACTCGGCGATGTCGTGCGGGTGACGCCGGAGCGCGCTTCGTTCCCGGTGTTCAGGCACAATGGCCGCGCTGCCGAAATGGTGACGGCCGAGCTTGCCGGCAGCTTCGAGGCGCCGCTTTACGGCATGCTCGCCGTCAGCAAGGCCATCGACGCGCAGGACTGGACCGGGCTGCAGAAGCCCGCGATCTCGCTGCATGGCCAGCCGGAGGATGAAAGCCGGCCGACGCTTTTGTGGGACGGCGAATGGGAAGTCACCTGGGTGACCTTCCGCGACATGGGCGCGGCCTTCGGCGTCGCGCTGCTCGGTATCTACATCCTCGTCGTCGCCCAGTTCGGCTCTTTCAAGGTGCCGCTGGTGATCCTGACGCCGATTCCGCTGACCTTCATCGGCATCCTCGGCGGGCACTGGCTGTTCGGCGCGCCGTTCACGGCCACCTCGATGATCGGCTTCATCGCGCTGGCCGGCATCATCGTGCGCAATTCGATCCTGCTGGTCGACTTCATCCGCCACGCCGCATCGCCCGACAGGCCGTTGAGCGAGGTGCTGATCGAGGCCGGCGCGATCAGGTTCAAGCCGATCCTGCTCACCGCGCTTGCCGCCATGATCGGCGCCGCGGTGATCCTGAGCGATCCTATTTTCCAGGGGCTGGCGATCTCGCTGCTGTTCGGCCTGGCCTCCTCGACGCTGCTGACGGTGCTGGTCATCCCCGCGATCTACCGGGTGCTGCGCACGTAAAGTGTCGGGAGGGGCCGGATATCACATGGATCACGCGACGATATTCAGCTGAAGAATTTTCTCCAGTTCCAGTTTCAGGGATGAGGGTCTTCGCCTCGTGCGATCATCATGTGGTGGCGCTGATGATGCATCCCTTGAGCCATGAGCCCGAAGAACCCGAGGCCGCGCAGTTTGTCGGCATCCTTCGCTGGGGGCCACACGGTCAGGGATGCGCCGCCATCGATATCGGAAGCGTCGAAACGCCAACCGTCCGCCCCGTTCATCGCCGCCGCATGAGCCTTCAACATCCGACGCACTGAATCATGAACGGCTCCCGAGCCAGTGACCAGGAATCGGGTTCCGCCCGCAACCGGCTCGCTCTTCACATCGGCTGCCAGAGTAACCGCGTTCATGTCGACGAGATGCGCGCGCAGGGCGTCGATGTCCACTCTGGACCAGTCCGCGTCAGGATCAGCCTCGAGTATGGCTACGATCTCCTGGATCGCCGCGAAAGCGCCTTGGCCGGGCTCTGTCGGAACCGCTTCGCCCGCGGCTTGCCCACTCATCATCTGCATATGCATCTTATGGTCGATTGCGCCTGACTGGGCTTGCTGGGCACTGGCGGCGGAAGAAACCAGGCAAGCGGCGAGTGCGATGGCGCGTATCATGGCAGTTGCTCCGTTGACCAGGCATGCTTGCCACAGCTTCGACAAATCCTACATGATAGAAATCATGTCGCTCCCGCTCGTTGCCTTGCTCGACCGTCTGGAAGGCCGCGAGATCGACTTCGCGGCGGGATCACCAGTGTTTCATCAGGGTGATCCTGTCCGGTTCATTCATGTCGTGCGTTCGGGCGTCCTTCACCTGGTCAGGCATCAGGACAATGGGACGGCCCTGGTCCTTCAACGTGCGGGTCCCAATACCATCCTGGCCGAAGCCTCGTTGTATTCAGCCTCCTACCATTGCGCGGCCCGAGCGGATGTTGCTGCCGTCACCTGGGCCGTTCCGCGCGCCGGCCTGCTCGCCCGGATCGAGGAGGACACGAAACTGGCTATCGCTTGGGCGCGCCATCTCGCGCATGAGGTCCAGCAGGCACGACTGCAGTCGGAGATCTTGTCCCTCAAGACAGTCGCGGCCCGCCTCGATGCGTGGGTCTCCTGGCATGGGAGCCTTCCCGCCAGGGGACATTGGTCAACGTTGGCCCGTGAAGTAGGCGTCAGTCCCGAGGCTCTTTACCGCGAAATCGCCAGCCGCCGAGGGCGCGGCACGATTTGATTCCGCACCCGTCGTGTTGCGCCTCATCGCGACGCCTTCAAGGTGTCGGGATCCGTTCTTTATCACGTCCCCGCGAGGCCAAGCCCTCGCCTTTTTTTGGGCCATTTGCGGGCAATCATGCCTTCGCCAGACCGCGCCCCGGCAGTCACCCCCGCATCTCCAAAACCCAAATGGCGCTAGCGAGACCATTCAATGAACATGCTAACGGCCATCGTATTGACTTTTGCCGCCGTCATCGGGTCGTCATCCCTCCACTACGAGGCGATCCAGCGCCTCGACAGATTGGCCCGCAAGTCGGTTGGGGCTTACCCCGCGCTGCTTTTCGTAATCTGCGGCCTGGTTGGGCTTCATCTTGTTGAGATCGGTATCTATGCCGCCATATTTCACCTTGCCGACCGGACCCTTGCCCTCGGTGATTTCGGAGGCAAGGCCTTCCCCTCAAACATGGACTATTTTTACTATGCCGCCGAGGCCTATGCCTCGCTCGGCTATAACAATGTGATACCTGTCGGTGAGATGCGGCTCATCACGTCCATCACGCCACTGAACGGCCTCCTGCTTCTGACCTGGTCTGGCTCCTTTCTGTTCTCGCTCGTGGAGGATTGGCGAGGCAAAGGAAAATAGCCGCCGAAGGCACTGGTCCGGATCACGCTCCAGCCAAACGACGACCGGCGCGGCGCCACCGCCGATCTCGTTCGTGGCTGACTTCAGAGCACGTCTCGCAGCCGTTCAAACAGGCGGCGAGGACCTGACAACGGATCCTTGAGCCCAGGATGCGCCTGGGCATCCGGAGTGGCTTGCGACAGCGGTGCGCCGGGGCATCCTTCCTGTACCTTGGTCCAAGACGGAGCGTTGAGCACGGTGTCGCAGCGCGCCAACTGCGTGCTGCCGGCCACGACGAGACAAGCAAAACCGCCGCCCGGGATGAACTTGCCGTTGGCCCGGCAGGCAGATGTGGCCGACGCGGGCTGCGGCGCGGTGCCGCCCGGGCAATGGTCAAGCACCTCCTTCCAGGACAAGATATTGAGGTTGACCTCGCAGCGAGCCAGGTGGCTCGTCTCGCCAACCCTCAGGCAGGCATACTGCCCCAGTTCAAACCGTCCCATATTGGCCATGCATGCCTCATCTGCCCGCGCCGGCAACGCCGTACCGACGAGCGCCACGAGGGCACGAAATAAAGTGCTCTTCAACGTATTGGACCCATTGCTGATGCCTGTTCCATCGCATTGATCGATTGTGGCAACATAAGGTCCGGATGGGTTTTGGCCATCAGAGACGGCAGGCGCCCCAAGCCGCCAGCGCGCAGCTGGGTGCTCGAGCCCGACCGCGATGCGCCGGCGCGTGCCGCGCAGCAAGCGCTCCATGACGCCAAGCATCCCGGCTGCCCTGCCGCGACATCCAGCCCGACTTCGACCGCCTCGCCAGGCGCGGCGTGAAATTTCTCGGCCGCCGCGCATGGGCCCGGTCTGCGCCGCCTTCTTCGACGACACCTGCGGCAACTTCATCGTGATGGCTCAGCGGGCCGGTTGACGCGCCATCGCTTGCACAGCTGCGGTCGTACCGGCGGCCAGCAGGGTGGCATGCACGTGAAGGGCCATCATGGCCGGATTCTGACCTGGATCAAAACCGGGTTCCTGAAAAGAAGCTAGAACCGCCTGAGCGGCGCCCGTCCCTCGGGCGGCGAAAGCAGGCGGCATCATGGTCGAATACAGCGTTGAAGCCAGACGGACCGATGCACGAGAAAGCGTGGCCACGACCAAGAACGCCGCACTCGTTCTCGACACCAGTCGCGAGGGCCGGGTCGATGCCTTCAATCCGGCCGAACTGCTTCTGGCGGCGATCGCCGCCTGCATGATCAAGGGCATCGAACGCGTTACCCCGATGCTCGGTTTCAAACTGCGAGGCGTCAGGGTCGCATTGCATGCCGCTCGGCGCGACAGCCCGCCGGGGATTGCCTCGATCGACTACGAGCTTGTCGTCGACACCGATGAAACCGACCAGCGGCTGGAATTGCTGCACAAGAATGTCCGCAAGTACGGCACGATTTCCAATACGATCGCCGCCGCCACGAAACTCGAAGGCAAGATCAGGAGAAGAGCATGAGCCGCCTGCATGTCGAAAACCATCAGGTGTCGCGCATCGGCTGGCTGCGCGCCGCCGTCCTGGGGGCCAATGACGGTATCGTCTCGACCGCGAGCCTGATCGTCGGCGTGGCGTCGGCCGCAGCGCCGGCTTCGCAGGTTCTGGTCGCCGGCATAGCCGGCCTTGTGGCAGGCGCCATGTCGATGGCGGCAGGCGAATATGTCTCGGTCAGCTCCCAGTCGGACACCGAGAACGCCGACCTCGCCCGCGAACGCCAGGAGCTCGCGACCCAGCCCGAATTCGAGCGCGAGGAGTTGGCGCAGATCTACGTCAAGCGGGGGCTGGCGACGGACATGGCCCGCCAGGTCGCCGACCAGCTCATGGCCAAGGATGCGCTGGCCGCGCATGCCCATGACGAACTCGGCATTTCGGAAATGACCACGGCGCGGCCGATCCAGGCGGCACTGACCTCGGCGGCGACCTTCAGCGTGGGCGCGGCAATGCCGCTGCTCATGGTCCTGGTGTCGCCGGCCTCCATGCTGGTGCCGGCGGTCTCGGTTGCGTCCCTGCTTTTCCTTGCCCTGCTGGGCGCCATCGGCGCCAGGGCGGGCGGCGCCAACATCCTTCGCGCAACGTTGCGCGTGACCTTCTGGGGCGCCCTCGCCATGGCGCTCACCGCCGGCATCGGCGCGCTGGTCGGGACCGCGGTGTAAGCGGCCGGCCAACCGCCCGGCCGCTCATGCCATCACCCGCCGACTGTGACCTTGGCGACATTGACGCCGAGATCGTACACCAGGATGCCGCCATAGTAGGCGGTGATCGTGACCAGCGCGGAACCGGCGATCTCGATCGCCGGGATGGCGACGGCCATCGAGCCGATGCCGCGATTGCGCACCCACAGGCCCAGCCTTAAGGCCCCCCAGATGAGGAACGCCAGCGCGGTGACGCCGCCCAGCCCCTCATGCGTTTCCGCCACCGGGCTGCTGAAGCCACCCGATTCGGCAAAATCGAGCGCCAGCCCGCCAAGATACCAGGTCGCAACGGCAAACAGCCCGGCGGCCACGGCCAGGCCGGTCGAGATTGTGCCGGCGCCGCTGCGCACGGTCATGTCATGGCGACGCCAGAATCCGACGATGTCGACCAGCGTAACGGTCAGGATGATCACGATCGGAAAATGCACGAAGATCGGGTGGATATGCTGAATAGGAACCATGCTGCTTTCAAACCTTCTCTTGAAACGTGTCGAAAATGCCCCTCGTCGACGGGCACCGCGCGCAACGTAGCCCCGCGACGCAATCGCTCTCTTGATCCAGGACAAGGCCATCGCGACCGCCGGTCGCTTGCGATTGCCGCACCTCCCATGCCATCTGTCCGATACGACGGACCGGTCCTAAGCAGAATGACAGCACGACCCACATCGCCCGCGGCCAGGCCATCAGGCGTCAGCCTCAATCGTGCGCTGTCGAAGCTCGGCCTGTGCTCGCGCACGCAGGCTGAGGTGTTGATCGCGGAAGGGCGCGTGCGCGTCGGGGGCAAGGTGGTGCGCGATGCCGCGCTGCGCGTCGACCTGAACCGCGACAGCATCGTAGTCGATGGCGCGCCCGTCGTTGCCGAGCGCAAGGTCTATGTCATGCTCAACAAGCCACGCGGGCTTGTCACCACCCGCGACGACCCGCAGCAGCGCGACACCGTCTATGCCTGCCTCGAAGGGCTCGATTTGCCCTTCGTCTCGCCGGTCGGCCGCCTCGACAAAGCCAGCGAAGGCCTATTGCTGATGACCAACGACACGCAATTCGCCAACCGTTTGATGGACCCGGCCGCGCACCTGCCCAAGACCTATCACGTCCAGGTCGGCACGGTGCCTGACGAAGCGATGCTGGAAACGCTGCGCGCGGGTGTGAATGTCGACGGCGAGACCCTGACGGCCAATTCCATCATGCTTTTGCGCAGCGGCGGCCGCACCGCCTGGCTGGAGATCGTGCTCGACGAGGGCCGCAACCGCCACATCCGCCGGCTGCTCGCCACGCAGGGGATCGAGGTCAAGCGCCTCATCCGAATCGCCATCGGGCGCTTGCCGCTGGGCAACCTCGCCAAGGGCGCGGCGCGGCATCTGACAATCGAGGAGCTGGCGCTGCTGGGAAGCTGAGCATGCGCCCCGCCCGCCAGACCGCAAGCGCCAGGCTTATTTTCGTCCGGAATTTGCGTTGGAACGAGGAGATGGAACAGCGGCCCATCAAGCCTTGTTGGTGATCCACATGCTTGGCGCGCCGACCACGCCAGCGCTCGCCATCGCCTCTTTCAATTTTGGGTTCTTGATGAAGGCCTGCGCCTCGGCGGCACTGGCGAAATCATGGGTCACGGTGACGTCGTTGGGGTTGTCCGCCGCCTGATAGACGGCTTCTGCCTTCACGCCGTTGGCCTTTTGAACCGGGGCGAACCCGTCGTAGACTTTGCGCCAGGCCTTGTAGTCGGACACGGTGTGTCTCACGAACAATGTCGTCATATCCATTCCTCCCAGGTTACCGTTGCGCCCAAGAGGTCGGCGATGGGCCGTCCAGTTTATCGCTCCGATCATGTCCTGGGCAAACCGGCGAACGAATGAGAGCCGCCTGATCCCCGCTCGCGAAAGAGTCTTTTCGCCCACCGATGA
>NZ_PNOT02000150.1 GCF_002879535.1 Mesorhizobium intechi
ACCCACCCCTTGAAAGCGCCGCGTATACAAACCGCTCCGTCACGCTGGTAGTCGGCAATCGTCTCCGCATCGATCAGGCCGGTGTCGATGGCGCGGGCAGCAGTCTGGGGAGCCATGGTGTCCTCCTTCAGGATCGAGACGACTATCGCAAGCCGGATTCATTCAGTAAAATAATAACTTCTCATCTGACACATAGAACAAGGCTATGAGCCTCAGCCTCACCCAATTACGTTATCTGGTCGCGGTCGCCCGCCATGGCAGCGCTACCGGCGCGGCCAGGGCGCTGAACATTTCGCAGCCCTCGATTTCGGTGGCGATCGACGCGGTCGAAAAGGAATTTGGCCAGAAACTGTTCGTGCGCCAGCGCGGCAGCGGCGTTTCGCCGACCTCCTTCGGCCGCGTCGTCGTGGCCAAGGCGAAACAGGTTCTTGCCGAGACCGACGAACTCGTGAGCCTGGGTTCGGGCAATTCCGCCATCGGCGGCGAGCTGGTGCTAGGGTGTTTCGAGGATCTGGCGCCCTATTTCGCGCCGGGTCTGATCCGCGCCTTTTCCGAGCGCCATCCCGACGTCGCCGTCATCGTCCGCGACGAGACGTTCGAGACGCTCGGGCGGCGTCTGGCGGACGCCGCCATCGATCTCGGTCTCAGCTACGATCTCGGCCTGCCCGCGCATTTCGCCCGCATCCTGCTTCATGAGCTGCGGCCGCATGCGTTGCTGCCGGCCGGTCATGCACTGGCGGACAGCGCCGAGGTCAGCCTGGCGGATCTGGCCGCTTATCCGCTGATCACGACGGACCAGCCGCAGAGCTGGCAGCACATGCTCGACCTGTTCCGCGGCCGTGGGCTGTCGCCGGTGGCCGACAGGGCGACGAGTTCGTTCGAACTCCAGCGCAGCATGGTGGCGAACGGATTTGGCGTCGCCGTCAGCTACACCCGGCCGCATGGCGACCGCAGCTATGATGGACTGCCCTTGATCTGCAAGCCGCTGTCGGATCCGCTGCCGATGCAGCGCATCATCCTCACCTATGACACGTATCAGCGCGTGTCGAATGCAGCTTTGGCATTCGTCGAGATGGCGAAAGACTGGTTTTCTACGCGCGACATCTTCACCTCTTGACGGGTCGACGGTCGCTGCTCGTCGGCTTGACGCTTGACGGTTTCCGCGGCTGCTGCCACTCCATAAACATGGAACCTATCCAGTCGAAAGCTGCCCAGGGCCGTGTTGCCGATGCGCCGAACGGCCATTGGGTCTACCGCGTGCTGCCGCGCGCGGTTTGGCCCTATGCGCAGCTCGCGCGATGGGACAGGCCGATCGGCTGGCAATTGCTTTTGTGGCCATGCTGGTGGTCGGCGGCGCTCGCGGCAAGCGCCTATCCGCGCCCCGGCGACCCGCTGCTCTCACTGCTTCCGGCGCCGTTGTATCTCGTGCTGTTCCTGGTCGGCGCCATCGCCATGCGCGGCGCCGGGTGCACCTATAACGACATCGTCGACGAAGGCATCGACAACCAGGTCGAACGCACCCGCTCGCGTCCGCTGCCATCGGGTCAGACCACGCGCCGTCGGGCCTGGTTGTTTCTTGTGCTGCAGGCCCTGGTCGGGCTTGCCGTACTCCTGCAGTTCAACAGCTTCGCCATTCTGCTCGGCATCTGCTCGCTGGTGATCGTCGCCATCTATCCATTCATGAAGCGGATAACCAACTGGCCGCAATTGTTTCTCGGCCTTGCTTTTTCCTGGGGCGCGCTGATGGGATGGGCGGTCGAGTTCGGCGATCTCGATGGCCCCGCCATCATGCTCTATATCGGCTCGATCCTGTGGGTGATCGGCTACGACACGATCTATGCGCACCAGGACAAGGAAGACGATGCCATTGTCGGCGTGCGTTCGACGGCGCGGCTGTTCGGCGACAACACCAAGGCGTGGCTGGCCGGACTTTACGGCGGCACGCTGATCTGCTTCGCCATCGCCTTCGCCTCGGCGCAAGCGCCCGTGGTGGCGCTCGCCGGACTGCTCGCCGCCGGCGCCCATATGGCGCGGCAGATCGCGGTCCTGGACATCAACGATCCGGACCAGTGCCTGCGGCTGTTCCGGTCGAACAACCAGGTCGGCTGGCTGATCTTCCTCGGCCTGATCGGCGGCGCGTTGTGGGTGGCGTTGAAGCCGCTGGTGTAGAGGGCTTTTTTCCTTCTCCCCTTGTGAGGGGTGAGCAGCCGGTTCGCGTAAGCGAATTCATCGTGCCTGTGGCACGATGGAAGGCCGGCGAACGCCGGGACGCTGCGAAGCAGCGGGGACCCGGCAGGTGGATTGCTCTCGCTCCCGCCCTTCAAAGGCTCAGGGCGTTCGAAGCTCGAAAAGCCAAGCAATTGGCTTTTCGTCCGCTATCGCGGACCGCTACTCACCCCTCGAAATGATCTCCTGGCCGTCGATGACCAGCCTGAGACCGAGGTTGCCGGCCCTGCGGCGGGCAAGGAAGCGCGGGCGGCGCGTGTTGGAAACGCGACCCTTGCGGCGATCCTGCGGCGGCAGCGTCTTGATGGCGGCGCCGAGCGATTCTTCCAGGGTGCGGGCGACGCCGTCCGATTCGATCAACAGCATCGGCAGGCGGTAGGCATCGGCCCAGGCGCGCCAGTCGGCGGCGACATCGTCGAGATCATCGGCCACCAGCAGCGGCACCGACAGCATCGGATCATTGTGCAGGAGTTCCAGGGTCACCGTGACATTGCCGTCCGGATCCTCCATCGCGCGGGCGGCGACGCCGCGGAACGCATTGGCCGGCAGGGCGATGATCGCCGGCACGCCGCTCATCTCGAGCACGCGGCGGATCACGGCGCCACGGTGGTCGATGGTGAATGTCACGTCGCCGTAGTCGTCGCGCGTGGCGTAGCTGACCATCTGGGGCAGTCGGAATGGGTCGAGGCGCATGTTGCGTCCCGCCCAGACTGGCTTCAGTCCGGTGTTCATGAAGTGCCTTCCTGTCTGTCTCCTGAGAGCCGGTGTCCGGTTCTCTCCGGGCCAGTTTTCCCGGCCTCGTTATGGGGAAACAGTAGCGCGGGCTCCTTACCGCCGCGCTTAAGAAAGTCGGTTAAATTTTGCTGATCTCAGGGATGGTTATCGGAATGCCACCGGCCACTAGATGTTGAAAGGATCAGATAACCTTACCGGGATTCATGATGCCGGCCGGATCGAAGGCAGCCTTCACCCGGCGCATTAGATCGATGGCCATAGGCGGCGCCGTGGCGATCAGTTCGTCGCGCTTCAACTGGCCGATGCCGTGCTCGGCCGAGATCGAACCGTGGAAGGAGCGCACGACATCGTGCACGGCCTTGTTCATGGGATGGTAGAGGGCGAGAAACGCCTCGTCGTCGCCGTCGACGGGCCGCGAGATGTTATAATGAAGATTGCCGTCTCCCATATGGCCGAAGCAGACCACGCGGGCGCCGGCACTGATCGACGCCACCGCGCCCGCGGCCTCTTCGATGAAGCGCGGGATGGATGCGATCGGCACCGAAATATCGTGCTTGATCGAGGCGCCCTCCGGCTTCTGGCATTCGGGTAGCGTCTCGCGGAAATTCCAGAAAGCGTCGCCCTGGGCAAGGCTTGCAGCGACCACCGCATCGCCAACGATGCCTTGCTCGAGACCGTCCGCCAGCACTTCCTCGATCAGCGCCCGGCCGTCGGCTTCCGAGCGGCCGGAGGAAACCTGCATCAAGACATACCAGGGCCAGTCATCGGCCAGCGGCCGCACGACACCTTGACCATGCCTGAGCGTGAAATCATAAGGTCTCTTGCCGATCAATTCGAAGGCCGTGAGCGAAGCGCCGGCGCGGTCCATCGCCAGGCTGAACAGCGACAGTGCCGCTGCCGGAGACGACAGGCCGGCGAATGCGACCTCACGTCCCTTCGGCTTCGGGAAAAGCTTCAGCACGGCGGCGGTGATGACGCCGAGCGTGCCTTCGGCGCCGACGAACAGATCCTTCAAATCGTAGCCGGTGTTGTCCTTCTTCAGCTTGCGCAAATCGTCGAAGACCTCGCCTGTCGGCAACACCACCTCAACGCCGAGACAGAGTTCGCGCGCATTGCCGTAGGCCAGCACGCCAGTGCCGCCGGCGTTGGAAGAAAGATTGCCTCCGATCTGGCAGGAGCCTTGCGCGGCGAGCGACAGCGGAAACAGCCGGTCGGCTGCGGCGGCCGCCTCCTGCAACGTCTGCAGGATGACACCGGCCTCCGCTGTCACCGTATTGGACAGGACGTCGATCTCGCGGATGCGGTTCAGACGCGACAAGGACAGGATGATCTCGTGGCCGGATTTGTCCGGCACCTGGGCACCGACCAGCCCGGTGTTGCCGCTTTGCGGCACGATGGGCGTTCCCGTCTCGGTCGCGAGCCGCATGATGCGGCTGACCTCGCCGACACTGCCCGGCCGCAGCACCAGCGACGTCGCGCCGTGCCAGAGTCCGCGCCGCTCGATGAGATAGGGCGCGATGTCCTGCTCGTCGCGCAGCGCGTATTTGTCACCCACGATCGCCGCGAAGCGGTCGATGAGGGCGGGATCGAGTGTCTTTGCGATTTCGGTCATGCGGGAAAACTATGTTGTGGGCCGTGCATTGTCACGAGGGGCGGCCGCGCGAGCGAGCCGGTCGTTGATCGCCTCGCCAAGACCATCAACGGGTATCTTCTCGACAGCGATGGTGCGCGCGCCGCTGCTATCGAGTTCCTGCATATAGGCGAAAAGATTGCTCGCCGCTTCGCGCAGGTCACCCGATACGGACAGGTTGAGGAACGCGGCAGCATTACGCCAGCCCTCGGCCCGCTGGCCGCCGAAGCCCAACAACGCCTCGTCCTTGCCAACCGCTCCGGCGTTGAGCCGCATCGCCGCGGCTGGCGCATAATGCGAGGCAAGCATGCCTGGCGCCTCGACGCCCACCCCTCCGCCGCGCAACAGTTCCATGCCGATGGCCGCCTCGATCTCCTCGGCGGCGATGCCACCCGGCCGGAGCAGGCGCAGGCCTTGCCCTTCGGCCTTGACGATGGTCGATTCCAGGCCGACCGGCGTCGCGCCGCCATCGACCACCAGCTTGATGCGGGCGCCGAGATCGGCCGCCACCGCCTGCGCCGTCGTCGCGCTGATCCTGCCGGAGGAATTGGCGCTGGGTGCGGCAAGCGGCCGGCCGAGCTTAGCGATGAGGTCGCCGCCAAAGCCCCTCGGCATGCGCAGGGCGATCGTGTCGAGCCCGGCCGTGACCAGTGGATGGATGCCGTTGCCAGGCCGCTGTGGCAGCACCAGCGTCAGCGGACCCGGCCAGAACGCCTGTGCGAGTTTCTTCGACAGCGGATCGAACACGGCGATGCGCTCGGCCATGGCCATGTCGGCGACATGGGCGATCAGCGGATTGAAACGCGGCCGCCCCTTGGCCTCGAAGATGCGCGCCACGCCGATGCCGTTGGTGGCGTCGGCGGCAAGCCCGTAGACGGTTTCCGTCGGGATGGCGACGACATCGCCACCCTGAAGCAAAGCCAGCGCCTGCTCCAACGCCTCGCCGATGGCAAGTATCTCAGCCACTCTGATCACCTCGTGAATGCCGGCTGCGTAGTACGATGGCGGCTGTTGGGCAAGGAGGGTCTTGGTGATTTATCAATCCCTAAAATGCTATGTTTCCGCGAAAGCCGACATCAATTCCGGCATGCTATTGAGCAGCTTCTGGGCGAAAGGGAGCTATATCAGTGTCTATGCGCGTACTGCTGGGAATAACTCTGGCCACGATGGCCAGCGGAGTTCAGGCCTCGTCCTTGGTCTTTCCCGGCGCGCCGGCCGCGACGCCCTCCATCCTGACCCTGAAGGGGACCGATATCAAGGCAAGCGACGTGGTGTCCGTCGTCGCGCTCGGCGAACCCGACGTCACCTATGAGAAGGTGGCGGCGATCCCCAACGCGCCCGAGGCACGGCACGGCTTCATGCCAAGCCCGATGATCATTCGCGGCGGCATCGTCGGCGGCGATTTCTCGACACCGACACAAACCAAGGCACCAGCCGCCACCACCACCGCCGCGGCTCCTGCTCCGGCCCAGGCGACCGCCTCGGCGGCTCCGGCGTCGGGCACGCAGAAGAAACCGACCGCACCGGCAGCCGCGTCGGCACCCGCGTCCAAGGTCGGCAAGGTCAAGTAGCCGGCCGGCAAACGGCAGGACCGGGCCAGCGCGTTGACAGCTTGACGGCGCCCTGCGCACCATTGCCGCGCCAGTTCGTGCCGGCATATCTTGCCGCTCGAAGCCGCCGCCTGGATTTGGTCGAGCGTTTCAGGGAAAGGGGACGGCTCCGGCAGATGAGTTTGTCGTTTCAAAGGGGGTTGATCATGAGACTATCCAAGACCGTTACCGTGGCCGGGCTTATGCTGGCATCGCTGCTGGGCGCCACCGCAGCGCAAGCCGATGACATGCTGGGATCCTATGTCGCGCGTATTTCCGATCGGGATCATAAGGCGAGCGACGGCTATGCCCTGGACAGTGCCGCGCAGATGGTGCGGCAGGACCGCGCCAACTGGCACAAATTCCATCGCCGCGACAGCGACGATGAGGGTGACGCCTGGTTCAGGACCAATGACCAGCGCGCCGACCTGCAGCGCATGCTCGAGCGTCCCGGCGCGATGAGTCCGTCGACCAAGCGCGCCATCGTCAATGGCGAACCGCTGATCCAGGTCGACGTCTACGAAAACAGCGTGCGCGTCAGCATCCTGGAGAACTGACAAGCGTCAGGGAAGATCGAAATAGGGCGGCGCCGATGCGCCGCCCTCTGTTCTCCACCGAGCCGGATTGAAATCTCAGGCCGCTTCTTCCTTGTCGTCGTCGTCGTCGTCCTCTTCGGACTCGCCGTCTTCGGACTCTTCTTCGGCGTTATCGCCTTCCGCCTTCACGGCGTCATCAGCATCGTCTTCGTCAGACTCTTCGCCGTCTTCGTCGTCGCCTTCGTCTTGATCGCCGTCCTCGTCATCAGAGTGATCGGCGGCTTCGACCGCCGTTGCCGCGGCATGATCGAGGGCGGTTTCGGAAGCGGATTCAATCGCCTCGGCGGCGGCCGAGGTTTCTTCAGTCACTTCGATGTCGTGATCGGAATTCATGGAAGCCTCCGTTGGGTTGGGGAACATGTCCCTTTTGCCACGCAGAGATCATCGCCATATGACTGTAAGCCGGCTCCGACGGCCGGCCCGCAGGTATTTTTCCCGGACGCTCAGCCGGCGATTTTCGAGAAATCAGCGACCTGACCAGTAGCCGCGCGGATGCGCGTGAGAAGCGCCAGACGGTTGCCTCGCACCGCCAGGTCTTCATCATTCACGAGAACACCTTCAAAGAATGAATCAACGGGTTCGCGCAACGCACTAAGCGCCAGCATGGCGGCGGAAAAGTCTTCGTTTTGAATCGCTTCGCCGGCTTGCTTCTCGGCCTGATTCACCGCCGCAAACAGCAATTTCTCGGCATTCTCCCTGAACAGGGCCGGCTCAACGGTTTCGGCGATCGTCGTTTTCTTCTTCTCCTCGGCGGCCAGGATGTTGGCCGCGCGCTTGGTTCCGGCGAGCAGGTTCTTGCCGTCGTCGGTATCGAGGAAAGAGCCGAGTGCCTCGACGCGACGGACGATCTGCAGGAGATCGTCGGACCGCGGCGTGATGACGGCGTCGATGAGATCGTGGCGGGCGCCCTTGTCGCGGAGGTAGACTTTCAGGCGGTCGTGGAAGAAGGCGAGGAGGTCGCGTATCTGGTCCGCACCACTGCCCGCGTAAGGCGCGCCGGCGCTCGCGAAGATGGAAGACAGCCGCAATTGAATTCGGTCTTCAACCAGGATTCTCACAACACCCAAAGCCGCGCGACGCAACGCATAGGGATCCTTCGATCCGGTCGGCTTCTCATCGATGGCCCAGAAGCCCACCAGCGTGTCCAGCTTGTCGGCGAGCGCGATGGCGACCGACACCGGATTGCTCGGCACATAGTCGGACGGGCCTTGCGGCTTGTAATGTTCCTCGATGGCCGCGGCCACGGACGGGTGTTCGCCCTGCAGCAGCGCGTATTTGCGGCCCATGGCGCCCTGCGATTCGGGGAACTCGCCGACGACTTCCGTGGTGAGGTCGGCCTTGGCGAGAACCGCCGCGCGAGCGGCGAGCGCCGTGTCTGCGCCGACAGTCGGCGCCAGTTCTTCGGCCAGCCTGGCGATCCGCTCCACCCGCTCGCCCTGCGTGCCGAGCTTGGCGTGGAAGGTGACGCCGAGATTGTCGAGGCGGGCCATGCGCTGGTCGAGCGGCTTTTTCAGATCGAGCCCGAACTTTTTCGCCGAGGCTTCGAGCTGGCCGAGATCAGGCAGATCGCCCTGGTCCGTCGTCCAGAAATAGAGTGCGTCGGAGAGGCGCGCGCGCACCACCTTGCCGTTGCCGTGCGCGATCTCCTTGCCGCCGTCCCTGGCCTCGATGTTGGCGGTGAGGATGAAGCGGTTGGACAGCGCCTCGCTTTCGCCCTGTGGCCGCGTGACAAAGCATTTCTGGTTCGCGCGGATGGTCAGCCGGATCACTTCGGCTGGAATGGCGAGGAAATCCTCTTCGAACTCGCCCATCAGTACGACCGGCCACTCGACCAGCCCGGACACTTCCTCCAACAGCCCTTCGTCCTCCACAAGGTCGAGACCATTGGCGAAGGCGAGGTTGCGGGCGTCGGCAAGGATGATCTCCTTGCGCCGGTCGGCGTCGAGCACGACCTTGGCCGCTTCAAGCTTGCTTACATAATCGTCGAAGCGGCGCACGGTGATTTCGCCCGGCGCCAGGAAGCGGTGACCATAGGTGATGTTGCCCGAGCGGATGCCGTCGATCTCGAAATCGACCACGACAGGCTCCTCGGTTTCCGGGCCGAAGGTGCACAGGATCGATTGCAGCGGCCGCACCCAGCGCAGCGAGCCCGGCTTGGCCGAGGCCGGTCCCCAGCGCATCGATTTCGGCCAGGGGAAGTTGCGGATGATGCCTGGCACGAGTTCCGCGATGATCTCTTCGGCAGCCCTGCCAGGCTTCGAGATGTGGGCGACATAGAAGTCGCCCTTCTTCGGATCGGAATGGACATGCGCGTCGGCGACCGAAGACAGGCCTGCCTTGCGCAGGAACCCCTGGACCGCCTGCTCGGGCGCCGTCGTCGACGGTCCCTTGATCTCTTCACGGATGTCCTTCGAGCGCGGTGTCAGGCCCCTGATGTCGAGTGTCAGACGCCGCGGCGTCCAGTATTCGCGCGCCGCCTCATAGGTCAGGCCCGCCTCGACCAGGCCGTCGCTCAGCATCTTCCTCAGGTCACCCGCCGCCTTCCGCTGCATGCGGGCGGGGATTTCCTCGGAGCGAAGTTCTAGAAGCAAGTCGGGCATAGGGTCAGCTCATGCGGGAGAGTGGTCCGGGCGGGGCATAGCAACTCGGCTGGCCGCTGTCACCCTTTCCAGAAATTTTGGCTGCCCTGTCGGGACGCGGCGCCCCAGTCCGTCCTTGGATCAAAGATTTCCATGAACCGAACGCAGCGCTGAAGCGACCTACGCTCAGGCAGGAAACTATTGGCTGAACGACCATGAAAACGGCATCCAGACTTCTGCAGATCCTCGCGCTCAGCGCCTGCTTCACCGCGCAGGTCCACGGCGCTTTCTCGATGCCGGGTGTTCGGCAGGCATTGCGGACAATGGCTGGCCCGAGCGGCCAGATCCTGTCACCGATCAACGCTTCCCTCGAGACGATGAGGTCTGCCTGAACCAGTGCACTGTTTTGGCGCAACTCCCTAGGGAAAACGCCACGCGCTTTTCCGGGGAAAACGCCACGCGCTTTTCCCGGAATTGCTCAGGCCGCCAATCCACCCGCCTGCGTCTTCAAAAACGCCTCGCCGCAGGCCTTGGCCAGATTGCGCACGCGCAGGATGTAGCTCTGCCGCTCGGTGACCGAGATCACGCCACGCGCATCGAGCAGGTTGAAGACATGGCTGGCCTTGATGCACTGGTCGTAGGCCGGGAAGACCATCTTGTGCATCGGCAGATTGTCGTTCGACGCCGGCGCGCCGGCCTCGAGCAGCGCCTTGCACTCGGCCTCGGCGTCTTCGAAATGCCTGAGCAGCATCGCCGTGTTGGCGTATTCGAAATTGTGGCGCGAATATTCCTGCTCGGCCTGCAGGAAGACGTCGCCATAGGTCACCTTGTCGGCGCCTTCGCGGCCGTTGAAGTTGAGGTCGTAGACATTGTCGACGCCCTGCACATACATGGCAAGCCGCTCCAGCCCGTAGGTCAGTTCGCCCGCCACAGGCGCGCATTCGATGCCGCAGACCTGCTGGAAATAGGTGAACTGCGAGACTTCCATGCCGTCGCACCAGCATTCCCAGCCAAGCCCCCAGGCGCCGAGCGTCGGACTTTCCCAGTCGTCCTCGACAAAGCGGATGTCGTGCAGCAGCGGGTCGACGCCGATCGCCGCCAGCGAGCCGAGATAGAGTTCCTGCAGGTTCGGCGGATTCGGCTTCAGGATCACCTGGTACTGGTAATAATGCTGCAGCCGGTTCGGGTTCTCGCCGTAGCGGCCGTCCTTGGGACGGCGCGAGGGCTGGACATAAGCGGCGTTCCAGCGCTTCGGCCCGAGCGCGCGCAGCGTCGTTGCAGGATGAAACGTGCCGGCGCCGACCTCCATGTCGTAGGGCTGCAGGATGACGCAACCATAGGCCGCCCAGTAATTGTGCAAGGTCAGGATGAGCCCCTGGAACGAGCGGCTGGGGTGCATATGGGCAGGGATTTCAATCGTCACGGGTGGCCTCGACATCAAAGGCTGGAGCCTGTCCTCGAGCATGATCTTTTTCCGAAAACCGGCATCCACTTTTCGGGATCAGCTCTTGCCGGTTCGTCCTAGAGACACGGCGGCGAAGCGTCAAGCAAGGCGCGCCGGATGCGGCCGCCATCGGTATGCCGCGCTGTGTCGAAGACTTTGCCGGGGACTGGCCCATTGCCGGCCACGGGAGCCTACGGTCTGTTTCGTCCCTACGGACACATCAACGACCACAGGTCCAGCCATGCCCAGCTCCATCATCGTCCGCCCGGTCACGCGACAGGATTTCGATCGATGGCTGCCACTGTGGGACGGCTACAACGCATTTTATGGCCGCGCCGGCGAGACGGCGCTGGCGAGCGAGATCACCGCGATGACGTGGTCGCGCTTCTTCGATGCCTATGAACCGGTCCATGCGCTGGTGGGCGAAAGCCAGGGACACCTCCTCGGCCTCGTGCACTATCTGTTTCACCGCAGCACGACGGCGATCGCACCGAACTGTTATCTGCAGGATCTTTTCACCACGGAGGCTTCGCGTGGCAAAGGCATCGGCCGGGCGCTGATCGAAGGCGTCTATGAGCGCGCACAGGCCGCCGGCTCGGGCCGGGTGTATTGGCTGACGCATGAAACCAATCAGACGGCGATGAAGCTCTATGACAAGGTCGGCGAGCACTCCGGGTTCGTCGTCTACCGGAAGCAGTTCTAAGGACTGCGCGCCGCTGCAAACGAAAACGGGGCTCCGAAGGAAGCCCCGTTCGCATTCAAACAGCCGATCTCACCCCTTCGGGACAGGCACCGGCTCGGGCTTGACCTTGGGGGTTTCCTGCGCCGTGTTGGATTCGATCGGCGGCAGGCCCTTCATCAGCTTCTGCTGCAAGGTGGCCAGCACGTCGGGATCGGGCTTCAGGTCACGCGCCTGATTCCACTGGAAGGTGGCTTCCAGCTTGCGGCCGACGCGCCAGTAGGCGTCGCCGAGATGGTCGTTGAGAACCGGATCTTCCGGCTTCAGCGACACGGCACGTTCCATCTCGCGCACCGCGTCATCGAAGCGGCCGAGGCGGAAATAGGCCCAGCCCAGCGAATCCACGATGTAACCGTCGCTCGGTCTGAGGTCGACGGCCTTCTGGATCATCGCCAGGCCTTCTTTCAGGTTGGTGTTCATGTCGACCCAGGAATAGCCCAGATAGTTCAGCACCTGCGGCTGGTCCGGCTGCAGTTCCAGCGCCTTGCGGAAATTCGGCTCTGCCTTCGGCCATTCCTTCAGCCGCTCATAGGCGATGCCGCGCTGGTAGAAGATGTTCCAGTTGGCCGCGGTCGGCGTCTTCAGCGCCTCGACGGCCTTGTCGTAGAGGTTGGCGGCCGAGCGGAAATCTTCCTTGGAGGAATAGACCCCGCCAAGCGCCAGATAGGCGCGCATGTCGTTGGGATGAGCGTCGACGAAGGCCTTCAGATGGGTGATCGCCTCGTCATGGCGGTCAAGATCGGCAAGGTTGAGGCCAAGCTGCAGGTCCGAAAGTTCCTTGAGCGGCGAAGAAGCGGGAATCCGCCGATATAGCGCGATGGCACCCTCGCCGTCCTTCAACTGCTCGGCGACGGCGGCGAGCTGCACGAGAGCCGCGTCGCTGTCGGGCCGCAGGGCCAGCGCATATTGCAGATAAAGGCGAACGAACGGCTCGCCGCCGCCCCGGTTGAGCGCGGTGGCGAGGTCGAGCAGGATTTCGGAAGCACCGTCGGACGGACCGGAAACCAAGGGCGCGATCTTGTCGCCCTTGCTGATCCTGTCGCGCAAGGCGACGATTTCAACCTTACCCGGAGAAAACGCCTCGGCCTGGTCGAGCACCGACATCGCCTTGGCCTTGTCGCCCTTGCGGGCCAGGAACGAAGCATAAGCCTGCGCGTTGCGCATCCACGTTTCGGGCGCGGCACCGCCGGCGGCGGTATCCTGCATCGTCGCGGCGTAGATCGCCTCGGCCTTTTCGGGCATGTTGGAGGCGTCGGCGATCAGGGCGCGGTGGAAGGACTTGAACAGGCCGAACCAGTCCGGGCCCTGAAGCTTGTCGATCGAAGCCATCGCGTCGCCGGCTTGGCCAGCACCCTGTTCGGCCCAGCCGGACATCACGCCGGAAATTAGCCGGTCAAGGTCGGATTCCAGTGACAGCTTCAGCCAGTACTGGGCCTTGGTGAAATCCTTCTTGTGGAAAGAATCGACGGCCAGCGCCAGGCGCGAGAAGCGCTCGACATCGGGCACTTCCTTAAGCTTGTCGGCATAGACTAGGGATTCGTCGAATCGACCTTGCGCGATCAGCGACAGCATCAGGCTCTGCTGCAGGCCGGTGTCGCTCGGATTGAAGGCCAGGGCCTGCTTGTAGTAGGCGATGGCGCTGTCGAGGTCGTTGTCGCCTTCGGCGATCCGGGCTGCCAGATAGGCGCCCGAGAACGACGAGATCTTGACGGGTTCGGTGGATTGCTTGGCATAGGCCGGCAAAGCCGAAATCGCCATGCCCGTCACAATTGCCAGCCTTGTCAGCCAGCGCGCACGTCCTTGCTGCATCGTATCCCTTTCAGCCAGGCGCCATCTCCGCGTCAGCGGGATCGACGTAGACTCGATCTTTCCGGGCAAAGCATGGCCTTTTTGGGGTCGCGCTTCAATCCGCCTGAAATTCACAATCGGGTCAGCCGATTAACAAACCATGGCTGGAGGGGATTTTCGACCGCGGAAAGGCCGACGTCAAGGTCGGCGCGGCGCGATCGATCGCTGCACCTTCGTCTCGGCAAAGCCGCCGGCCGCTATCGCGCTGCACAGTTCGTTCCATTCGCAGCCGTGGCAAGCCTTGCGCACGCCACCAACAGAAAACGCCTGTCGCAGCCGCGCGAGAACTGCCGCATCGAGATCGAGGCGGAGGCCGGGCTGGATTGGTCGGGCCAGAAGATCCCCGGCGTCGCGTGCGGCAAGCCGGTCCCGCTCGACGACACTCTCGTTGAGACAATGCGGCTCCGGCCCGTCAAGCAAAGGCGCGCAGATGTCGTCCGGGCCGGAAACGAGGAGAATGTCCTCGCCCCGGCTCAGGCGCCGCGCGATCGCGTCATAGTTGACGGTGAAGGCGGGGCTGTAACCCTTGCCCACATAGGTGAGCAGGCAAAGGAGGTGATGGGCGCGCAGCCTGATCGTCACGGCCTGATCGTCACGGCCTGATCGTTACGGATTGGCCGGCTTCGCCTTGCCGCCGCGAAGCGCCATTAGCGTCGCCGCACCAAGCGCCGACTTCAGCAAGCCGCCGACAATGAAGGGCAGGAAGCCGAAGGTGATGGCCTTCTCGGTGCCGATCATGGCGGCAAGCCATGCCGTGCCGAGCACCAGGCAGGCAAGATTGCCGAGCAGCATGGCAACGAAGGCAAGCACAACCCTGTTACCGTTCCAGCCGCGTTCGGCCAACCAGCCGACGAGGGCGCCGGTGATCGGGAAAGCGAAGAGATAACCGCCAGTCGGCCCGACGAAATGCGCGACGCCGGCAGAACCTCCAGCCAGCACCGGAAATCCGGCGGCACCCTCGACCAGCCATGCCGCGATGGTGAGCGCGCCAAGCCGCCAGCCATAGAGCGCGCCGATCAGCGTCACCGCGAAGGTCTGCATGGTTACGGGAACCGGGACCATCGGCACCTCAATGTAGGAGGACAGCGCCAGGAACAGCGTGCCGAGCACCACGGCTCCGACCTGCCAAGCGAGCGAGCGGTCTTGAAGCCGAAGCGGGCTGAAGGACGGCTTGCGGGGCATGAATGCGATGTCTGCCATGAGGGTTCCTTCGGTCGATTTAAAATTATAGATAATTTCTGTTTTCGATCTATTATCGAATCCACATTTCTCGTGACATAGCAAGCCTTCCGACGACAAAGACCGTCTGAACTGCGTCGCGGCGCGCCTCAGATCATTGATTTATGGATGTCGCCTCAAATTTAGCGCCACTTTTGGGTGACAGGCATCAACCCACGATCGCGAAGGCCTCACGTGTCGCGCCGGAGGCCGTCCTGACCGGCTTGCGGCCGATCCACTGGACATGCCGCCCCAGCGTCGCGGCCGCCGATTCGGTGTTTCCTTGCCGCAAGGCGGTCAGGATCGCCCGATGGTCCTGGTCGGTGCGCGCCTCCCACTCCGATCTCCATGCGGCAAACAGGAAGCGGGCGCTGGCGGCATGCAGATCGTCGATGGTCGCGAGCAGGCGTGGCATGCCGCAGGGCGCCAGGATCAGCCGGTGGAAGGCGCGGTTGGCTTCCTCCCAGGATCGGACGTCGCGGGATTTGTCGCCAGCCTTGGTCGCCTCCTCGGCGAGATCGAGAATGGCCGACGTCAGATGCGGCGCGGCATGGCGCAGCGCCAGCACTTCCAGCGCGGCCCGCATCTCGGCGACCTCCTTGACCTCGCCGAGATCAAAAGCCGCGACGCGCACGCCACGGCGCGGCTCGCTGACGGCCAGGCCTTGCGCCTCCAGACGGCGGAAGGCCTCGCGCACCGGAACATGACTTGTGTTGAATTCCTCGGCGACATGATCCTGGCGCAGCCGCGCGCCAGGCTCGATCGCGCCCGAGATGATGCGGTCCGCCAGCGCCTTGCTGATGCGCACCGCGATGGTGTCGTCCGTGCCCTTTGCCATGTTTTATAGATAATTTGTCACAAGGCCGCTTGTCGAGACGGCGAGCCCGGCTTCCACAACCGCCTGGCGAAACGATGCCGGCACTCAAGGTCGTGCCGGCCTTGCGCCTGATCGCGATCGAACTCCTGCCTCGTGGAGACCGACATCAGTTCAATGAATCAAGACGCGGCACTCGATACTCGCCAACGCGAAGGGGGTGACGCCCTCAGTTCACCCGGCTGATGCAGAAATCAATGACGTCGATCAGCGCCGATTTCTGCGGCGTTTCTTCCAGCGGCGCCAGCGCGTCGCGGGCGATCTCGCCGAAATGGCGGGCGCGGCCGATCGTGTCGGCGATGGCGCCGTGACGGGTCATCAGGCCGATCGCCTTTTCCAGGCCCGCGTCATCGACGACATTGTCCTCGATGGCGCGCTTCCAGAAGGTACGCTCGGCCTTCGTGCCGCGCCGATAGGCGAGGATGACCGGCAAAGTCACCTTGCCCTCGCGGAAATCGTCGCCGACATTCTTGCCGAGGTCCTTGCTGGTGCCGCCATAATCCAGCGCATCGTCGATGAGCTGGAAGGCAAGGCCGAGATTCATGCCGTAGGAGCGTAGTGCTGCGCGATCATTGCGGGTTGCCTGGGCGATGACCGGTCCAACTTCGGCGGCGGCCGAAAACAGCGCGGCTGTCTTGGCCTTGATGACGGCGAAATGCTCGTCCTCGGTGGTTTCGAGGTTCTTGGCGGCGGCGAGCTGCATGACCTCGCCCTCGGCGATGATCGAGGCGGCACTCGACAGGATGTCGAGCGCTTCGAGCGAGCCGACATCGACCATCATGCGGAAGGCCTGGCCGAGCAGGAAATCGCCGACCAACACGCTCGCCTGGTTGCCCCAGATCATGCGGGCGGTCTTCTTGCCGCGGCGCATGCCGCTCTCGTCGACGACGTCGTCGTGCAGCAAAGTCGCGGTATGCATGAACTCGACCGAGGTGGCGAGCTTGACATGGCCTTCGCCGGCATAGCCGAACATCTGCGCGGCGGCGAGCGTCAGCATCGGCCTGAGCCGCTTGCCGCCGGACGAGATCAGGTGGTTGGCGACCTCCGGAATCATCTCGACGTCGGAGCCGGCCTTGGACAGGATCAATTCGTTCACGCGTCCCATGTCGGCCGCCGTCAGATCGATCAGATCCTTGATGGAGGCGGGCTCCCGCTTCCCGTTTTCGATGTTGAGAACGACACCCACGACAATCACTCCCGTCTTGTTATAACGCGTGCGACGGCACCCTTAATCCCGAGACGGACTCTAGGGCGGCGGGCACCGCCCCGGCAAGTGGCGAATTGGCGCGGCGTCGATGACAGCCTGTCAACCGACGCGGGACGGGGCGAGACTTCGCCACGGAAATCCCCTGCCCGTTTACATCAATGGCGCAAACTGCGAGTTTCATACGATGATAGAACTTGTCCGCACCAACGATGCCGTGATCATCTCCTTCGTCGAATCGCTCATGCGCGACGCCGGTATCGCCTGCTTTGTCGCCGATCAGAACATGAGCATTCTCGAAGGCTCAATCGGTCTTTTGCAGAAGCGCGTCATGGTGGACGCCGACCAGGCCGATGCCGCTCGTCGCATCCTCAGGGACGCCGGCATCGCCAACGAGATCCGCACAAAATAATGTCGGCCGCGCCAGCCGCCCTCACCCCGGACACACCGGCCCATACTGTCGATGCCTTCCATCGCGGCCGGTTCTGGCTCGTCCAGCCCAAGCATGGCGGCCACCGCGCCGGCATGGATGCGATGATGCTGGCGGCGTCCGTGCCGTCCGCCTTTGGCGGGCGTCTCGCCGATTTCGGCTCCGGCGCCGGCGCAGCCGGACTGGCGGTGCTGTCGCGCTGCCCGGCTGCCCGGGCCGTTCTGGTCGAACGCGCAGCGGAAATGGCCGCCTTCGCGTCGGCCACCCTCGCTCACCCCGGCAATGCGCATCTCAGCGATCGCGCATCCGTGCTCGTCGCCGACGTCACGGTTTCGGGCCAGGCCCGGGCGGCAGCCGGTCTGGCCGACAACGACTTCGACTATGTCATCATGAACCCGCCCTTCAACGCAGCCAGGGACCGCGCCACGCCTGACCGGCTGCGCAAGGAAGCCCACGTCATGGAGGACGGGCTGTTCGA
The DNA here is from genome assembly GCF_002879535.1 of Mesorhizobium intechi. Lineage (GTDB taxonomy): Bacteria > Pseudomonadota > Alphaproteobacteria > Rhizobiales > Rhizobiaceae > Mesorhizobium > Mesorhizobium intechi. Next base: position 17,591 of record NZ_PNOT02000150.1, read on the forward strand.
AAGCTGGATCCGCAGCGCGGCAGCGGTGGTCAGACCGCGCGGCGGGCTTGCCGTCATCGCGCGGCCCGAACAGCTCGGCGCCATTCTCGACGCGATGTCGGGACGCTTCGGCGATGCCGAGATGCTGGCCGTGCACCCTCGCCCCGACGCCGCGGCGATCCGCATCATTGTGCGGGCAACGCTCGGCGCGCGCGGAAAGCTTGCCATCCGTCCGCCTTTGATGCTTCACCCGCAATCAGGCAACGGCCCCGACGGGCGCAGCGAAATGATTGCCAACGGTCTCGCCTCGCTGTTTGGAGATTGAGCTATTCCTCGCCGCCGCATTGCCGTTGGCCGGGAAATCCCTACATGCCTGCAACCCATCGACCGGAGACCGCGCTCTCGTGAAACGCCTTTTCAACCGCCTGCTGCCGAAATCCTGGCGCTCCACCGTCGTCACCATTCCGGTCATCCGGCTGCATGGCACGATCATGGCCGGCGGCCAGTTCCGGCAGAATCTGTCGCTGGCCTCGACCGCCGGCCTCGTCGAAAAGGCGTTTTCCTTCGACGCGCCTGCGGTCGCCATCTCGATCAATTCGCCCGGCGGCTCGCCGGTGCAGTCGCGCCTGATCTTCAGGCGCATCCGCGACCTGGCCGTTGAAAAGAACAAAAAGGTGCTGGTGTTCGTCGAAGATGTCGCGGCCTCGGGCGGCTACATGATCGCGGTCGCCGGCGACGAGATCTTTGCCGATCCCTCCTCCATCGTCGGCTCCATCGGCGTGGTTTCGGCCTCGTTCGGCTTTCCAGAGTTGATGAAGAAGGTCGGCGTCGAGCGCCGTGTCCACACCGCCGGCCAGAACAAGGCCGTGCTGGATCCGTTCAAGCCGGAGAAGAAGGAGGACGTCGAGCGGCTGAAGGCGCTGCAGCTCGAGGTGCATGAAACCTTCATCGATCTGGTCAAGGAGCGGCGCGGTACGAAGCTGAAGGACGATCCGGATCTGTTCACCGGCCTGTTCTGGACCGGCAAGAAAGGCCTGGAGCTCGGCCTCGTCGATGCGCTCGGCGACATGCGCACGGTGCTGAAGACCCGATTTGGCGCGAAGACCCAGCTCAGGCTGATCACCGCGCCGCGCGGTTTCCTCAGCCGTTTCGGCCTGTTCGGCTCAAGCAAGGGCTTTTCAGCGCCCGATATCGCCGCTGCCGCCGCCAGCGGCGTCATCGATGCGGCGGAAGAGCGCGCATTGTGGGCTCGCTTCGGGCTTTGAAAACCGAGCAAAACCGTCTAGCATGAAGGCTTGAAGTCCATGCATGCCGTTTTCCCAAAACCGGACACAGTTTTGGGCGACATGCATCAACCGACCCGACCGGCCGCCTTCGCCGGCCCAGCGTGGTAGGAGTTGTGACATGCCGCAGATCATCTTCTTCGCCGTCGTTGGCGTCGCCGCCTATTTTGGCTACCGCACTTTCATCCGGGAAGCCGAGCGTGTGACAGCCAAGGTGCGGCGTACCGAAAAGCAGGCGGCCAATGGCGCGATGGGAACGCTGGTCAAGGACCCGAAGACCGGCGAATACCGGCTGGCCAAGGACTGAGCATCATCCCGTATACGACTGACGCCGTGGACACCGAGATCGGTTCGCGCATCTTGCACGCGCACGCCAAGATCAATCTGGCGCTGCACGTCACCGGCAGGCGTGCTGACGGCTACCATCTGATCGACAGTCTGGCGGTGTTCACGCGCTTTGGCGACCGGGTCGAGATAGCGCTCGCCGATAGCGACGATTTCACCGTGTCCGGCCGTTATGCGCCGGCGGTTCCGCTCGACGCCAGCAATCTTGTGCTGAAGGCGCGCGACGCCTTGCGACGAGAGGCCGGCTCCGAGCGCACTCCGCCCGTCTCCATAAGACTGGAAAAGAACCTGCCGGTTGCGTCCGGTGTCGGCGGCGGGTCGAGCGACGCGGCGGCCGTATTGCGCGGCCTGGCGCAGACATGGGCCTTGGACATCGACGAGGCCGGACTGGCGCGGGTCGGGCTGTCGCTTGGCGCCGACGTGCCGATGTGCCTGGCGGCAAAGCCGCTGGTGGCGCGCGGCATCGGTGACGAATTGTCGATGGTGCCGGACTTTTCGGCTCTGGGACTGGTGCTGGTCAATCCAGGCACGCCGGTCTCCACGGCGGATGTCTTCGCCGCACTTTCCCGCCGCGACAACGAACCCCTGCCGCCGCTGCCGCGCAGCATCGATTTTCACAGCCTGCGCAACTGGCTGGAGGCGACCCGCAACGATCTCGAACCGGTGGCGCTGGCGCTGCAGCCCGCCATTGGCAGGGCACTGTCATGGCT
>NZ_PNOT02000130.1 GCF_002879535.1 Mesorhizobium intechi
GTCTTGTAGGCGTGGGCGACGAGTTGGCCGAGATTCTCCGGCGTCGGCATGATGGCGCCGAAACAGCCGAGATTGGTGCCAATGCCGGCGACGCGCACGCCCCTGAACTCGAGAATCCGCTCGACGGTGGGGATCAGGTCGTTCGGCCAGATGCCTTCGCGCAGGTCGCCGAGGTCGATCATCAGCATGATGTCATGGACGCGGCCCATGCGCTGCGCAATGCGGGAGATTTCGCGGATGGTGGCGAGTTCCGACTGCAGGCTGATGTCGACGGTGCGCACCACCTCCTCGATGCGCGCCATGGGCGGGCTGCGCAGCAGCATGATCGGCGCGCTGATGCCGCTGTCGCGCAGCCTGCGGATGTTTTCGAAACGCGATTCGGCAATGCCGGCGACCCCGCCGCGCAGCATGGCGCGCGCCACTTGCGGCATGCCGCACATGCCCTTGGTGACACCGAACACGTTGATGCCGGACAAAGCGCAGCGGTCGACAATGGTGCGGGCGTTGCGCTCTATACGGCCAAGGTCGATGGCGACTTGCGGTCCCGACATCCTACCCCCCGTACACAAGCCCTTGCGGGTCGATCTCGGGCTTGCGACCGGCAACGAGGTCGGCCAGGAATTTTCCCGAGCCGCAGGCCATGGTCCAGCCGACATGGCCGTGGCCGGTGTCGAGATAGAGGTTTTTGTAGCGCGCCTGGCCTATGACAGGCACGGAGCCCGGCATCATCGGCCGCAGGCCTGCCCAGAGCTCCGCTTTCTTTTCGTCGAAGGCGCCAGGGAAGAGGTCCCTGGCGGTCCTGAACATAGTGGCAAAGTCACCGGGTTTATGGGTTCGGTCGAAGCCGGTGAATTCAGCGGTCGAAGCCAGCCGCAACCGGTTGCCGAGCCTCGAATAGGCCATCAGCTGGTCCTCGTCGGCGCCGCCCATGGTCGGCCCCTTGCTCTCGTCTTCCAGCGGAATGGTGGCGGTGTAGCCTTTGACCGGATAGACCGGCAGGTCGATGCCGTAGCGGCGGCCAAGCAGGCCGCTTTCCGGCCCCATCGAGATAACCACGGCGTCGCCCGCCACCGGTCCGGCGGAGGTCATCACCGCCCGCACGGTGTCGCCCTCGATATCCAGACCCTGGACCGTCGTGCCATAGAGGAATTTTACGCCGAGGTTTTCGGCGGCATGGGCGGCGAGCTTTTCCACGAACTGCCGGGAATCGCCGGTCTGGTCGATCGGCGAATAGACGCCGCCGGCGATCTTTTCCTTAACCCCGGCAAGGCCCGGCTCGAGCTCGACCAGCCGGTCGCGCCCGACGATCTCGATCGGCAGGCCGTGCTCGGCCAGATAGCGGTAATTGTCGGTGCCGGTGTCGAGACTGTGCTGCGAGCGGAAGAAATAGAGGATGCCTTTCTTGCGCTCGTCATAGTGGATGCCGGTGTCGGCCGAGATGGCGTTGATGCAGTCGCGCGAATACAGCGCGAGGCGCAGCTTGACCTGGCTGTTGGCGCGCAGGCGGGCCACCGTGCATTGGCGCAGGAAACGCAGACTCCAGGCGAGGAAATAGGGATCGAAGCGCAGTCGCACCTTGATGCCGAGATCATGATTGTAGAGCCCGCGCAGAAACGTCCTTAGGGCGGCCGGCGAGGCCCAGGCCGTGGCGTCGCCCGGAGAAACCAAGCCGGCATTGGATTGGCTGGTGCCCCGCGCGGGCGCCGGGTGGCGCTCGATCACGGTGACCTCGTGGCCGTCGGCGGCCAGGTAATAGGCGGCCGCCGTACCGACAACGCCGGCGCCGAGCACCGTTATCTTCATGCCATCCCCCAAGAGCTCTCGGCGGCGCGGCGCCGCCATGCCGTGTCGCGACTGCTTCCATAGCGCGTCGCCGCGCGCCTTGCGAGCCCTTGGGGCTTGGCTCAGCCGCGCGCTGAGTTCTTGCTGGTCAGGATGCGTTCCCAGGCGAGTGCGTCGGCAACGATCTGGTCGAGATCGTCGCGCTGCGGCGTCCAGCCGAGTTCCGTCCGCGCAAGATCCGAATTGGCAACCACCGCAGCGGCATCGCCGGGACGCCGGTCGCCCATCTTGACCTCGAAATCGCGGCCAAAGGCGCGCCGAACGCTCTCGATGACCTCGAGCACCGAATAGCCATGGCTGTAGCCGCAATTGGCGACGAGGCTCCGGCCCCCGGCGCGTAGTCGCTGCAGCGCCAGGCGATGCGCGGCTGCCAGGTCGCTGACATGGATATAGTCGCGCATGCAGGTGCCGTCCGGCGTCGGGTAATCGGTGCCGAACACCTGCATGAACGGGCGCTTGCCGAGCGCGGTCTCGCAGGCGACCTTGATGAGATGCGTGGCGCCCGGGGTCGACTGACCGGTGCGGCCCTTCGGATCGGCGCCGGCGACGTTGAAATAGCGTAGCGCCGTGTAGCGGATGTCGTGCGCGAGGCTGGCATCGCGCAACATCCACTCGCTCATCAGCTTGGACAGGCCATAGGGCGATTCCGGCGCCAGGCGGGCATCCTCGCGCACCGGTTCCAGCCCGGCGCCGCCATAGACGGCGGCGGTCGAGGAAAAGATGAAATGCGGCACGCCCTCGCGCACCGCGGTTTCGATCAGCGTGCGCGTCTTCGAGGTATTGTTCTCGTAGTAGGCGAGCGGGTCGGCGACCGATTCGGGGACCACGACGGAACCGGCGAAATGGATGATCGCGTCGACATGATTGTCCCTGATGATCCCGCCGATCAATTCCTTGTCGGCGACGTCGCCGACGACCAGCTTTGCCTCCGGCGCCACCGCCCATTCGAAGCCGGTGGAAAGGCGGTCTAGCACGACCACGCTTTCGCCCGCATCCAGCAATTCCCAGACCATGTGGCTGCCGATATAGCCGGCGCCGCCTGTCACCAAAACCGTCATCCGCATCCTCGCATCTCAAGATTTATCGGAAACTGTCTCAAACACCGCCTTACTGGAAAGCCTGCCGCATGGCCATTAGAACCCCTGGTAACCGGCGTTCACCAAATGTGGCATCGTGCTGAAACAAAAGTGATCCACAAAGCGTGTCGCGAGGTGGGAATAGGCCACGATCCGCCATCGTTAGGAACAGGTGCGGGGCGTGGCATTTTGACCAAAATGGCCCGGTGGACGACCAATAGGCCAATGATTATGATCCCGCGCAAAATTGGGAAGTCGACATGAACTACCAGCGGTTCTTCGAAGAAGCGATCGACCAGCTCCACGCGGAGCGTCGCTATCGTGTCTTCGCCGACCTTGAGCGCATCGCGGGCAAATTTCCGCGCGCCATCTGGCGCGCCAATGGCCGCGCCGAGGAAATCACCGTCTGGTGCTCCAACGACTATCTCGGCATGGGCCAGCACCGCGATGTCATCACCGCGTTCCAGGAGGCGGCCGGCAAGATGGGGTCGGGCGCCGGCGGCACCCGCAACATTTCCGGCACCTCCAACCCGCTGGTCGAGCTCGAGCATGAGCTTGCCGACCTGCACGGCAAGGACGCGGCCCTGGTCTTCACCTCCGGCTTCGTCTCCAACGAAGCCTCGATCTCGACCATTGCCCGGCTGTTGCCCAATTGCCTGATCATCTCGGACGAGCTGAACCACGCCTCGATGATCGAAGGCGTGCGGCGCTCGGGCGCCGAGAAGAAGATCTTCCGGCACAATGATGTCGCGCATCTGGAAAGCCTGCTGCAGGCGGCGGGGCGCGAACGCGCCAAGCTGGTCGTCTTCGAAAGCGTCTATTCGATGGACGGCGACATCGCGCCGATCCGGGAGATCGTCGAACTCGCCGAGCGCTACAACGCCATGACCTATATCGACGAGGTGCATGCGGTGGGCATGTACGGACCGCGCGGCGGCGGCATCACCGAGCGCGAGGGCCTGGCCGACCGCATCGACATCATCGAAGGCACGCTGGCCAAGGCATTCGGCACGCTGGGCGGCTATATCACCGGCACCAATGCGGTGATCGACGCGGTGCGCTCCTATGCGCCGGGCTTCATCTTCACCACGGCGCTGCCGCCGGCGATCGCGGCCGCGGCCACCACCTCGATCCGCCATCTCAAGCGCTCGCAGGCCGAGCGTGACGCCCAGCAGCAGCAGGCAGCGCGGACCAAGCAGATCCTCTCTGCCGCCGGCCTGCCGGTGATGGACTCGCCAACCCATATCGTGCCGGTGCTGGTCGGCGATCCGGAACTCTGCAAGATGGCCAGCGACCGCCTGCTCGGCGTGCACGGCATCTACATCCAGCCGATCAACTACCCGACCGTGCCGCGCGGCACCGAACGCCTGCGCATCACGCCGACACCGTTCCATTCGGATGCGCTGATCGCCGAACTGCAGGACGCGCTGGTCGAGACCTGGGATGCCCTCGGCATCCCCTACGGTTCGGCAGGACGGCCCGCCGTCGCCAAAAGCGACCGGGTCATTCCCCTGCTCATGGCGAAGGCCGGAGGCTGAGCCGCCGTGCACTCAACTGTCTCATCCCCTCGGCTCCCCTGACTTTCTTGGAGATAGAACCATGAGCCACATTTCCCACACCTCCTTTGCCGGCTTCACTCACGCTGCGCAGCAGGCACAGCAGTGGGTAAAGGAGCTCGCCGCTGATCTCCGTTGGAGCGAACCCAGTGCGTGCCGGCTTCTAAGGTCCGTTCTGCACGCGCTGCGAGATTGGTTGCCGCCAGCCGAAGCGGCCGATCTCTCGGCGCAACTGCCCGTTTTGCTTCGCGGCATATACTTCGAGGGCTGGGACCCGTCTGCGCCTGAGCATGAGCGCAAGAAGCGTGATTTTGTCCTCAGCGTCAGGAACAGCTTCGGCTACGACGACGACGTCGATTTCGACGCCGCCGTCAGCGCGGTGTTCAAGCTGCTCGATCGCCATATATCGCATGGTGAGATCGTCCAGGTGAGAAACTCGATGAAGAAGTCCCTTCGCGAACTCTGGCCGGCGGATTGAACAGTGTTTCGCGACCGCAAGCAGGCTGGAGAGAGACTCGGCATCGAATTGGCCGGGCTCGACCTCTGCCAGCCGATCGTTCTGGCGCTGCCGCGCGGTGGGGTTCCTGTCGCCGCCGAAGTCGCCAAAGCCCTGGGCGCGCCTCTCGACGTACTCGTCGTCCGCAAAGTCGGTGCCCCGGGCAACGCGGAACTGGCCGTTGCCGCTGTCGTGGATGGCAATCCGCCCGACGTCGTGCTCAACCGGGAGATCGTTGAGGCTTATGCGCTCGACGATGCCGAACTAGCCGCATTGGTTGCCCTCGAACGCCCGGAACTCGAACGTCGACGCCTCGCCTACAAGGGCAATCGAAGGTCGTTGTCCGTTGCAGGTAAAACGGTGATCCTCGTCGACGACGGGGCAGCGACCGGCACGACCATGAAGGTCGCCATACGCGCGCTCAGGCACCGGGCGCCCAGGGAGATCATCGTCGCGGTTCCCGTGTCTCCGCCGGATACATTGGCCGACTTGGCGACGGAGGCCGATCGCGTGGTATGTCTTAGCCAGCCAGGGCGGTTCCGTGCATTGGGCTATCACTATCTGCGGTTCCCGCAGCTTTCCGACAGTGAAGTGACCGCCGCGCTGGATGAGGCTGGCCGGCTGCACAAAACCCGCAAGCGCGATATGGTGGGCGACGGGTCGACGGCCGAGAAGAACAGGAGATCACGTTGATGCTGGTCCGCGAGCTTTCTGCCTTGGAATGCACGAAAATCCTGACGGCCAATCGCGTCGGCCGCCTGGCATGCGCAAAGGACGGGCAGCCCTACGTCGTGCCCGTCTATTACGCCCATTCGGATGCTCATCTTTACGCGTTTTCCATGCCGGGCAAAAAGATCGAATGGATGCGGGCCAATCCGCTGGTGTCCGTCCAGGTCGATGAACACGGCCAGGGTCGAGGATGGAGAAGCGTCGTTGTTGATGGCCGGTATGAAGAACTGCCTGACCGGATCGGCCACAAGCTTGAGCGAGATCATGCCTGGTCGGTCTTGAGCAAGCACTCCGACTGGTGGGAACCTGGCGCGCTCAAGCCCATCGTTCCACCCACAGCCGACAGCGCACCGCACGTTTTCTTTCGGATCCTGATCGAGCAGGTATCCGGACGAGAGGCGAGCGAGTAGTCGCCCCATCAAGCCTTGCGAGAATTAGCAAAAGCCGGTGCACGACCTGCACCGGCTCTTGTCTCCGACTAGCTATCGCGCCATCAAAACCGGCAGCGATTGACCCTCAAGCATCGACTTGGTGACGCCGCCGAAAATGCGCTCGCGCAACCGGGAATGGCCGTAGGCGCCCATGACCATCAGCTCGGCCGCTACGTCGCCGGCATGCTGGCGAAGCACCTCGGCAACCGAATGGTTCGAGCTCGGCAACCGGTCAACCGTAACGTTCACGCCATGTCGGGCAAGATATGTTGCGGCATCGGCCCCAGGTTCTGCCCCATGATGGAATTCGCCCTCCAAAGGATCGACCATCACGAGGCGCACGTCATCGGCGCCTTTCAGCAGATCCAGCGACTCGCGAACGGCGCGCGATGACTCAAGGCGAGCGTCCCATGCGACCAGGATGCGTTTCGGTGTCAGCGTTGGCCGCGCGCCCTCGGGAACCACCAGCATGGGCTTTCCCGATGAGAACAGCACGCCCTCGATGACCTTGTCCTTCAGAGTGTGGCCTGTCAGCAGGTCCGGCCCCAGAATGGTCAGATCGGCGTAGCGGGCACGCCTCCCGATCACGTCGTCCGCCCATCCCGTGTCGGGATAGTCGTCGCTCAGATCCGCCGATATGGCGCGCTGGGAGAGAAAGCCGGCGACATCCGAAATTCGTTTCTCGAGCCTTTTCAGCTCAGCCTGACGTTCCGCAAGCCAGGCTGGCGAGACGACAGCAGCATACTCACCACCCGAGGGCGGTGCGGCAATCTCGAGGACGAGCACCGAAAGGTGCGCATCGATCTGTTCGCACAGGTCAGCGGCGAGTTTCAGATCGCCCTCGCCCTGGTTTGGCCCGGTAACCGTAAGCAGTGTCTTGAAAGTCACGCCGGCGACTCCTGATTTCGAGTGAGGTTCGGTCGTGATGTCAGTCATTAGCGGCGGCGCCCGGTGATTTCATTGCGCTAAGTCAAATACCGTGAGTGGCGGCATTTGATCCGTATCAACGTGCGGGGAAACCCAGGCTGTAGTTTCGGTCGATCAATCGGGGAAACGCAGATGAAATTCCTGATCGCGGCGATTCTGGCGGGCTTGGCCCTCAACGCGGCAGGCGCCCAGGAACTCGGCAACGGCAAGGCGGAATACATGAACTCATGCGCCGTCTGCCATGGCCCGGACGGCAAGGGCGACGGCCCGTTGGGCGACGAGTTGTTGAAGCGGCCGAGCGACCTGACGCGCCTCTCCAGGCGCAACGGCGGCGAATTCCCTTACTGGCGCGTCTTTGCCGTCATCGACGGCCGCGGCATGGTGCCGGCTCATGGCGATCGCGACATGCCGGTCTGGGGCCGGCAATTCCTTTCGGGTGACGTCAAGAAATATGGCCCGAACGCCGGGGAAATCGTCACCAGGGAACGGATCCACGATCTGGCCGGCTATGTCGAGACGTTGCAGCAATGAACGCAGAAGGCGCCAACAGTCTCCACACCGCCCCGGCATCGAAGAGGCCGGACATGGTCGTTGACGCGCAGCAATCTGCTATCGCGTTCCTGCTTGATCCCGCCTCCTATGGCATGACCGGACCGGTCGAAGCGATAGAAACCCATATCTCGCGAATTTTCTTGACTGGGGGACGTGCCTTCAAGATGAAACGGGCGGTCAAGCTGCCCTATGTCGATTTCTCGACGCCGGCACTAAGGCTGGCTGCCTGCGAGAAAGAGGTGGAACTCAACGCCAAGACCGCGCCCGGCCTTTATCTGGGAGTGCGGCGCGTTACCCGCGAAGCCGACGGCAAACTCGTTTTCGATGGCGCCGGCCAAATGGTCGATGCGGTGATCGAGATGGTCCGGTTTGCTCAGTCGAGGCTCCTCGATCGGATGGCGACCGCGGGGGAACTGACGCCAGCGTTGATGACGGCCGTCGCACGCATGATCGTCGGATACCACCGTGCCGCGCCGAAGATCCACAACGGCACCGGCTCGTTCAATTTGATGGGCGTGCTCGACATCAACGAGGCCGGCTTTGGCACCAGCCATGTTTTTACAAAACCGGAGATCGAGACGTTTGCCTCGGGTTTCCGCACCGCACTCGCCCGCCATTCCGGATTGCTGGATCGCCGGGAGGCCGCGGGCAAAATCCGCCAGTGTCATGGCGATCTGCATCTGCGCAACATCTGCCTTTTCGATGGCGAGCCCCGCCTCTTCGATTGCATCGAATTCAATGACCAGATCGCCAGCATCGACGTTCTGTACGACCTTGCCTTCTTGCTGATGGACCTTTGGCATCGCGGTTTCCCAGAGCTCGCCAATCTCGTGATGAACCGCTACCTCGACGAGGCCGATGACGAGGATGGCTTTGTCCTGCTGCCTTTTTTCATGGCGGTGCGGGCAGCAGTGCGCGCGCATGTCACCGCCACCCAGGTCGAGGAAGGCAGCTCCGATTCCGGCAAATTGAMTGCCGAGGCCCGATCCTATTTCGAACTGGCCCGAACATTCCTGCAGCAAACGCCACCGAGGCTCGTTGCCATCGGCGGCCTCAGTGGTTCGGGCAAGACGACGATTGCCGAGGCGCTCGCCGCCCATGTCGGTGCGCCGCCCGGTGCGCGGATAATCGAAAGCGACCGCATCCGCAAAGCGATGCACGGGGTGCCCGCCGAGACCAGGCTGCCGGACAAGGCCTATCGACCCGATGTGTCCGACCGCGTCTACAACGAAATGGCATGGCGCGCCGGCTTGATTCTCTCCGAGGGCGGCTCGGTTGTAGCTGATGCGGTTTTCGACAGACCGGCCGATCGTGAGCGGATCGAGAAGGCGGCGCGAGACCGGGGTATTCCATTCTTCGGTTTCTGGCTGGAGGCGGATCCACTCGTCCTTTGGCGACGGGTCAGCGAACGCAAGGGCGGCCCCTCGGACGCAACGGTGGATATCCTCTCGCGTCAATTGCAGCGAAAAGCCGGCCGGGCCAGCTGGCGCAGGACCGATTCCGATCGAAAGCCCGTCGACATCGCCGCGGAACTGAGGAGGTGTTGGCAGCGCGATGCTGCCGAGGTCTTGCGCACGGCTCCCTGACTTTGTGGATAATCGATCTCAGCCGATTTCGAGCTTGGCCTCGACAAGCCCTGGCTCGTTCGGAAGATGCATGACGGAGAAGCCGAATTCACGGCACATTGCCAGCATCTTGCTGTTTTCGCTGAGCACGATCCCTTGGATACTGCGGATCCCGTCGGCCCTTGCATAGTCGACGATCTGGCTGAGCAGTTCCCAACCCAGGCCATGACCCTGCAAGTCCGTCCGCACCAGCAATGCGTATTCGGCGATGACGTGGTCGGGATCGCAGGACAAGCGGCTGATGCCTGCCAGCGCGCCAGTGCTCGTGTCTAATGCGACGAAAGCCATGTTGCGGTCGTAGTCGAGCTGGGTGAGCCGCTTCAACATCTGGTCGGAGAAGCTTTTGCGCGGCGCCAGGAACCGCAGGCGCAGATCGTCGGGCGAAATCCTGCCGAGGAATTCGGGATAGAGCGCAATGTCCGCCGGCCGGATCGGCCGGATATGATAGCGAGCGCCTCCTGCCGAGATTTCCTTCTCCCAGCCTGACGGGTAGGGCCTGATGCACAGTGCCGGATTCGGCCCGGCTTCTTCCACCCGCTCCGGTTGGATCTCGATGCGTGCATCGAGTGCGATCACGCCGTCGGTGTCGGCGAGCAACGGATTGATGTCCGTTGATACGAGGCACGGAAAGTCGACGACCATCTGCGACAGGCCGTTCAGCGCCGCGACGATCGCCTGCCGATCCGCGGGTTTGCGATCGCGGAATCCGGCGAGCAGCCGGCCGACCCGCGTTTGCCCGATCAGGTCACTGGCCAGAACATCGTCGAGCGGCGGCAATGCGATCGCGGTATCGTCGGTCACTTCAACGGCGACGCCACCCGCCCCGAACAGCAGAACTGGACCGAAAATCGGATCGCGGCTGACACCAAGGATCAGCTCCTGAGCCTGTTTTCGCACCACCATCGGCTGTACGGCATAACCCTCGATATCGGCCTGGGGGGCGTGCTTGCGCAACCGGGCCTTGATCGAGCGTGCGGCCTCCTCGGCCGCCGCTGGGGCTGCAATACCGAGCACCACCCCGCCAATGTCCGACTTGTGCGAGATCGCCTTTGACATCAGCTTGACGACGACCTGCTCGGATGTCTTGAGAAGCCGGCTCGCCGCTTTCCCCGCTTCGGCAGGGGATCTGGCGATGATCGTTTCGGGCACCGGGATGCCGTAGGCGGAAATCGCCGCCTTGGCCTCGGGTTCGGTCAGCATGCGCCGGCCTTCCCTGGCGACCTGCCTGAATAGGGCAAGCACCGCTTCTCGACCACTTGTGGCGGCCTCGCCGTGGCCCGACGGCGTACGCAGCAGGGCTCGCTGGGCTCGCGACCAGTCAGCGAGGTAGGATACGGCCGTCGCGGCATCAGCGGGCGTCTCGAGGCTGGCAATCCCCGCGTCCTGAAGAACACGTCGCCCTTCGCGCGCCGTGTGTTCGCCGAGCCAGCAGGTCAGGACCGGTTTGCCGCCGATCTTGCCGTCCTGCGCGAGCGTTGCCACCGCGCTAGCCGCGGCGAGCGGCGAGCCGAGCCCGGTCGGGCAGTTCATGACCAGGACAACGTCGGTCCCGGCATCGGCCGCGACGGCCTCGACCGCCGCCCGGTAGCGCTCGGGTGGAGCGTCGCCGATGATGTCGACCGGATTGGCATGCGACCATGTGGGCGGCAGGACGGCATCCAGGCGGGCAATCGTTCCCGGCGCGAGTTCGGCCAGTTCCCCGTTGCAGTCGATAAGTTGGTCGACGGCAAGCACGCCGGCGCCACCGCCATTGGTGACGATGCCGACGCGGGCTCGCTCCAGCGGAGCAAAGCGGGCGGTCGTTTCAACCGCATCGAACAACTCGGCCAGGCCTTTGACCCGCAGGATGCCCGCGCGCCGCAATGCGGCATCGACGACACGATCCGCGCCCGACAGCGCGCCGGTATGGGTCGCGGCCGCCTTGGCCGCCTGCTCGTGCCGGCCCGATTTGATGACGATCACCGGCTTGAGGCGCGCCGCGGCGCGCGCCGCCGACATGAACTTGCGTGGATTGGGAATGGTTTCGAGATACATCACGATGGCGTGGGTGTGCATGTCGCCCGCCAGCATGTCGAGGCAGTCCCCCACATCGACATCGGCCATGTCGCCGAGCGAGACGATCTGCGAGAAGCCGACATTGTTGTCGCCTGCCCAGTCGATCAGCGACGTGGCAATGGCGCCCGATTGCGACAGCAGCGCGATATTGCCGGGCTTGGCGGCCATATGCGCAAATCCGGCGTTAAGTTTGACGGGCGGGATAATCAGTCCGACCGTATTCGGTCCGATGATGCGGAACAGTGTGGGCTTGGCGGCGTCGAGCATGGCCTGACGCAGGCCGTTCTCGCGGCTAAGCCCGGCGGTGATCACGACCGCGGCCCGCGTCCCCTTGTCACCGAGCTCGCGCACGATGCCGGGAACCGTATCCGGCGGCGTGACGATGACACCGAGGTCTGGAATACCAGGCAGATCGGCAGAGTTGGCATAACAGCGTCGACCGGCGACTTTCGAATATTTCGGGTTGACCGGCCAGATCTCGCCTTCAAAGCCGCCGTTGACGATGTTGTCGAACACCACACGGCCGACCGAGCCGTCACGCCCTGATGCGCCGAAGATGGCGACCGACTTCGGGGCGAACGCCTGTTCGAGATTTCGGATCGTCACCCCTATATCTCCTGTTCATGGCGATAATCGCCTGTCGATCTTGCCCGTTCGTTGCGTTGGATCAAAGTCTTCACCGGGCTATCGGGGCTAGCTGTTCGCTCAGTCCGACGCGCCCGTCAGCGCCGGCGAAAATTGGCGAGCATTGATCAAATCGGAAGGCATCGCATGAACGAGTCCATTCTGCGGCGCGTATTGCTGGTCATCGCTGTCGTGGGTCTCGCTGGCGGTATCGGAGTCTGGCGAACCGGGCTCGGGCCTTTTGATGCCGGCACGATCTGGACGGTTGCGACCTTGCCCGTCGTGGCGGCTCTCGCCATCTCCATTATGCGTGATTTCTGGATCGGCCGCTTCGGTGTCGATGCCATTGCGTTGGTGTCCATGTCCGCCGCGCTGCTGCTTGGCCAACCGCTGGCCGCGATAGTGGTGGCGATCATGTATGCTGGCGGTACCGTGCTCGAGGATTTCGCCCGCGGCCGTGCCGAACGAAACCTCAAGGCACTCACTGACCGATCACCGCGTGTCGCGCACCGCCAATCCACACATGGAACGGAAAGGATTTCCATTGAAGAGGTGGTTGTCGGCGACACGCTTCTGGTACGCGCCGGCGAACTTCTTCCAGTCGACGGTATCCTGCTCGATGCTTCAGCCTCGATCGATGAGTCCGCGGTGACCGGAGAGCCGCTGCCGGAACGGCGGGGCGCGGGCGACACGCTGCGTAGCGGCACCGTCAATGCGGGCGAGACCTTCAGCATGCGTGCTTCGGCCGTCGCCGAGGAAAGCACTTATGCCGCGATCGTGCGCATGGTCGCCGCGGCACAGACCGCGAAATCTCCGTTCATTCGCATGGCGGACCGCTTTGCCCTGTTCCTGTTGCCTGCCACTCTGCTTGTTTCGGGCGCCGCCTGGTATGTTTCCGGCGACCCGATCCGAGCGCTGGCGGTGCTGGTCGTCGCAACGCCCTGCCCGCTCATCCTCGCTGCCCCCGTTGCCTTCATCGGCGGCGTCTCGCGAGCTGCGCGGACCGGCATCCTGATGAAAGGCAGCACGGCACTGGAGGCCCTCGCGCAAGTCCGAACCGCGATCTTCGACAAGACGGGGACCTTGACCATTGGCGGCGCCGAGCTCATCGAAATCGAAGCCGCGCCCGGCCGTGACGTGAACCAATTGCTGCAGTTGTTGGCTTCCCTGGAACAAGCCTCGCACCATGTGCTCGCCGACTCGATCATCCGGGTGGCACGCGGCAGACAGCTGATGCTTTCGCATCCGCGGGATGTCCGCGAGCATCGCGGTGCGGGCCTGAAGGGTCGAGTTGACAACATATCGATCCTCGCAGGATCGCGGTCTCTCGTGCTCGCCGACAAGCCGCTGCCCGGCTGGGCGAGAAGCGGCGAAGAAAAATATCGGGACGAGCCGGTGCTCAGGGTTTTTGTCGCCCTCGGCCGACGGCTTGCCGGCGTGTTCACTTTCGGCGATGCGATGCGTGCCGATGCACATGACACGCTCGCCAACCTGCGCTCGGCCGGCGTCACGCGCACGATCATGCTGACGGGTGATGACGGTGCGACGGCAAAGCGTATCTCCTCCATGCTGGATCTGGATGCCGTCGTCGCCGATGCCATTCCCGCGGATAAGGTCGCGATCGTCGAGGCAGAGAAAGCAATGGCGCCGACAATGATGGTCGGCGACGGCATCAACGATGCACCCGCCCTTGCCGCCGCGACGGTCGGCGTCGCCATGGGCGCGCGCGGAGCAACAGCCTCTTCCGAAGCGGCCGATGTCATCGTTCTCACCGACCGGCTGGGGCCTGTCGCCGAGGCGGTGCGGATCGCCCGGCGGACGCGTGCGATCGCCCTGCAGAGCATCGTTGTCGGGCTGGCGCTCTCGGGCGTGGCAATGGCTGCGGCGGCGATGGGGCAGATCGCACCGGTGGCGGGTGCATTGCTCCAGGAAGGGATCGACGTGGCGGTCATCCTGAACGCACTGCGCGCCCTTGGCGACGGACGTCAGAGGCGCGCATAGTGGACAACAACGGATCGGTGAACGGCCATGGCACAGGACAATCTGGTGGTTTGCGGCAAATGCGGCGGGGTCAATCGCCTGCCGCCGGCGCGCAGCGCCGACCAGGCCAAATGCGGAAAGTGCGGGAGCAAGCTGTTTTCAGGCCACCCGCTGGACGTCGACGCCAAGGCGTTCGA
Source organism: Mesorhizobium intechi (assembly GCF_002879535.1). Taxonomy (GTDB): domain Bacteria; phylum Pseudomonadota; class Alphaproteobacteria; order Rhizobiales; family Rhizobiaceae; genus Mesorhizobium; species Mesorhizobium intechi. Next base: position 14,091 of record NZ_PNOT02000130.1, read on the forward strand.
CCACGAGATTGCACGCAGCAGTATTCCCGTCGTCGTCGACATTTGGGCACCATGGTGTGGCCCGTGCAAGATGATGGCTCCGGCCTACGAAGCGGCAGCGCGCGAACTGGAGCCACATGTTCGCCTGCTCAAGCTCAACTCAGACAATGAGCAGGCTGTTGCGGCCAGGCTCGGCATTCGCAGCATCCCGACGATGATCCTCTTCCATGGCGGGCGTGAAATCGCACGCACATCAGGCGCAATGACGGCAGGCCAGATCGTCAGGTGGGTTCGCGACCGCCTGCCGACGGTCGCCGCCTGAAGCCGCAGCGGCAATGGATCCGCTCATCGCCCGGCTCGCACTGGCCCTGGCAATTGGCTTACTCGTTGGACTGGAACGTGGCTGGCGCGAGCGGGAGGCGCCCGATCGCAGCCGCACGGCGGGCATTCGCACCTTTGGCATATCCGGCCTGCTCGGGGGCGTTCTGGCCGCACTCGCCAAGGAACTCGGTGCCGTCTCGGTGCTGGTCGGCGGGTTCGTCGCCTTTTCCGCAATCCTCGCCTGGTACAAGGCGCGTGAAGCTGCTCACGACGACGATTTCAGTGTCACGAGCGTGATCGCGGGTCTTGGCGTTTTTGCGCTGGGCGCGCTTTCGATCACCGACGACTATCGGGCGGCCGCCGCCGGTGGTGCGGCACTGGCGGCAATCCTGGCCAGCCGAGAGGTCCTGCACGGCCTCCTGAAGCGACTGAGCTGGATCGAACTGCGATCGGCTCTGATCCTGGCGGTGATGACGGCGATCATCTTGCCCTTGCTGCCGAACCGGACGCTGGACCCGTGGGGAGGTTTCAATCCGTGGGAGGTCTGGTTCCTGACGGTGCTGATGGCCTCGATTTCGTTCGCCGGCTATGTGGCTGTTCGCATTCTGGGAAATACGCGCGGCCTGCTCGTCAGTTCGCTCGCCGGCGCGATCGTCTCTTCCACCGCGGTGACCTTGGCGCTTGCCCGCAACGCCGCCTCGGCGAGCAATCCACTGCCGCTCGCAGGAGCGGCGTCATTGGCTGCAATGGTTTCCGTGCTCCGCGTCTGCGCCGTGGTTCTGATCATCGAGCCAAGCGTCTTCGCCTGGGTCGGCATTCCGGCCATGGCGGCAGCCCTCGCCTTCGCTGCCTGCGGCGCATTGCTGCTGACTCGCGCCAAGGGGAATGGCGAGGGGAGCCCCATCGCGCGCAATCCCTTCGAACTGGGCCCGCTATTGCTCTTCGCCATTCTCTTCGCACTCGTCGCGACCGCGAGCGCCGGACTGGCCGCTCAATTCGGCGGGCGGGGCTTGCTGGCGAGTTCGACGCTTGCAGGTACGTTCGACGTCGATGTTGCGGTGCTCGGCGCGTTGCGCCTGGTCAAGCACTCGGTGTCCATCGATACGGTGGGCCAGGCCGTGCTCGTGGCGCTGGCAGCAAACGCCGTCGGCCGGCTGTCGCTCGCGGTATTTGCCGGTCCGGTCGGATTCTGGGCGCCTCTGGCCGGCGCAACCTTGGCCGCTGCCGCCGCCGGCTACGGCGCCATGCTGTTTCTCGGCACCTGAGGGAAGCGCGGCGACCGGGCCTTGTTTGACGCGGATCAAGGGCCAGGTCCAGCCACCGCTCTATGAAACTCCGTGAAAGGAGTTCGCCATGACCAGTCTGAAGGACCTTACCCCCAAATTCCGCCACGTCCGGCTGCTGCTGGCTCGTGAAAAAGGTCACCCGGAAGGCGACCACGAAGAGGGCTACGACGTGCTGGCTCCGCTGACCGGCGAAGGCCGGATCGATACGGAAGAATGGAGGTCGCACAAGGGTTCCTGTCGTGTTCGCCGCTTCCGCCCCGGCGAGGACGACCTGATCGGCAGGCTGAGGCGCAAGCCGGGCGGACAATGGTATTTCGACTACGCCGAAGGCGACCGCGACGACGAAATCGGCTTTCATCTCGGCGACGAACGGTTCGTGACCGGCGAATATGTGTCTATCGAGCGTAACGGCGCCATGCACACCTACCAGGTGGCGCGGGTCGAGCGGCCTTGACGCTGCGACGACTGTTTCGCTGCGAGTAGATCATGCCGCGACGCATCCTCATCGTGGTCGGCCATCCCGACCCTTCGCCGGATCGGCTCTGCCGCGCCCTCGCCAAGGCCTATGGCGAAGGCGCGGAGAAGGCGGGACACGCCGTGCGCCGGGTCGATCTGGCGGCACTTGATTTTCCAATGCTGCGGACAATGCAGGAGTTCGAGCATGGTGCGGTTCCCGCCGGGCTCAGGGAGGCCGCCGACTCGATCGTCTGGGCCGAACACATCGTCCTTGTCTTTCCGCTGTGGCTCGGAACCATGCCGGCCTTGCTCAAGGCATTCCTGGAACAGGTCATGCGGCCGGGAACCGCCTTTGCCTACCCGGACAAGGGCGGCGGGTTCACCAAGACGTTGCTTCGCGGCCGCTCCGCACGCGTCGTGGTGACGATGGGCATGCCTGCCGTTCTCTACCGCCTGTGGTTCCTCGGACATGGTCTGGCCGGCATGCGGCGGAGCATCCTGCATTTCGTTGGCATCAGGCCGGTGCGCGAGACATTGTTCGGCATGGTCGCCGGCGCTGGCGATGCCACTCGAGCGAAATGGATCCGGCATATGCGCGGACTGGGTGAACGGGCCGGATAATTCTCGACTGTCAATCACGGCACCAGGACGGCGGCACCGCTCAATCTGCCTTGCCTCAGATCGTCCAGTGCCTGATTGGCCTGCTCCAGCGGGTAGACCTTGGTGTGCGTGTGCACCTGAGCGCGCCTGGCAATGGGAAAGAACTCGTCCGCGTCGCGGCGCGTCAGGTTTGCCACTGACACCAGTTCCCGCTCTTCCCAGAGCAACTCATAGGCCATCGCCGGAATGTCGCTCATGTGGATGCCGCCGCAAACCACCCGCCCCCCCTTGCGGACAGCACGAAGCGCCATCGGCACCAGGTCACCGACAGGAGCGAAGATGATCGCGGCATCGAGTTGCGTGGGCGGAAGTTCATCCGAACCGCCTGCCCAGGTCGCTCCGAGCGAGAGAGCGAACTCCTGTGCTTGCGTGTCGCCCGGCCGGGTGACCGCGAATATCTCACGACCTTGCCAGATCGCTATCTGGGCGACGATATGGGCGGCGGCGCCGAAGCCGTAGATCCCGAGACGCTTGCCGTCCCCGGCCTTCTTCAGGCATCGCCAGCCGATCAGGCCAGCGCAAAGCAACGGCGCCAGCGATACGGGATCGGCATCCCGGTCCAGATCGAAGGCGAATTGCGCGTCGGCAATGACATGGGTGGCAAAGCCGCCATCGTGTGTGTAGCCAGTGAAATCCGGCTGATCGCAAAGATTTTCACTCCCTGCAAGGCAGTAGAGGCAATGCCCGCAAGTGTGGCCGAGCCAGGGCACGCCAACTCGGCGCCCCACCCTGGAC
>NZ_PNOT02000256.1 GCF_002879535.1 Mesorhizobium intechi
CCAGATGCACCTTCCAGCCGCGCTCGTTCAGCTCATGCGCCAGCGCCTCGGCCGGAAACAGATGTCCGCCGGTTCCGCCCGCCGCGAGTAGGATGACACCCCTCGCCATGTCACTCCGCCGGCAAAGCGCGCTGCGGCAGCGCAAAACCCATCTGCTTGCGCTTTTCCGGTCTCTTGCGCGTCAGCGCCAGAACCATGCCCATCGAAATGGCGATGGCGATCTGCGAGGAGCCGCCATAGGAGATGAAGGGCAGCGTCATGCCCTTGGCGGGCACCAGTTGCAGGTTGACGCACATGTTGATGACGGCCTGCAGGCCGAACACGGTGACGAGGCCGCCGACCGCATAGCGGGTGAAGTCGTCATGTTCCTTCAGCGCCGTGTTGAGGCCTCGCAGCACGATGAAGGCGAAGATCGACATGATGAAGAAACACATGATCAGCCCGAATTCCTCGCCCGCGACCGAGAAGACGAAGTCGGCGTGGCTGTCTGGGATGACCCGCTTGACCGTGCCCTCGCCCGGTCCGACGCCGAACCAGCCACCATTGATCAGCGCGTCGCGTCCCATGTCGACCTGGAACGTGTCGCCTTCGCCGGTGAGGAACTTGTCGATGCGCAAGGCAACGTGCGGAAACACCGTATAGGCGGCGAAGACGCCGCCGACGCCCGCAGCGCCCAGCACGATGATCCACAGCCAGGGCAGCCCGGCCATGAAGAACATGATGCCCCAGGTGCCGGTCGTCAGCATGGTCTGGCCGAGGTCCGGCTGCGCCACCAGCAGCGACACGACCAGCACCAGGAGCAGCATGGCGAACAGATTGCCGGGAATGTCGGGCTGCCGCTTGTGCTCGGCGAACAGCCAGGCGCACATGATGACGAAGGCCGGCTTCAGGAACTCGGACGGCTGGATCGACAGGCCGGCAAGCGACACCCAGCGCCGCGCGCCCTTCACCTCGACGCCGATATAGAGCACCGCCACCATCAGCACCAGCATCAGGCACAGCATGATCAGCGACATGCGCCGGATCTGCCGGGAATCGAGGAAGGAGACCGCCAGCATCACGCCGAGCGCCGGCACGGTGAAGATGATCTGCCTTGTGGCGAAGTGGAAACTGTCGAGGCCGATGCGCTCGGCGACCGCGGGACTGGCAGCGAAGGACAAGACGATGCCCAGCCCCATCAGCGACAGAAACGCCGCCAGGAACCAGCGATCGATCGTCCACCACCAGGTTGCGACTGGACTTTTATCGAGACGGCTCTGCATTATCGTGCCCCTCCGATGGGTTTGACGCCATCTATAGCGCTCGCAGCTTGCCTGAAGGCTTCGCCGCGAACTTCGAAATTCTTGAACTGGTCGAAACTGGCGCAGGCCGGCGACAACAGCACCACCACCTCGCCGCCGCCGTCCTTGGCCGCATCATGGGCGGCGTGCGCGACCGCGGCGGCCAGCGTGCCGGATATCTCGTAAGGCACCGCCTCGCCCAGCGTCGCCGAAAAGGCAGGCGCGGCCTCGCCGATCAGATAGGCCTTGGCGATACGCGGGAAGAAACCGCGCAGCGGCTCGATGCCGCCCTCCTTGGGCAGGCCGCCGGCGATCCAGTAGATGCGCGGAAAGCTGGACAGCGCGGGGGCGGCTGCATCGGCATTGGTCGCCTTGGAATCGTTGACGAACAGGACATGGTCCTTGCGGCCGACCTGCTCCATGCGGTGCGCGAGGCCCGGAAAACTTTCGAGCCCCGACTGGATTTCGCCGAGGTCGAGCCCGACCTTCAGGCAAGCGGCGACCGCGGCGAGCGCGTTTTGCGCATTGTGCTGCCCGCGCAGCGAACCGATGCCTTCGAGGAAGGCGACCTTGCTGTAGCGGCCGTGCACGGCCTCCATCAGATTGGTGCCGTCGGCGAAATAGCCGTCGGTCAGTGGCAGCCGCTTGGAAATGCGGATGACCTCCCGGCCTGCCCGCTCCAGCCGCTCGGCGATCTGCGCGCACCAGGAATCGTCGATGCCGATGATCGCCGTCTCGCTGCCCGCCACCAGCCGTTCCTTGATCGAGGCGTAGTGCTGCATGGTGCCGTGGCGATCGAGATGGTCCGGCGTCAGGTTGAGCAGGATGCCGGCCGTCGGATTGATCGAGGGCGCGAGATCGATCTGGTAGGACGAGCACTCGACGACATAGTGTCGATCGGGCGTCGGCGGATCGAGCGTCATCACCGCGCGGCCGATGTTACCGCCCATCTGGGTGTCGCGGCCTGCCGATTTGAGGATATGCGCCGTGAGTGCCGTCGTCGTCGACTTGCCGTTGGTGCCGGTGATGGCGATGAAAGGCGCCGTCGGCGCGCCGAGCGTCCGCTCGCGGCAGAAAAGCTCGATGTCGCCGATGATCTCGACGCCGGCACCCTTTGCCAGTTCCACCGTCCAATGCGGCTTGGGATGCGTCAGCGGCACGCCCGGCGACAGCACGAAAGCCGAGAATTTCGCCCAGTCGGCGCCGCGCAGATCGGCGGTCGCGATGCCGGTGGCGGCTGCCTTGGCGACGCTGTCGGGATTGTCGTCCCAGGCAAGCACCTGCGCCCCACCCTCGATCAATGCCCGCGCGGTCGCGATCCCCGAGCCACCGAGGCCGAAGAGCGAAACCTGCTTGCCTGCGAAGGATGCGGCGGGAATCAAGGAGAGCTTCCTATCTGAGCTTCAGGGTGGAGAGGCCGACCAGCGCCAGGATGACGGCGATGATCCAGAAGCGGATCACCACCTGGCTCTCGGTCCAGCCGAGCTTTTCGAAATGATGGTGGATCGGCGCCATCAGGAACACACGCTTGCCGGTCATCTTGAAGTAGCCGACCTGGATGATCACCGACAGGATCTCCACGACGAACAATCCGCCGACGATGACCAGCACGATCTCATGCTTGGTGGCGACCGCGACCGTACCGATCAGGCCGCCCATGGCCAGCGAACCGGTGTCGCCCATGAAGATCGCCGCCGGCGGCGCGTTGAACCAGAGGAAGCCGAGGCCGGCGCCGATGACGGCGCCCAGCACGACCGCGAGTTCACCGGTGCCGGGAACGAAATGGATCTGCAGATATTCGGCGAACACCGCATTGCCCGAGAG
>NZ_PNOT02000185.1 GCF_002879535.1 Mesorhizobium intechi
CAGTTCGTTTCGGAGAGATGGGTCACACTTTGGCCCTTTGCAGGGAGAGCAAGGTGCCTTGAAGGCAGCGTAACGTCATGGAAGAGCGGCCGAAGTTCATCGCCTGGTTGCTGGACGGCGAGAAGATGGCGGGCTTTGCCGTGAGTGCGATATCTCGCCCAAGACCGGTCATAAGATCCTCACCCGCTACAACGATAGCGGCCTGGAGGGCTGACGCTGCCCAGCGCGGTCAGGACCGACAATGGCGTCCCCTTCGCCAGCTCCAATGCGCTGTTCAACCTCAGCAAACTGTCGGTCTGGTGGCTGCGCCTGGCATCGACATCGAGCGCATCAAGCCGGGCTGACCAGCTTCATGGACTATGATTTGGGATATTTCGACGACGAGACATGCAGGCTCGGAACCACTCCAAAACCCTTCGGGCCAAAAGTGTTACCCATGTCTCCGGCATAAACCGTAACCCATGTGTCCGGAACGAACCCGCAATGGGATGGCTGGGGCGCCAGGATTCGAACCTGGGAATGTCGGTACCAAAAACCGATGCCTTACCACTTGGCGACGCCCCAATAGCCGTCAGAGTCGCTTGTGCGGCGCGTTATTAGCAGAGCGGCCGAAAAGCACAATGCTTATGAGCGATGGCAGGAACGCACAAATCGAGCAATCCACAAGGGCGCCGGATCCCACTCGGGCGGGCTATTCACCCCAGACAGCCAGCTCATTGCCAGCCGGATCGACAAAGTGGAAGCGCCGGCCGCCGGGAAATGTGAAGATCGGCTTGATGATCGTGCCGCCTGCACTTTCGACAGCGCCGAGGGTTTCCTCGAGGTCGTCGCTATAGAGTACGGGCAGCGGCTTGGCTGATGCTTCCGCGGCATCCGCCTGAAAACCGCCATCCAGGCCCTCGGCAAAGGCCGAATATGTGGGTCCGTAGTCGGTGAACGACCAGGCAAAGGCACCACTGTAGAAAGCCTTCAACCGGTCCAGCGTGCCGCCGGTCGCCGGCATTTCCAGATAGTCGATCTTTCCGGTCAGTTTCATAGGGGGCGCCTTTTGTTCCCTTTATGTTCTAGTCATCAACTCGCGACGTGGCAAGTCTTTTTGACGCATGCCCAAGCGAGGCTTTTGCTTAATCGATTGTAGCGGCGGCACGGCTCCGCCGGCGCTTGCCTTTCGCACTGCAGCATCATATCGCTCCAAAGTCGGACCAGGGTGGAACTTTCCGTTTCGCCAATCTTTCCAATCTCCTGCAACCGGAGAGCAAAGTATGACCAAATGGGTTTTCACCTTTGGCGATGGTGCGGCCGAAGGCCGTGCCGGCGACAAGAATCTGCTGGGAGGCAAGGGCGCCAACCTGGCCGAGATGTGCAGCCTGGGCTTGCCGGTGCCGCCAGGCTTCACCATCACCACGGAGGTCTGCAATGCCTACTATGCCAATGGCCGCGCCTATCCGGCCGGGCTGGAAGGCGATGTAGCGGTCGCGCTCGATCACATCGGCCGGCTGACCGGCCGCCGGTTCGGCGATCCGTCGAAGCTGCTGCTGGTGTCGGTGCGCTCCGGGGCTCGCGCCTCGATGCCGGGCATGATGGACACCGTGCTCAATCTTGGCCTCAACGACGAAACGGTCGAGGCGCTGGCAACCGATTCCGGCGATGCACGCTTTGCCTATGACAGCTATCGCCGCTTCATCCAGATGTATTCCGACGTCGTCATGGGCCTCGATCACGAGGTGTTCGAGGAAATCCTTGAAGACCAGAAGGCCAGCCTCGGCCATGAGCTCGACACCGAGCTGACGGCCATCGAATGGCAAGGCGTGATCGCGCTTTACAAGGCCAAGGTCGAGGAAGAGCTTGGCAGGCCGTTCCCGCAGGATCCGCAGGAACAGCTCTGGGGCGCCATTGGCGCGGTGTTCTCGAGTTGGATGAACAACCGTGCCATCACCTACCGGCGCCTGCATGACATTCCCGAAAGCTGGGGCACGGCGGTCAACGTTCAGGCCATGGTGTTCGGCAATATGGGCGAGACTTCGGCCACCGGCGTCGCCTTCACCCGCAACCCGTCTACCGGCGAAAAGCAGCTCTATGGCGAGTTCCTGGTGAACGCACAGGGTGAGGATGTCGTCGCCGGCATTCGTACGCCGCAGAACATCACCGAAGCCGCCCGCATCGCCGCCGGCTCCGATAAGCCGTCACTACAGAAGCTGATGCCGGATGCCTTCCAGTCCTTTGTCACCATCTCCGACAGCCTAGAAAAGCACTATCGCGACATGCAGGACCTCGAATTCACCATCGAACGCGGCAAGTTGTGGATGTTGCAGACCCGCTCGGGCAAGCGCACCGCCAAGGCGGCGCTCAAGATTGCCGTCGAGATGGCAAGGGACGGCCTGATCACGAAGGAGGAAGCCGTCGCCCGCATCGACCCGGCCTCGCTTGACCAATTGCTGCACCCGACCATCGATCCGAAGGCCGCGCGCGACGTCATCGGCGTCGGCCTGCCGGCGTCGCCGGGCGCTGCCACCGGCGAGATCGTCTTTTCCTCCGGCGATGCGGAAGACCTGAAGGCACAGGGCCGCAAGGCGATCCTGGTGCGCATCGAGACCAGCCCAGAGGACATCCACGGCATGCATGCCGCCGAGGGCATCCTGACCACGCGTGGCGGCATGACCAGCCATGCCGCCGTGGTGGCGCGCGGCATGGGCAAGCCCTGCGTCTCGGGCGCCGGCTCGCTGCGCGTCGACTATAAGGCCGGCACGCTTCTCTCGATGGGACGGACTTTCCGCAAGGGCGACATCATCACCATCGACGGCGGCAACGGCCAGGTGTTGCAGGGCGCCGTGGCGATGCTGCAGCCGGAACTTTCCGGCGATTTTGCTGCCATCATGGAATGGGCGGATGCTGTGCGCCGCATGAAGGTGCGCACAAACGCCGAAACGCCGCTCGATGCCCGCATGGCGCGCTCCTTCGGCGCCGAGGGCATCGGGCTTTGCCGCACAGAGCACATGTTCTTCGACGGTGCCCGCATCGTCGCCATGCGCGAGATGATCCTGGCCGACGCCGAGAAGGACCGGCGCGCCGCCCTTGCCAAGCTTCTGCCCATGCAGCGCTCGGATTTCCTTGAACTGTTCGAGATCATGGCCGGCCTGCCGGTGACGATCCGCCTGCTCGATCCGCCGCTGCACGAATTCCTCCCCAAGACCGAGGCGGAAATCGCCGAGGTCGCGGCCGTCATGAACGTTTCGCCCGACAAGCTCAGGCAGCGCACCGAGGCCTTGCACGAATTCAATCCGATGCTTGGCCATCGCGGCTGCCGGCTGGCGGTCTCCTATCCCGAGATCGCCGAGATGCAGGCACGCGCCATTTTCGAGGCCGCCGTCGAGGCCGGCCAGAAGGCCGGTGCGCTGGTCGTCCCCGAAATCATGGTGCCGCTGGTCGGCCTGGTGAAGGAACTCGATTATGTGAAGGCGCGCATCGATGCCGTCGCCAGGAGTGTCATGGAAGAGAGCGGCGTCAAGATCGATTACCTCACCGGCACGATGATCGAACTGCCGCGCGCGGCCATCCGTGCCCATGTCATTGCCGAGTCGGCCGAGTTCTTCTCCTTCGGCACCAACGACCTCACCCAGACCACGTTCGGCATCTCGCGCGACGACGCGGCCTCATTCCTCGAAACCTATCGCCAGAAAGGCATCATCGAGCAGGATCCGTTCGTCTCGCTCGACATCGATGGTGTCGGCGAACTGGTGCGCATGGCCGCGCAAAAGGGCAGGGCGACACGCCCGGAGATCAAGCTCGGTATCTGCGGCGAACATGGCGGCGACCCGGCATCGATCCGCTTCTGCGAGGAGGTCGGGCTCGACTATGTGTCGTGCTCACCCTATCGCGTGCCGATCGCCAGGCTCGCGGCCGCGCAGGCCGCGGTACAGGTGGCGAAAGCGGGGCGCGAATAGGGAGATCACGCATTGCGCAATCGCACCGAGATGAAGCGAGAACGCGCTGTCTGAAGGGCGACCGATCGTCAGGCTACCGAATGGCGCTTGCACTGGAGCGGTCAAATTGCCGCGCCATGCACTTTTCTGCTATCCATCGTCCGATTTCCGCCTTCATGCGGGTCTTTGGATGCCGGCTTGAAATCGCCAACCAGGAATTCGGTTTGATGCGTCTGCTCCAAGGACATCTCTGCGCGATCGCCATGTCGTTGGTGGCGGTATGCAGCGCCCATGCCGCGACGCTGGTCGAGCCCACGCTGCACATCAAGCCCGCGGCGAGCGGAGCGGGCCGTGTTGCGCTCACGCTCGACGCCTGCGACGGTCAGACCGACACGCGCATTCTCTCGGCGCTGGTGGAAAACAAGATCCCCGCCACCATTTTCGTCACCGGAGTCTGGCTGAAGCGCAATGACGCGGCCGTCGAGATCATGCGGTCGCATCCGGACCTTTTCGAACTGGAAAATCACGGCGGCCGCCACATTCCGGCGGTCGACACGCCGCAGAAGATCTATGGCATAAAGAG
>NZ_PNOT02000334.1 GCF_002879535.1 Mesorhizobium intechi
CGGCAGGAAAGGTCAGGCATCATGAACAAGGTCCCGATGACAGGCGAGGGGTTTGCGTCATTGAAGGAAGAACTGCGCTGGCGCCAGCAAGAAGAGCGGCCGCGCATCATCGAGGCGATCTCCGAGGCGCGCTCGCATGGCGACCTGTCCGAAAACGCCGAATACCACGCCGCCAAGGAGGCGCAGAGCCTCAATGAGGGCCGTGTCAACGAGCTCGAGGACCTGATCGCGCGCGCCGAGGTGATCGACGTCACCAAGCTCAGCGGCGACAAGGTGAAGTTCGGCGCCACCGTCGTGCTGGTCGACGAGGACACCGAGGAAAAGAAGACCTACCAGATCGTCGGCGACCAGGAGGCCGACGTGAAGTCCGGCCGCATCTCGATCTCCTCGCCGATCGCGCGCGCATTGATCGGCAAGGAAGTCGGCGACGCCATCGAGGTCAATGCGCCCGGCGGTGCCAGGGGGTATGAGATCGTCCAGGTGCAGTTCATTTAGGGCCTTTTGATAGTCCTGCCCTGGCGGCCGACCAGCGCGGTTTTCTGCGCTTCTGGTCTTCGCTGGCTGGAGCTTGAGTGACGTGGCGGTCAAGGATAAGGCCGGCGTGGGACGCGCTTGCGTACTTCAAGTAAGCACCGCTCGTCGCGGGACGACTCCGAAGAACCTCGCCAGAGCGAATTCCGAAAGGTCCTAAGCCCGCGCTTGTAATTTAAGACTAAGCAGCCTCTCGGCCTCCGCCACGACCTCCGCCGGCGTCAGACGTCCACCGGGCGCGGCCAGCAGTGTCGACGCAAATTGGCCACGCGGACCCGTGAGCCCCGGCTCCGTCGCCAAAAACACAGCAATCGTTGGCACGCCGAAGGCGCTGGCAAGGTGGGTCAGCCCGGTGTCGGCACCGATGACCAGCGTCGAGCGGCCGAGGATGGCGGCGATGTCGGCGAGCGGCGATTTTGGCACCACGACCGTGGACGGCACGCCGCCGGCGATGGCTTCGGCCACAGACTTCTCACGTTCGTTCGACCAGGTGGTGACCGGAATCATGCCGCGCCCGACCAGCAGGCGGGCGGTCCCGATCCAGTCCTCAACAGGCCATTTCTTGTCCTCGCGGCTGGTGCCGTGCAACAGGAAAGCGGTTGGTCGGGTGATGCCGGCGAGAGCACCGGGTGGCGGCACGATGCCTGAAGCGAGCGTCGAGAGGTCGGGCTGGTAGCCAAGCGCCAGCCCGAACAGCCGCCGCGTCCGCTCGATGGCGTGCAGGTCGCGCGGCACACCGTAAGTGACGTCGTAGAACAGGGTCGCCGAGGGTTCGCGTGCGCTCGACCGGTCGAAGCCGGCGATCGGTGCGCGCGCCTGCCGCGCCACCAGGGCCGACTTCAACAGGCCTTGGGCGTCGATGACAAGATCGTAGCGGCCTTCGCGCAAGGTTCGGCGCAGAGCGGCAGCCTCGCGCCAGGTGCCGCCCTTGAACAGCGCCTTGCGCCAGCGCCGGATGGCCACCGTATGGATCCTGCCGACCGCCGGGTGCAGGGCGACGATGCCGGCAAACGCCTCCTCGACGCACCAGTCGAAGGAAACATCCGGCCGGTGCAGGCTGGCATCCTCGAGGGCCGGAAAGGTGTGGATGACATCGCCCATGGACGATGTCTTGACGATCAGGACCTTCATGCCGCGGCCGGGACTTCCAGCAGCCGCTCCGCCGCCGCCAAGACTTGGCCGACTTCCAATGTCTTCAGGCAGTTGAGATGGCCGAGTGGGCAGAGCTTCTGGTGGCAGGGCGAGCAGGAGAGGTGCAGCCAGACCAACTCGCGCCGTTCCGCCAGCGGCGGCGTGTTTTCGGGCGAGGTCGAGCCGTAGACGGCGACGATCGGCGTGCCGACGCCCGCCGCGACATGCATCAGCCCGCTGTCGTTGGACACCGCCAGCCTTGCCGCGGCGATCAGGTCGATGGCGTCCTCCAGCCGTGTCTGGCCGGCGAGGTCGACGACGCCGGGGGCAAGGGCGGCGATCTCAGCGGTGACGTCGCGGTCATTCTTCGAACCGAACAGGGCTACCTTCAATCCCTTATCCATGAACTCGCGGGCGAGGCCGGCATAGCTTTCGCTTGGCCAGCGCTTGGCCGGGCCGAATTCGGCGCCAGGCATCAGGGCCGCGAATTTCTGCCGCGCCAGCCCGAAACGGTCGAGCAAGGCGGCTTGGTTGCCGGCATCCACGCTCAGATGGGGCGCGCGGAAACTGCCGCCCCTGGCGAGGCTGAAATAGGCCTGCGCTGTGCGCCGTTTCACGGCGTCCGGCAGCGGCACGATGTCGGTCAGCAGACCATAGCGCATTTCGCGCAGATGGCCGACACGGCGCGGAATGCGGGCAAAGAAGGGGATCAGCGCCGATTTCCAGCTGCCCGGCAGGATATAGGCCATGTCGTAACGGCCGCGCAGCAGGCGGCCGAAGCGGCGGCGGTGGGTGAACTCGAGCGCGCCGGGCTTCAGCGGAAAGTCGATCTGCTGGCGGATCTCGGGCATGCGCTTGACCAGCGGTGCCGCCCAGGCCGGCGCCAGCACGTCGATCGCGGCGTTGGGATGGAGCTGCTTCAGTGCCGAAAACAGGCACTGCGCCATCACCATGTCGCCCACCCAGCGTGGGCCGATCACGAGGATCGTTGGGCTTTCAGCCATTCGACATAGTCTCTGACTCCGGTTTCCACTGTCCGGAACTGGCCATTGTAACCGGCCGCGCGCAAACGGGACATATCAGCTTGTGTAAAGCTCTGGTAGCTGCCCTTGAGGTGGTCGGGGAAGGGGATAAACTCGATCTCGCCCTTGCCCAGCATGTCGATGACGGTTTCCGCGATGGCACGGAACGGCTGGGCGCGGCCGGTGCCGCAGTTGAAGATGCCGCTCGAGCCCCGCTTCCACAGCCATAGGTTGACGTCGGCGACGTCGCCGACATGGATGAAGTCGCGGCTCTGTTCGCCAGGGCCGAAACCATCATAGGCGCCGAACAGTTTCGGATTCTCGCCGCGCTTGACCTGGTTGAACAGATGGAAGGCGACCGAGGCCATGGCGCCCTTGTGCGCCTCGCGCGGGCCATAGACGTTGAAGTAGCGCAGGCCCGCCACCTGCGAATGATCGGTGTCGAAGATGGTGCGCCTGACATAGTCGTCGAAAAGCTTCTTCGAATAGGCATAGACGTTGAGCGGCCGTTCGAGCGCCGGCTCCTCGCGAAACTCGGAACCGCCGCCGTAGACGGAAGCCGAGGAGGCGTAGAGGAAGGGCACGCGCAGTGCCTGGCAGGCATGCAGCAGCCGCTTCGAATAAGCAAAATTCACCTCCATCATGAACTTGCCGTTCCACTCTGTGGTGGTCGAGCAGGCACCCTGGTGGAACACGGCCTCGACGCGGCCGAGCGAGCCGGTCTCGATGCGCGGCAGGAATTCATCCTTGTCGAGGTAGTCGGCTGTTTTCAAATCGGCGAGATTGGCGATCTTGTGGCCGTCGGTGAGATCGTCGACGACGAGGATGTCGTCATGGCCCTCGGCATTGAGCGCGGCGACGATGTTGGAGCCGATCATGCCGGCGCCGCCCGTGACGATGATCATGAAGGCCTCTGGTTGCTTGCGATTCCGGTCCTTATAAGGGAGGCTAGCCCGGCTGTCGACAAAGCAAGGCGGTCGCCCGTCTTGTGCTTTCAAACTTGTCTGTTTTGTCCATTTTGTCTATTATGGGCAAAACGAAGAGTCTCATGAAACACTATCCATCCACCGATCTAAAACAGAATCTCGGCGATGTGCTTGCCGCCGCCAGCCAGCAGCCCGTCTCCATCACTCGTCACAACAAGCCGAGATATGTCCTGATGAGCATCGAGGCTTACGAGGCTCGCTTCGCCAATGAGAGCCGCCGAGTCTACGCGGCGGAGGGCGCTCCGTCCGAACATGTCGAGATGCTCGAGGAATACGCTGCGGAATTGGACCGTGATTAAACCCGTCGCCGCGGACGTCTGGCGATATCCGTATCTGTGGCATCGCCAACATGGTGACGGCGAGACCGAAGGCCGCAAGACGAGGCCTGTCGCCTTCGTCGCCGTTCTTCCTGGGAAAGCCTGCGGCACGCCCCTTTCATCCTTGCAATCACCTCGACGCAGCCGGGCCGCGATCGCGCAGCCGGTGGCGTTCCGTAAATTGAACGCCACCGCGCCGGCCTTGACCCCATCCCCCTTTGGGTCATAGTCGACGAGCACAACCACGATATTCTGGAATCGTCGGCCTATTTCGAACTGGGTGCGGGCATCGGCGCCTTCAGTCCGTCATTCCACAAAAAAGTCATGTCGGCTTTCATTGCGGCTGTTCGCGCAGGCCAATCCAAAGCCATCCCACGGGCTGACTGAACGGCCTGCAACGGGCAGGGCAGGATCATAAGGATAGAAAATGCCGTCGACCGAACTGCTCATCGCGTTCTTCGCCACCACGGCGATCTTCGCCTATATCCCCGGTCCGGCCATGCTTTATGCCGCGGCGCAGACGATGGCGCGCGGGCGATGGTCGGGACTGACGGCGGCACTTGGCATCCATCTCGGCGGCTATGTGCATGTCTTTGCCGCCGCCGCCGGCCTGTCGGTGCTGTTCCATGCCGTGCCGCCGCTCTACATGGCGGTCAAGCTGATCGGCGCGCTCTACCTGATCTGGCTCGGCATCTCGCTGTTTCGCAAACGCGTGGAGGGCGATGTGGCGCTGCCCACTATCGAGCGCAAATCGGCCCGCCGCGCCTTTTTCGAGAGCATCACCGTCGAGGTGCTCAATCCGAAAACCGCGATCTTCTTCATGGCGTTCCTGCCGCAGTTCATCGATGCCTCGGCGGCCCTCCCGGTGTGGCTGCAATTCGTGGTGCTGGGCACCATCGTCAACCTGATGTTCTCCTCGGCCGACATCGTCTGCGTGTTCCTGGCCGGCCTCGTCATCGGCCGGCTGCGGCGATCGAGCCGGGCGCAGCGGCTGATGCAGCGGGCCGGTGGTGCCGTGCTGGTCGGGCTCGGCGTCCACGTTGCCCTGCAGAAGAGCTGACGCGGCGCCGCCGTTGCGCCGGTTCGAATTGCGGTATATCGGCAGGCATGAACCACCGCCAGCCGACACCCTATATGTTTCAGCGACTGTTTTCCCCCGCGCGTTGCCAGTGATATGATCAAGCACAATCCGCCTTCTTCCGAACCCTTGCACCGCGCCATTGCCCGCTTTGGCGGCGTCACGGTGTTGGTGGTCGGCGACCTTATCCTCGACCGCTTCGTCAATGGCGTCATCGAGCGGATTTCGCCCGAGGCGCCGATCCCTGTGCTGCATGGGCGCGGCGAGACCTCAGCCATGGGCGGCGCCGGCAATGTCGTGGCCAACATCGTCTCGCTCGGCGCACGGGCCATTCCGATTTCGGTGATCGGCACGGACACCGCCGGCGACAGCCTGGCGCGGATGCTCGGCGAGCTCGGCGCCGAGACAGTAGGTCTCTCGCGGCAGCGCGGCCGCATGACCTCGTCGAAGAGCCGCTTCAGCGCGCTCAACCAGCAGGTGCTGCGCTTCGACGAGGAAGAGATCAAGCCGCTGGACCAGACGGAGCGGGCCGGGCTGATCCGGGATTTCCGTGCGGCACTGGCGGGGGCCGACATCGTCATCCTGTCCGATTACGGCAAGGGCATCCTGCTCGACGGCGTTGCCGCCGAACTCATCGCCATCTGTCGCGAAGCCGGCAAGCCGGTGCTGGTCGATCCGAAGGGCCGCGACTATGGCCGCTATGCTGGCGCGACGGCCATTACCCCCAACCGCAAGGAGCTTGGCGAGGCCGTCGGCCATGCGGTGTTCGCCGATGACGAGATCGTGGCTGCGGCGCGCGAACTGATTTCGGCGCATGGTTTCGACTACGTCGTCGCCACGCGCAGTGAAAAGGGCATGAGCGTCGTCGGCCCGGTCGAGGCACGCCATATCGCCACCCAGGCGCGCGAGGTGTTCGACGTCTCTGGCGCCGGCGACACGGTGATCGCGACGTTCGCGCTGGCGCTCGCATCGGGAGCCGATCCCGTCGCGGCGGCCTCTATCGCCAATGCCGCCGGCGGCGTCGTGGTCGGAAAACGCGGCACCGCGCGGCTCACGGTCGAGGAACTGACCGGGGCGCTGTTTCGCTCGCACGGACCGACCGCCCACAAGGATGCCATCCTCGACGCGGCATCGGCCGCGCGCATGGTGGCGGCCTGGAAGGAAGAGGGCCTGAGCGTCGGCTTCACCAATGGCTGCTTCGATATTCTGCATGCCGGCCATGTCAGCCTGCTGCACGCGGCGCGCAGCCAGTGCGACCGTCTGGTGCTCGGCCTCAACAGCGATGCTTCGGTGCGGCGGCTGAAAGGGCCGGGCCGTCCGGTCAACGACCAGCATGACCGCGCCTGCGTGCTGGCGGCCCTGGCCTCGGTCGATGCCGTCGTGGTCTTCGAGGAAGATACGCCGCTGGCGCTGATCAAGGCGCTGCTGCCCGACATCCTGGTCAAGGGCGCGGACTATACGATCGACACCGTTGTCGGCGCCGACGTGGTGCAGAAGGCCGGCGGGCGCGTCGTGCTGGTCGATCTCGTCGCCGGCAAGAGCACCACCGGCACCATCGGCAAATTGCGCGCCGGCTCCACAAGTTGAGGTTTTGATGTCTGAACTGAACGACTATCTGGTCCGCTCGGCGGCCGCGATCACGGCGATGGTCGAGCGTGACCTGACCGGCGAGATGGAGCGGGCGGCGAGCGCCGTGGTGACGGCGCTCTCGTCGGGCAAGGCCTTGCTGATCGCCGGCAATGGCGGTTCGGCGAGCGACGCCATCCACATAGCCGGTGAACTGGTCGGCCGCTTCCTCAAGGAGCGCAAAGCCTACAATGTCATCGCGCTGCCGGCCAATGCCGCTGTGCTGACGGCCTGGGGCAATGATTACGGCTTCGACACGGTATTCTCGCGCCAAGTCGAGGCGCATGGGTCGGCGGGCAGCGTGCTTCTGGCGATCTCGACCAGCGGCAATTCGCCGAGCATCCTGGCCGCTGCCGAACAGGCGCGGATGATGGACATGACGGTGATCGGCCTGACCGGCGACACTGGCGGCAAGCTCAAGCCGCTGTGCGACATCCTGCTCAACGTGCCTTCGACCTCAACGCCGATCATCCAGCAGGGACATTTGTGTCTCTACCACCATCTCTGCGAAGTGGTCGAAGCGCGCCTGTCGAATGGCTGACAAGACGGGGATGAAAAATCCGCTCACCGAGCCAGGCGTTTGGATCGAGCGGATCGGCGACCGGGCCTTCCCGCCGAACCGGCCGGCGCTGTTCCTCGACCGCGACGGCACCATCAACGTCGATACCGATTATCCCAGCGACCCGGCCGAGATCGAGCTCAGACCGCAGATGCTGCCGGCGATCGCGGCCGCCAACCGGGCGCAAATCCCGGTCGTCGTGGTCACCAACCAGTCCGGCGTCGCGCGCGGCTATTTCGGCTGGAGCGCCTTTGCGGCGGTGAATGGCCGCGTGCTCGAGCTGTTGGGCGAGGAGGGCGTGTCCATCGACATGGTGCTTGCCTGCGCCTACCACGAGGCCGGTGTCGGACCACTCGCCATTCCCGATCATCCGATGCGCAAGCCCAATCCCGGCATGCTGGTCGAGGCGGGAAAACGCCTTGCGCTCGATCTCCGGCGCTCGCTGATCGTCGGCGACAAGCTAGCCGACATGCAGGCGGGAAAGCGCGCCGGGTTGCAACAGGGCTGGCTGGTCGACGGTGAGGCGGCGTTCCAGCCCGGTTTCACCATCAGGCCCCTGCTGGGCAGCAGCGACCTTGATGAACTGCTCGCCGCCATTGAAACGCTCGGTCAGGACAACAGGTCCTGATCCAGGCCTGGCGGTTCACGCAGGATCGTCCGAGGCTTCGTAGAGTTTTGCCTCGGTGGCGAAGGAATAGATCATCACCGACATCGAGTAGACGAAGCCGTGCCGGCCGCACAGGAAATAGCGCTTGGCCAGGTAGAATTTCAGGAAGTTGCCGAACGGCGACAGCACCAGCCGCACCAGGCCGGGCTTCTTGCCCTTCTGGACCAGCGTGACGGCCTTGAGGCTGGAATAGGCGTTGGCCCGGGCGAGATCCTCCTCGACCGATATTTCACGACGATGCAGCAGGACACCCTCTTCGATCGTGCCGGTCTCGCCCGGTACCTGGAAGGCTTCGTGCACCCGCGCGGTGAGATCGATGGTGGCGCCTTCCCGGCGGAAAAGCCGCATCAGCCTGTTATGCAGCACCCAGCGATGCGCATAGCCATAGCCCTTCAGCCAATCGCGGCGACGGATGTACCAGCCGCGGATCTTGTCGTCGGCGGCCTGTGTGATGGCCACGATCGACTGCCGCAACTGGTCGTCGACGCGCTCGTCCGGGTCGATCGAAAGACACCAGGGTTGGCTCGCGTGGTCGAGCGAGAATTGCCGCTGACGGGGAAAACCCGGCCAGTCATTGTGCAGCAGCGTTATCGGGTAGCCCTTGGCGATATAGCTTTTCACGCATTCGACAGTGCCATCCGTCGAACCGGAATCGACGATGATGATCTCGGAGCAGAAGTCGATGCTTTCCAGGCACGGGCCGATCATATCGGCCTCGTTCACGCAGATGATAAGCGCCGAGACCGGGCTTGCAAATCGAGTCATGGTCCCCTTCCCATGGCGGGCCGCCCCCAGAGCAACGCTGCTTTCGCCATCTGTACCCAAGCAAACCCGCGCGGAAAACCGTTACACATTTTTTCCTGGAATCGCTTGAGAAACCAATCGAGCGGTCGGTCAAGCGACGAGTCCGGCAGAGCCGTCCAGCCTTGTACATCAGCGTCGGTCGAATACCAACGCGGCGCCGGCGTGGCGAAGGCCAGGAATTCGCCGGCGCACAGCCGCTCGCCTCGCCTCAGGCGTTAGAAAGCTACCAGGCCCTCGTCCTTGACCCGGCGTATGGTGAGAGCGGTGCGCACCGTGTCGACATTCGGCGTCGAGGTCAGCTCCTCGATGACGAAGGTCTGGAAGGCGCCGAGGTCGCTTGCCACGCAGTGCAGCAGGAAATCGGATTCACCCGAGACCATCCAGGCATCGCGCACGATCGGCCAGCCGCGCGTACGCTCGGCGAAGGTGCGCAGCTCGGCATCGGCCTGGTGATGCAGGCCGACCAGGCAGAAGGCGACGACATCGAGGCCCAGCGCCGGGGCATTGAGCAGCGCGCGGTAGCCGCGGATGATGCCGGCCTCCTCCAGCCGCTTGACCCGGCGCAGGCAGGGCGGGGCCGAAATGCCGACGCGGTTCGACAGCTCGACATTGGTCATGCGCCCATCCGCCTGCAGCTCTCGCAGGATCTTCCAATCGATGGCGTCGAGGTCGGCTTTCAGAGGCATGGCGGTCTCAGCTCGGCGCAAGAATCTTTCGCGATTTTGTAATTAAACGACTTTTGTATTGGCGCCAGCCCTCATCAACGCGATTTTTGAGCGGTAACGAAAGCGGCGATGGCGCGAATAACCGCTTGGGACGAAGCTTTCCGGGGACGACGGCCCCTTCGTCTTGCTGGCGTGGTTGGCAACCCTTACATTAAGCGCGAATTCCACGTCTTTTTCCAAGGCATTGTCCGCCCCGCAGAGGTTTTAAATGACCACCAAGCACGCGCCCGTTCTCATCATAGGTTCCGGCCCGGCCGGCTATACGGCGGCGGTCTATGCCGCGCGCGCCATGCTGAAGCCGATGCTGGTCGCCGGCCTGCAGCAAGGCGGTCAGCTGATGATCACCACCGATGTCGAAAACTATCCCGGCTTCGCCGATCCCATCCAGGGACCGTGGCTGATGGAACAGATGCTGAAGCAGGCCGAGCATGTCGGCACCGACATCATCAACGACATCATCACCGAGGTCGACCTCAACGTGCGGCCGTTCCGCGCCAAGGGCGATTCCGGCACCACATACACCGCTGACGCGCTGATCATCGCAACCGGCGCGCAGGCCAAGTGGCTGGGCATTCCGACCGAACAGGATTTCATGGGCTTCGGCGTCTCGGCCTGCGCCACCTGTGACGGCTTCTTCTATCGCGGCAAGGACGTCGCGGTGGTCGGCGGCGGCAATTCGGCGGTGGAGGAGGCGCTCTATCTGTCGAACCTCGCCAGGAGCGTGACGGTCATTCATCGGCGCAGCGACTTCCGCGCCGAGCGCATCCTGCGCGAGCGGCTGCTGCAGAAGGACAATGTCAGCGTCATCTGGGACACGGTGGTCGACGAGATCACCGGCCGCCCCGGCAAGGCGCCGCTGCCACCGTCGGTCGAAGGGCTGAAGCTCAGGCATGCGGTGACCGGCGCCGAAAGCCACCTCAAGGTCGACGGTGTGTTCGTGGCGATCGGCCATGCGCCGGCGGTCGAGCTGTTCGTCGGCAAGCTGAAGCAGAAGCCGAACGGCTACTTGTGGACGGCGCCGAATTCGACCCGCACCGACGTGCCTGGCGTGTTCGCTGCCGGCGACGTGACCGACGATGTCTACCGCCAGGCGGTGACGGCGGCGGGGCTCGGCTGCATGGCGGCACTCGAAGCGGAAAAGTATCTGGCCGGCATCGAGGTGCATCGCGAAGCAGCCGAATAGCGGCCGCTTCGACCTGTTAAAAAAACGGCTTAGAAACGCCGTGTAAAAGCCTGATTTTTCATTCAGACGCCAAACAGAACGAGGGGAATCATGGCGTTGGACTGGGACAAGCTACGCGTGTTTCACGCTGCGGCGGAAGCGGGGTCGTTTACGCACGCGGCCGAGACATTGCACCTGTCGCAATCGGCGATCTCGCGGCAGGTCAGTGCGCTCGAGCACGATGTCGGCGTGCCGCTGTTCAACCGCCATGCGCGCGGCCTGGTGTTGACCGAACAAGGCGAGATGCTGTTCCGCACGGCGCATGACGTGCTGATGAAGCTCGAGACCATCAAGTCGCGCCTGACCGAAACCAAGGACCGGCCCTCCGGCGTGCTTCGCGTGACGACAACCGTTGGCCTCGGCGCCGGCTGGCTGACCGAACGGGTGCAGGAGTTCATCGAGCTTTATCCGGAAATCAGCCTGCAGCTGATCCTGGCCAATGAGGAGCTCGACCTCACCATGCGCCAGGCCGATTGCGCCATCCGACTGCGCCAGCCCCAGCAGCCGGACCTGATCCAGCGCCGCCTGTTCACCGTCCATTTCCATCTCTACGCGGCCCCTTCCTATGTCGCCAAGCATGGCAAGCCGGCCTCGGTCTCGGAGCTCAGAAACCATCGCATCGTCACCTTCGGCCTGCCTGTGCCATCGCATCTGTCGGAGTTGAACTGGCTGGAGACGGTCGGCGATTTCGAGGGCGGCCAGCGCGTGCCGTCGCTGCAGATCAACGACATCTTGTCGATCAAGCGCGCCGTGCAGGGCGGCGCAGGCATCGCCATGCTGCCCGACTATGTGATCAACAAGGACTCCGGCCTGGTTCAGCTTTTGCCGGAAACCGAGGTGCCGTCCTTCGACACCTATTTCGCCTATCCCGACGCGATGAAGAACCAGGCCAAGCTGCACGTGTTCCGCGATTTCATTATCGCCAAGGCCAGAAGCTGGTCATTTTGAGGGCGTGTCGATATTCGGGCAAGGGCGGCCTGCGAATGCAGCTTCCGATGCTCATGTACCCAACAGTACGCTCCGCTCCGGTTCTCGGACGCCGCCATGCCCAACTCGGCCTGACCTGAATCTCGACATGCCCTGGCGGCGCTGCTCACTGCTGACTCACCCGCGCCAGGGCGTCAGGCGCGGCAGCCAGCCGGGGACGTTGCGGCGGTAGGCTTCATAGTCGGCGCCGTAGCGGCGAGCGAGCGTCGGCTCCTCGTAGAATTTGACGAAGGAGCCCATGACAACAGCGCCGATGACGGCATAGGCGACAAGCGTCCAGCTCGAGAACAGCAGCGCCTGGCCGAGGATGATCGACAGCACGGCGACATACATGGGGTTGCGGACATGGCGGTAGATGCCCCCGATCACGAGCTTCTCCGTCGGCGCGACCGGAGCCGGCGTGCCCAGCCCCTCGAGCGCGAAGCGGGCGAAAGCATGCAGTAGAACAGCGGCCGCGGCGACGATGAGGACGCCGCCGGCAGGAACAAGGCCCGGCACGGTCGACCACGGCAGGCGATAATGATCGCTGATCAGCCAGGGAACCAGCCCGGCGACCACGCCGGGTGCCGCGATGAAGAAGGCCGTGCTGCCGGCGATCGCCGAAAACGTCCGCATTGGCTGCTTTCTCTCCGATTGCCTCAGAAATGAACGTCTGCTGCCTGCTTCGACATCACTGCGTAATTTTGATGATTTGGGGGGAAAGCCGGTCGCGAGTCACGCTCCTGTAGTGACGATTGCGTGGTTGAGCGCCCCATTTTCGACGATTCTGCTGGTCCTATTGGCTTCTGGAATGGGTTGGACCACAGCCTATGTTTTTTTGCATGCGTGTGTTGCAAAATAGATGCTTGTTTCTTGGGCATGTTGAGCACATATATAGATCATCTCCTGGGCGCGTTCTCCTCCCATTAGCGCCCTCGAGTGTTCCCCTCTGGAGGTTAGCCTTAACAGGCACTTCCAATCAAACTCAGCCGGATCTTCGTTGATCCGGCTTTTTTGTTGCCTGCACCCTGCCGGGATAGCTGGGAATTTCACGCGAATTCGCACGTAACAGTGTCATGTAACCTCTGGTAACATGACAACGATGCCTTGCGCTGCTATGAAGAGCCCAGGACGCGGTGTGGTTCGGACGAGAGATGGGGGCATCACTCGTACGGCCCGGGCTCAGGCGGCTACCGCGTCCGAACCCTTTTCCGCCGAAAGCGGCGACTGGACATGCGGCGGACCTGCCGTTTCCCCTCCCGAGAAAACGGTCCGCAAACAAAACGACGTCCGGCTTCCCGGGCGTCGTTTTTGGTTTTTGTGCTCCGGCTCACTTTTTGTCGACATGCATTGGTGCAGGTGCATCACGGACTTTGACAATCCTCAACGTTGGCGCTGCCCCTTACTGTCCCGCCGTACTCTCTTCCCGCAGACGGGAAGAGAGTAGCTGGCCGCAACGGAATCAGGCCGCCTTGCCGTTGGTATTCATCGCTTCGTCGGCGAGACGGCCGGTGAGTTCGGCCATATGATCGAAGACGGCGCGATAGCTGGCGACGCCCGCGGTCGCCGAGCGAAGTTCGATGATCAGGTCGCCGATCTCGGCCTGCGGCATGGTCGCCTCGACGACATCCCATCCCGGCCATCCCGGGCGCGCGTCATAGCCGAGGATCTGGCCGCGCCGCTGTGGGATCAGCGCGATGATCTTAGACGTCGCGTCGGACGGCGTGACGATCTCGACCTTCATCACCGGCTCCAGCAGCACCGGGGAGCAGGCGGCCATGCCTTCCTTCATCGCGAGCTTCGCTGCCATCTGGAAGGCCATGTCAGAGGAATCCACCGCGTGGTAGGAGCCGTCCGACAGGTTGACGGCGACGTCAACCACGGGGAAGCCGAGCGGGCCGTTCTTCAGGTAGTCGCGTATGCCTGTCTCGACCGACTGGATGTAAGTCTTCGGCACGACGCCGCCGGTGATGGTGTCGGTGAACTGGAAGCCTGAGCCGCGCGGCAGCGGCTTGATCTCGATCACCACATCGCCGAACTGGCCATGGCCGCCCGACTGCTTCTTGTGGCGACCGCGCTGCTGCGCCGATTTGCGGATCGTCTCGCGGTAGGGCACCGCCGGCGTATGGCCTTCGACGGGAATCTGGTTCTTGCCCTCCAGCCGCTCGCGCACGACGCGCAGATGCATTTCGCCATGGCCAGACAACACCGTCTCGGCCGAGTCCTGGTTGTGGCGCAGGCTGAGCGAGGGATCTTCCTCGGCCAGCCGCTGGATGGCGGCCGACATCTTGACCTCGTCCTTGCGTTCCTTCGGGCGCAGCGCGAAGGCGAAGACCGGCTGCGGCGGCTCGAACATGAACAGCTGTTTGGTGCCGCCCTTGGCCGAGGTCAGCGTCTGGCCTGTCTTGACCTCGTCCAGCTTGCCCAACGCCACGGTATCGCCGGCCTTGGCGGCGGTGAGCTTGAACTGATCCTTGCCGAGCATCTTGTAGATGCCGGAAACCTTGGCTGTGTCGCCGCCGGGCAGCCATAGCTCGGAGCCATCGGCGACCTGGCCGGACAGGATGCGCGACACCGACAGCTTGCCGCCATGCGGCGTGTGGATGGTCTTCATCACCTGGACCACGGTGGCACCGCCGTCCGAGGCACCAAGCCGCTTGCGGGTTGCCTCGATGTCGGGTGCGTCGTGGCGGATCGCCTTCAAGAGGCGCAGCACGCCGTTGCCTTTTTCGGCGGTGCCGATCAGCACCGGCGTCACCACGCCGTCGCGCAGATCGGCGGAGAGATCGTCGAAGATCGCGTCCTTCGGCGGCTCGATCTCCTCAAGCAACTGTTCCATCAGCTGGTCGTCGTGGTCGGCCAGGGTTTCCAGCATGGAGAAGCGCGCCTCCAATTCGCGCGCCTTGTCGTCGCCCGGTATCCGAGCCACCTCGCTTTCGGCATATTCACGGTAGATGTAGGCGCGCTCCAGCGCCAGATCGATCGAGCCGATGACGACGCCGTCCTTGCGCAGCGGTATCTGGCGCAGCAGCAGCGGCACCGAGCTTGCCGGCTGCAGCATCTTCAGCGTATCGCGCACGCCTGAAATCGCCTTGTCGACCTTGTTGAGGAACAGGATGCGCGGCACGCCGAGATCGTCGAGCTTGCGCATGATGAGCTGCAGGGCAGGGATCTTCTTTTCGTCGGCCTCGGCAACGACCACCGCGAGGTCGCAGGCGGCCAGCACCGGCTCGGCCTCGAAGGAGAATTCGATCGAGCCGGGACAATCGACAAAGGTGATCTGCTCGCCCATGAATTCGGTGCTGGCAATCGTCGCCTCGACGCTCATGGCGTGGGCGCGCGCCTCCGGCGAATGATCCGAGACGGTGTTGCCTGATGAAACGGGATTTTGTCGGGGGATAGCGCCCGTGCGGGCCAATATGGCTTCGAGAAGTGTCGTCTTACCGCTTGCAAAGGGACCGACTATGGCAATGCATTTCGGTCCCGTGCGTCGTCCTCCGGCGCGAGTACCCATGGCTGACCTCCAC
Organism: Mesorhizobium intechi; assembly: GCF_002879535.1. Lineage (GTDB taxonomy): Bacteria > Pseudomonadota > Alphaproteobacteria > Rhizobiales > Rhizobiaceae > Mesorhizobium > Mesorhizobium intechi. Next base: position 15,162 of record NZ_PNOT02000334.1, read on the forward strand.
TCAGGCGTTTCCCTAGGGACCGACTGGCATGCATGGTTCAGGCGTGGTCAGTCGGTCCTGAGCGGCGGCCGGCCTGTTCGACCGTCGCGGGCGGGGTTTCTTTTCCTATCGCCACCTGCCCTGAAGCATCGTCCCACTTGTTTGCCGGCAGGGCAAGGAAAATAGAAATCCGCTGCCGTGCGGTGGTCTCAGGCGCTCAGCGCCAGGGGTTCGGCATCGATGGTGCGCAAGGGCGCCTTGTCGCGCGGCGCCGGCCTGCCGAAGAAGTAGCCTTGGAAACGGTTGCAGCCGGCGGCCATGGCCAGCGCGAACTCTTCCTGCGTCTCCACGCCTTCCGCCACGATGGTGACGTCCTGGATGCGCGCGATCTGCGCCAGCGCCGAAACGAAGATCTGCGCCACCTGATCATGGGCGAGGCTGCGGATGTAGGAGCGGTCGATCTTGATGCCGTCGATGGGCAGGGTTTTCAGATAGTTGAAGCCGCAATGGCCGGTGCCGAAATCGTCGAGCGCAATGTGGAAGCCGAGGCCGCGCAACGCTTCGAGGCGTCGCAGGATCTCGGGCGTGGCGGCGGTCGCCACGGTCTCGGTAATCTCGATGATGAACTGCGTCGCCGAGCGGCCGGATTCCCTTAGAACGCGGTCGCACATGGTGACGATCTCGTCGCGCTTCAGCTGCTCGCCCGAAACGTTGATGGAGATGCGGCGCCCGGGGAAATGGCCGACATCGGCGCAAGCCCGCTTGAACACCCATTCGCCGAGCATGTCGATCAGGGTCGAGCGTTCGGCGATGGGAATGAACTCGGCCGGTGAAACCAGGCCGCGAACCGGGTGGCGCCAGCGGACCAGGCCTTCGAGAGCATAAGCGGATCCGTCCGGATTGACGATCGGCTGGTAGTGCAGTTCGAGCTCGCCCAGATAGACCGCCGCGCGCAACTCCCGCTCGACCAGGCGCCGGTAGCGCTTGTCGGACAGCATCTCCTCGTCGAAAACGGTGACGCGGCCACGGCCGCCCGCCTTGCTTTCGTATAACGCCAGGTCGGCAACCAGCATCAGTTCCGCAGTGTTGGAGCCATGGGCCGGCGCCAACGCCACGCCGACCGAGATGGAGAGCGGAATGGTCTTGCCTTCATGCGATTTGCCGGCCCGCATCCTATCGAGCAATTGCCTGATGTCCTTGTTGATGGTGGCGAGGTCGCCATGCGGAATGATGACGCCGAATTCGTCGCCGCCCAGCCGCCCGACCATGCCGCCGGCAAAGACGCGCTCCGACGTCTTGACCAGGTGCAGCAGAGCCAGGTCACCGAACTGGTGCCCGAACGTGTCGTTGAGCTGCTTGAAGTGATCGACGTCGATCAACAGCAAAGTCGCCTCACGCCGGTCGCGCATGGTGCCCAGGCTGTCGCGCAGCGCTTCGAGGAAGTAGCGCCTGGTCATCGCCCCGGTCATGGCGTCCCTGGTCAGGAAATGATGTTTTTCCGCTTCCGCCGCCGCCGCCGAGCGCAACTGATGGACGACGCGGCTGCGCATGTACATCAACGCCAGCAAGGCAAGGCCGGTAGCCAGGCTCGAGACGGCGAAGGCGCTGACCGAGGACAGGTTGCGCGAAATGTCGAAGGCGCCGAGTGCGGCCGCGCCGATGCTGAGCACAAGCAGGGCCTGGATGCCGCGATAGATCCGGCCGCTCTGGTCCTTGATCGTCGCCAGTATGCTCATCCGCCGGCCCTCGCAATGCAGGCTCACGGCTAGTGGCGAGCCGTTAAGAAGACATTGAATTCGCCGTTGTCTTCGCGCGGTGCCGGCATGCGGGAACGGTTCATGGTTAAGGAGAGAAAACCGCCTCTTCCGGCAGGCAGCCCGAGACAGCCGGTTGCGCCTGGGGCGATATCGGCCGACAATGCGTTTGCCTCGACGAGCGGCGGCGTTTGCCGCCGGTCGCTTCACCACCAGCTTCGGGATCAGACGATGAAGATCATTGCTTGCGGCAGCGTGTCGACCATCATAGCGCCGGAAAAATACTTCACCGGCCGGGTTCTGCAGACGCCGATCATCGAGGCGGAGGCGCCGGCGCGACTGAGAGCGACACTGGTCAGCTTCGAACCGGGCGCGCGCACCCATTGGCACACGCATCCGCTCGGTCAGACGCTCTACGTCACCTCGGGTGCGGGGCTTGCCCAGACCTGGGGTGGGCCGCTGCAGGAGATCAGGGCAGGGGATGTGATCTGGTTCGCGCCGGACGAAAAGCACTGGCATGGCGCGGCGCCGAAGACGGCGATGACGCATATCGCCATGCAGGAAGCGCGCGACGGCGTGCATGCCGATTGGCTGGAAGCGGTTTCCGGCGAGCAATATGGCGGCTGAGGCCTGACCATCCGCGGAGGGCAGCCTATCCGGCCGCACCATCCTGAGGAACAGCGCGAAGGTCTGTCGCGAGTTCGCCGACCGGACATCTCCGCGATGCCGGTGTCGGCAATGCCTAAGCGGTGGCGCGTGCCGCCATATCACGGCATGATTTCGCAACCGACGCGGCAATCGGCGAGGGTGGCGTGCGTCGCCTGTTCGCCACGGCCTATGCCGGCGGCTTCCACGCGGCGATGCTGACGGCGGCGATTGCGGCGTTCCTCACCGCGGCTCTGCTGGTCATGGTCCTGGCGCCGGCCGAGGCGCGGTCGACTAGGCAAGCAAGGCAGCAGGCTTAAGGAGCCTGGCCTCCAACAAAAGAAACCCGGCGATGATGTCACCGGCTTTCCTTTGTTGTCAGATCGATCCGATCAGATCAGCGATGCCGTGAAGCGCTGGATGCGGGTGCAGGCTTCCTCGAGCAGTGCATCCGAGGTCGCATAGGAGATGCGGAAGTTGGGGCCGAGGCCGAAGGCCGAGCCGAACACCACTGCCACGCCTTCGGCTTCGAGCAGTTCCGAGCAGAAGGCCTCGTCGGTGTCGATCACCTTGCCGGCCTTGGTCTTCTTGCCGATCAGCTGGGCGCAGGATGGATAGACATAGAAAGCGCCTTCCGGCGACGGGCATGTGATGCCGCGCGCCTGGTTGAGCATCGAGACGACGAGGTCGCGCCGCCCCTGGAAGATCGCCTTGTTCCTGGCGATGAAGTCCTGTGGGCCGTTGAGCGCCTCGACGGAAGCCCATTGTGCGATGGTGCAGGCGCCCGAGGTCTGCTGGCCCTGGATCATGTCCATTGCCTTGATCAACTGGACCGGACCGGCGGCATATCCGATGCGCCAGCCGGTCATGGCATAGGCTTTCGACACGCCGTTCATGGTCAGCGTGCGGTCATAGAGCTTCGGCTCGACCTCGGCGATGGTCTTGAAGACGAAGTCGCCGTAGGTCAGGTGTTCGTACATGTCGTCGGTCAGCGTCCAGACATGCGGATGCTTCAACAGCACGTCGGCCAGCGCGCGCAGTTCGGCTTGCGTGTAGGCCGCGCCCGACGGGTTGGACGGCGAGTTCATCAGCAGCCATTTGGTCTTTGGCGTGATCGCCTTTTCCAGCACTTCGGGCGTCAGCTTGAAACCGTTCTCGATCGAGGTGTCGGCGAACACCGACGTGCCGCCGCAGATCGCCACCATTTCGGGGTAGCTGACCCAGTAGGGACGGGGGATGATGACCTCGTCGCCGGGGTTCAACGTCGCCATGAAGGCGTTGAACAGGATCTGCTTGCCGCCGGTGCCGACAATGGTCTGCTCGGGCTTGTAGTCGAGATTGTTCTCGCGCTTGAATTTTCTTGCGATCGCCTCGCGCAGCGGCACGATGCCCGAAACCGGCGGGTACTTGGTCTCGCCACGGCGGATGGCTTCGATCGCGGCATTCTTGATGTTGTCGGGCGTATCGAAATCCGGTTCGCCGGCGCCGAGGCCGATAATGTCACGGCCGGCATTTTTCAGCTCGCGCGCTTTCTGCGTCACCGCGATGGTGGCGGAAGGCTTTACGCGGGAAAGGGTGTCGGCAAGAAAGGCCATGACCAGATATCTCTCCATGGGAAGATCGGCGCGGCCAGGAGCGGCCGCGGCGCTTCTCATGTCGCATGATTTCGCTCAGTGCAAGCTTTGTCGGCTGATCCAGGCCTCAAGGAGCCGTGATTGCCACCTGCGAGCGGCAACAAAAAATTCATTAACGGGCGGTAAGGGCTTGAGTGGCAGGATCGCAATCCATTCCGCCATTTCGCGGAGCGAGGGACCCTTGTCACGCAGCGTCGGGCTTGCCCATATCATCCGTCATGATGACGGCACCTCGTCAGGTGTCTGGGGCATCTACACGCTGCAGAGCGCCTTCCAGCCGATCTTCGCCTTCAAGGAGGGCAAACTGTCGGTGGTCGCCTTCGAAGGGCTGATCCGGCCGTTTCGCGACGGCGAGGCGCAATCGCCGATGGCCTTCTTCTCGACCTGCCCGGCCGCCGACCGCCTGCATGTGGAAGCGCTGACCAGGACATTGCATCTGCTCAATGCCGGCGCCTGCCTGCCGCAGGAGGCATCGATCTTCGTCAATTTCGACCCGTCGGTATTCACCGAGCGGTCGATCGCCGACAATGCCCTGCGCGAAATGCGGCTGGTGCTGCACGAGGCCGGCATCGATCCGGGCCGTGTCGTGTGCGAGGTGACCGAGCAGAGATCGGCATCGCAGGAGACCCTGCACAGCTTCGTCGCGGCGCTGCGGGGCAACGGGTTTCGCATCGCCGTTGATGACTACGGCTCCGACGATTCCGACATCAACCGCGTCAAGGAGTTGCAGCCCGACATCGTCAAGTTCGACGCCACCTGGATCACGCAGCTGATGGAATCCGGCCCCGGCTTCGCGCTGTTGACGACGATGGTCAGAAGTTTCGAGGAACAGGGCATCCGCACGGTGTTCGAGGGCATCGAGGAAGGGTGGCAGCTGGAGCTCGCCGAAAAGGCCGGCGCTTCCATGGTCCAGGGTTTCGTGCTGGCACGGCCGGAACTGGCGCCGACGAGTTTCCGTGTTTTCGGGAAGACTCCGGACCCGGTTGCCTCCGCAGGCGATGCGTCCACCGCCGTCGCTCCGCGTACAGCGCGGCCGGCAAAAGCCTTCGGGCGCAGGGTCTCGCCATGAGGATCGAGCGGCGGCGCAATGTCGGCAAGGCGATCTTCGTCGACGAGGTCGGCATCGAATACGGCGTCCACGGCGAGGTGCGCCTGCGCAGCGCCTACCAGCCGATCTTCGCGCCGCTTGGGCGTTCGCTGCACGCAGTGGCGGTCGAGGGGCTGATCGAGCCGCACCGCGCCGGCAGGGCAGGGTCGGCGCGGGCGTTCTTCGAAAGCGTTGCCCCGCCGGACCGGCTGTTTGTCGAGACCATGTGCCGGGCGCTGCATCTTCGGAATTTCCACAATATCGGCGTCGACGGGCTCGATCTGTTCTTCAACTACAACCCGATGGTCCACGACCATTGCGGACGGGCGCTGGCCGAAATCCGGCTGATGAGCCGGCATCTCGGCGAACTCGGCCTCGCCCCAGGCATGCTGGTCTGCGAAATCACCGAGCAGGCGGCGGACGACGCGCTTCTGGCCCGGCTGGTGCGTGAGATCCGGCGCGACGGCATCCGCATCGCCATCGACGATTTCGGCACCGGCCATTCGACCGAGGAGCGGGTGAGCCTGCTTCAGCCCGACATCGTCAAAATCGATGGCGGCTGGTTCGCGGAGTTCTGCCGCCATGCCGCCGCCGAACGCTTCTTCCGCCCGCTGGTCTCCAGCCTGCACGACCGCGGCGCCAGGGTGCTGGTCGAAGGCATCGAGCAGCCCGTCCATCTGCGCGTCGCGCTCGACGGCGGCGTCGACCTGCTGCAGGGCTATCTCCTCGCCCGTCCGGCGCTGGCCGGCACCATCTTCAACGAAGAGCCGCTGTCAGTCGATGCTCTGCTGGGCAGGGAAAACAATGTCGTGCCGCTGTTCGGCTAGGGCATGGCGATATTCAGGTGATGCCGCCCTGCGAACGGCGGTCTCCTGCGCTTCCAATACTTGCCTACGAAAAGAACGCTCCGTTCCGGTTCTCGAAAACCACCGTTCTCGGCTCGGCCCAACCTGAATCCCGACATGCGCTTGAGCCAGCGCTTTCACATATCAGCGCCGCTGATGGTCGCGCCAAAACAAATCATTGGTTGAAGGCACGGCGGCTGCGATAATCGCTGGTCAAGGCAGCTCCGGGAACCGCCCATGATACTGTACAGCATGATCGACAGCGGCAATTGCTACAAACCGCGCCTGCTGATGGCCAAGCTTGGCCTGACCTTCACCACGATCGAGGTGAGTTCGCATACGGGCGACACGCGGAAAGCGGACTTCGTCGCCAAGAACCCGAACGCCATGGTGCCGCTGCTCGAACTCGATGACGGCCGCCGGCTGGCCGAATCCAACGCCATCCTGCTCTATCTCGCCGAAGGCACGCGCTTCCTGCCGGCGGACAAGTATGAGCGTGGGCTCGCCTATCAATGGCTGTTCTTCGAGCAATACAGCCACGAGCCCTATATCGCGGTGCGCAAGGCGCTGCTGACCTTCCCCGAACGCGCCGCGGATGCGACGCCCGAGCGGCTGGCGACGACGCTGGAGCGCGGCCACAAGGCGCTCGGTGTGATGAACAGGTATCTGGAGAACAACGCCTTCTTCGCCGGAAACGCTTTCAGCGTCGCCGACATCGCGCTCTATGCCTACACGCATACGGCCGAGCAGGGCGGCTTCCAGCTCGACGCCTATCCGGCCGTTGTGGCCTGGCTTGGCCGCGTGGAGGCCGATCCTGGGCATGTGCCGATCGAGTGGGTAGGTTAGGCAGCTTCGCCGGTTTGGCCGATCGACTGAACCCCAGACAAACAAAAAGGCGGGATAAATCCCGCCTTCCCATGCTTGGTAGCCTGATCGGGAGCGTCCGGTCCGGGCTGGCAGCTATCTGCTGTTCCAGCGTGTCGGGTCTTTCCGCTCCGGGCGCGCTTCTCGCGCGACCGTCAGTACATCCGTGACTTGCCGCACGCCCCGAGCTCTCGCCCGGCGCGCGCCATTCGCAAAATCAGGCTGCCTTGCTCAGAGATCCAGCGGACGACTTGCCGGTGCGGCGGTCCTGCTCGATCTCGAAGTTGATCTTCTGGCCTTCGACCAGGGTCGACAGTCCAGCGCGCTCGACAGCGGAGATGTGGACGAAAACGTCCGCGCCGCCCGCGTCAGGCTGGATGAAGCCGAAGCCCTTGGTGGCGTTGAACCACTTGACCGTTCCAGTTGCCATAAAAATAGTCCTTGCATTTGCTTTGGTTTGACCAGACCGAAGTCCAGCCGGTGTGCATCGAGATTTTGGAGATAGACGTCAGCAAACGCGAAGATCGCGAGGCCCGGATCGATCGGCCGAAATATCAATGGGGCTGATATAGGCTGCTTTCGTTCCAAAAACAAGACTGCGTGAGAAAGCCGTGATTGAGAATTGCCCAACGGCCGCCCCAATCTGGTGAAACCGTTTTGGCGGATCGCGCCGTCCATGGGCGGCGGATCAGGGAGGAGACCATGAAAACCATAGTGTTTGCCGCCTGTCTGACGCTGGTTGCCGCCGAGGCGCAAGCGATCTCGCGCTATGACCCGACGCATATGAGCTGCGGCAAGGTGCAGTCGACGATCGCCAGGCAAGGCGCGGTCATCCTGCGCTACCAGTCGAAGCGGGTGCCGGGGCTGCCGCTTTACGACCGCTATGTGCAGAGCCAGCAATTCTGCACCGGGGGCGAGGTGAGGACGCGCGCCTATGTGCCGAGCGCCGACACCAACTCCTGCCCGGTCTACAACTGCAAGCGGCCGGACAATGACCGGCATTTCCGCCGGCGATTCTTCCACAACAATTAGGGGCAGCGCGAGTTCAGGGCAGAGCCCGCGCCGGCGGTTCAGAATCCGAAGGACACCTGCGCCGGCGGTGGCGGGCCGACGCGCACGCCCTCCATGGCCAGCATCTTTTCCTTGGTGACGGAGCCGCCGGGCGCAGAGAAGCCGCCGATCTTGCCGCCAGCCGCCAGGATGCGGTGGCAGGGGATGACCAGCGGCACCGGATTGGCGCCAAGGGCCGCACCCGTCTCGCGCGGCAGGCCGGCATGGCCGGCGCGCTTGGCGAGTTCGCCATAGGTGGTTGTCTCGCCATAGCTGAGTTTGCGTGCCGCGTCGTAGATGGCCAGGCGGAAATCGTCGACGCCGTCGAGGTCGACCGGGACATCGGAGAAATCGACGTCCTCGCCGGCGGCGTATGCCCTGATCGAGGCAATCAGCTCGACCACCCATGGCGGCTGCGCCGTGGAGGCGGAAACACCGCTATGGCGCATCAGCCGCCGTTCCACGGATTCACGGCTGCGTTCGGGCAGGCAGAGTCGGATCAGACCCTTTTCGCTCCAGGCGATGCCCATGAAACCGATCACTGTTTCTAACACTGCGTGGCCGGCTGTGATCGACGGTGTCGTTTCCATGATGCACTCCTTTCCGCAAAGTGGCGAAATCCGGGATTCCTGCCGGTACATATCAGGAACAATATGGCATCACCGCCTGCATCCCGCCACCCGAAAACCACCAGATGGCCCCGATTGCTACCCAGGAATCGCTGGTGTAAGGGATTTCTTAACACCCAGACGAACCGGACCCGAGCGCGGCTTGCCAGCAAAACAAACCCTTATCGTGATCGGCGTGATCGTGGCGGCAGCCGGCATGAGCGGCTGCACCTCGACCTCGCAGATTAAAGCCGCGCCGGCCCTGACCGAAACCGCGACCGTTGCCGGCAGCGATG
>NZ_PNOT02000116.1 GCF_002879535.1 Mesorhizobium intechi
GGCTTCTACGAGGCGCCGCAGGGCGAGGTCGAGACGATCCTTGCCGGGATCTGGCAAGAGCTGCTGGGTGTCGAGCAGGTCGGACGCCAGGACAGTTTCTTCGAACTCGGCGGCCATTCGCTGCTGGCGGTCAGGCTGGTGAGCCGTGCGCCGAACGCCGGACTCGACTTGACCATAAATGATCTCTTCCAGAGCCCCATATTGAAGGATCTTGCCCGGAAGAGCGGGGGTCTCCCGCCGCAAGAGGAACGTCCGGAACCCATTCCGGTGCACCGAACCGGTAATGCGCCGCCCATCTTCTTCCTGCCTTCGGGCTTGGGCGACCATTCGTATGTCTTTGAGCTGACCCGGGAGTTCGATCCGGACATCCCCGTCTATGCCCTGCCTTGGCCTGCCGCGGACGAACCGCTCACCTACACGTTAGAGGCAATGGCAGCCCGTGCGTTATCGATGATGCGTGCGGTCCAGCCTCGCGGCCCTTATCGCCTGGCCGGATATTCGTCCGGCGGCATACTCGCCTACGCGATGGCGCACGATATCCTTGAATGTGGTGAAGCCGTCTCGTTCCTAGGGCTCATCGACGTCCATCTGCCGTCGGGGCGGCACTCCGATCCGAAATCGACAGAGGACATGCTCCTTGCCCGGTTCGAGGCAGCCGATGTTCGGCAACACCCTGGAGAACTCACATTGCTTCGTGAACACGTCGCGGACCTCTCTGTTTCTCAAATGATCCAGGAAGGACAAAGGCCGAATGTCGTGGATGCTGATCTTGATGCTTCTGTCGGGGCCTTGGAGCAGCGCAGACACTTCGAGAAGCTTGTGCGATCCTACACGGTCCCGCGGCTGCCTGTGGCCGTTCACCAGTTCAATGCGCGCACTATCGGTGCAGTCGATGGCGAGCATGGATGGTCAATGACACGGTGGCGCGACGTCCTGCCGCCATCTCTTCTGCATACACACACCGTTCCCGGCGATCACTGGACGATGATCACGGAGCCGGCAAACAGATCCATTCTTGGCCAACGGATCTCAGCAGCGTTGCAAAATCGCCAGCCCGCGCCGTCCGACAACGTAAAGGAGGCGTGAGCGTGTTAGAGGGCCTTTGTTTCGACCACTTGGCGATCCGGCTGTGCGTCCGCTGGTATCCGATTTCCGACTTGCACCTGCGGGGTTTTGCAGCGGAACCAATTCCAGGGGTGGACGCATTGCGTCCATGCGAACTGTGACCTGGTTTCGTTTCGATGTGGATCGCAACACCTTCGCGAAAGTATTCCAGTTCGTCGGCGTATATTGGCGCAAGCAAATATGGCACGTCACGTTCATTTTTATCGCAACGACACTGGCAGCCGTGGCCGACGTGCTGATGCCATTGTTTGCCGGCCGGCTGGTGGACGCGATGTCAGCCGGAGCGCAGGATAGCTCTCTTTCGTACAGCCGCGCGATAAGCGCGCTGTCCGTCTTTGTTGCCCTTGCGATTTCGAGCCTGATATTCAGGCAGGTTGCGTTTGCGGGCATATCGTTACTCTCGCTAAAGACGATGACGGACATGGCGTCCGACGCAATCTACAAGATTCAGCGTCTCTCGACAGATTGGCATGACAGCAATTTCGTCGGCTCCACCGTGCGCAAGATTACGCGGGCGGTGTGGGCTCTCGATGCGTTCGGCGACACGGTCCTGATCTCTCTGTTTCCGACACTGGTGGTGCTGGTTGGCACGACGCTGGTTTTCGGCTTCTTATGGCCGGTGCTAGGCGTTACTATCGCCTTGGGCTCGGCCTTGTTCATTGTTCTGGCGGGATGGTTCTCGCTTGCTTTTGTCGCGCCTGCGGCCAGCCTTTCCAATGCGTGGGATTCCAAGCTCGGCGGTTCGCTTGCCGACACGATGAGCTGCAATGCCATCGTAAAAAGCTTTGCCGCCGAGTTGCGCGAGGACGAACGGCTGGGCTCGGTTCTGAAGAAGTGGCGCAAGCGCACATTTCGTACCTGGATGCGGGTCAGTATTGCCGGCGTCACCCAAGGCACAGCCTTGCTTCTGCTGAAAACTTCAGTGCTGGGCTTGGCTCTGTGGCTATGGATCTACGGCCAGGCAACGGCCGGCGATCTCACATTCGTCCTGGCGGCGTTCTTCTTGCTGGAGGGCTACCTACGACAGGTCAGCCGTGAATTGCACAATCTGCAGCGCACGGTGAACGACATGGAAGAGCTTGCCGAAATTGCCCGCAAGCCGCTCGGCATCTCCGATCATCGCGATGCGACCGAAATCAGGATCGCGAATCCTTCGATCGTTTTTGATCGTGTGACGTTCCGATACACCAGCCATCATGAGCCACTTTTCCACGACTTTTCAGTGTCGATCAGTTCAAACGAACGCATAGGCCTGGTTGGACCGTCAGGGGCAGGTAAGACGACATTCATCAAATTGCTGCAGCGGCTCTACGATGTCGACGGGGGCGCGATCCTCATCGACGGTCAGGACATCGCCAAGGCGACCCAGGCTTCGCTGCGGCAACAGATTGCCATTGTTCCGCAGGAACCGATCTTGTTCCATCGCTCGATTGCAGAAAATATTGCCTATGCTCGGCCGAATGCGACGATGTCGGAAATCGAGCAGGCGGCGCGCCTCGCCAATGCGCACGACTTCATTGCCGGCCTTCCGAAGGGTTACGGCATGGTGGTCGGAGAGCGCGGCGTCAAGCTGTCCGGCGGGGAGCGCCAACGCGTGGCGATCGCCCGTGCATTCCTGGCAAATGCGTCGATCCTGATTATGGACGAGGCAACGTCGAACCTTGATTCAGCCTCGGAGCTGATGATCAGGACGGCAATGGACCGGCTGATGGTTGGCCGCACCACATTTGTGATCGCGCATCGACTGTCGACCGTTCAGACGCTCGATCGGCTTCTTGTCTTCGACAAGGGGAAAATCGTCGAAGAGGGAACCCATCAGCAACTCATCCGGCGGGACCTCGGTACATATCGGCGCCTTTTTGAGAATCAAGCACTGTAATAGAAGAACGCAAGTAAAAATCCTGTGGAGGAATACGGCTATGGTATCGGCGCTCACGATAATCGGAGGATGTCCGACCTTTGACGACAACATGCCTAGTGAAAAATATATGGAGGAAATAAAAACATCCGCCGTGCGATCCGAGCGTTACGGCTTTTCCGCGATGCTCGTATATTCGGACCATCAGCAATTCGATCCTTGGCTCGCGGCCAACTGCCTTATGAACTCCACGAAGAAGCTTTCGCCGCTCGTTGCCGTACAGCCGCTCTATACGCACCCATTCACCGTGGCCAAATTGGTGGCCTCGCTGTCCTTGGTCCATGACCGGCCGGTGCATCTGAATTTCATCTCGGGCGGCTTCCCCCACGACCTTGAGGCGTTCTGCGATGCGACCACTCATGACCAGCGCTATGAGCGGGTAGCCGAGTATGGCGAGATCGTTCGCAATCTTTTGAGCACCGGGCGACCTATAAGCTACAGCGGCGCGCACTATCAGGTCAGCGGGCTCCATCTGAGAATGGCAGCGCGCATCAAGCCCGACTGTGCTCCCATGTTTACCATCTCGGGATCGTCATCGGCGGGCAAGACCGTGGCCAGACGCTTGGGCGCGCGGGCGATCGAATACCTTCGCCCGGTTCGCGACTATGACGGAAAACCACGTCCGGAAGGCATTGAATACGGAACGCGCCTAGGCATTGTCTCGCGCGCCAGGGCGCAGGATGCTTGGGCGGTCGCGTGCAGCAGATATCCCGATGACGAGTTAGGCAGGGAGATGCGTGAATACTACACCCGCGTATCCGATTCCGTCTGGGTCAAGGAATTGGGAGCGGAGGTCACTGTTCCCGCGGGGCATCCATATTGGCTGGGGCCTTACAAGAACGGCCACGCATCCTGCCCCTTCTTGGTTGGCTCGCGCGAGGACATCGCTCGCGAACTGATCGGTTATTTTAAAATGGGTCTCCGTACCTTTCTTTTGGATGATCCGCCGGAAGACGAGGATGCCTTTGAAATCCAGAGCGTCTTCGCAATGGCTGAGGAGGCGTTTGCCAGCGGCATCTCTGATAATCTACCGGAAAAGGAGATGAGGCTCGGCTCTGGTCGAGACGTGGGAAGTCAACGGATATGAGGTCCCCATCGCCCCCAACCGTTTTCCCCTAACGCGACTACGTTCAAAATGCGGCTGGCAGCGTTGATGCTGTATTCCGCCAAACGGCGACGTGAAATTCGGTGAGATTCCATCCTGGCATCCCAGTCACGCAAATTAGGTCGCTGAGTGGACCTGGTTTACTCATTGGCCGTCGACCAATATGTGCAGGGGACGAGGAGGCGCTCCTCCCCTCGGAGGCGGTTTCTTATAGCAATTCGGTAAACGCAGTCCGTAGACAAAGCGGGGCGGCCCGAATCGTTGCCCGATCATTGCTCCAAGAGATGGGCCACCCCTGCGGAGCGATCAACAGGTCAGTGGGTGGAGCACCAACGTGGCCTAAGGGAATTGTAGGTTCATTGGCGCATGATCGAGAGACAGCGGTGGCGGCCGTTTCATCGACAAGCAGGTATTTGGCTCTCGGTATTGATATCGAACCAGCAGAACCCTTGCCTGAAGATCTCATTGACATCGTGACGACAGATGGCGAACGCAGTCGCCTTGGCATGTCCCGACTTTACGCCCGCTGTTTGTTTGTTTTGAAGGAGGCCGTATACAAAGCTTCATTCCCTTTGAATGGTCTTTTCCTTGATTTTTGTGACGTTGAGATCGACATTGAAAATGGAATCGGAGTAGTCTCGCGCGCATGCCATCAGTTCAATCTGAAGTGCGAGATCGGCAAGGATATCGTCGGCATCGCTTATATTGAAGCAAGGGCAGATCGTGTGTAGCCGTTTACATGCTGAGTGATTCAGGCCCATTCGAACGCCGCCGAATTACGCGAGAGTTCGATATATATTCATTCGCCGAACACTGACCTCGGGCACGGATATCCACTCGAGCAGAAGCTGGATGCCGGCACGCCCGAGTTCGGTGCGTTCAATGCGCATCGTCGTCAATGGTGGGCGCTGCGCTGATCCATGGGTGCCGTCATGATCAATCCTGGACCTGCCCCTGCGATCGGCTTAGAAGAAGTGGCTCGCCGAACGAAGCCCTGGTGAAGGTTCTTGCCCTCCCTCAACTCTGGCGAGACCCGCACAGCGCTTGAGGCACTCACCCGCCACATCCCTGGATGTCGCAGCGAAAGATCTTCTGGCGTGCTGGCGTCTTGCAAATGGCAAGATCGGCCGCTTCGGGCGAGCCGTCAGATTGGTCCGACCTTTATCCTCGAACCATTGGTCAGTCGCGCGAGCTGGAAGGGAGTCGGATCGACGCTTGGCGTCTCGTTGGTGATCAATTCCGCGGCAAGGTAACCCAGGCCTGGGCCAAGGCCGAAGCCGTGACCGGAGCAGCCCGCTGCCAGATAAAGCCCTCCCAACGCTTCGATCCCGGACACCACCGGCACCGCGTCAGGCGTGCAGTCGACATAGGCACCCCATGCGTGATCGATTTCGAGGCTCGCCAGTTGGGGAAATGTGCCACGCACATTGTCCATGATCGCATTGACCAGCCGTCGGTTTGGAGCCGGATCGAGAACGCGGTTACGTTCGAAAATCGTCGGATCCTTCCCGAACAGGGCGCCCAGGGACTCGGGGCCCGCGAAAAACGACCTGCCGAGGCCCATCTGCACCGCCTTAAGGCGCTTGATGAATTGCGGCAAGAACTCACGTGCGAAGCGTATGCCCTGCGGCGTCACTTCCAGCGAGGCCCGGCCGCTGATCGCCATGGTATAGCTGCCGTCAAGCCGACGGGTCATCGCGAAATCGGGACTATAGAGGACCTCGCCGACATTAACCGTCCGCTTCGTGCGTACGACGGTTTGCCGCACGCTCGCCTGCGGGAAGACGATTCCATGACGCCCCAGGAAGCCAGAGGCCCAGGCACCTGCGGCGCACAGCACGGCGTCGGCACGGATGTAGCCCTTTTCCGTATGTATCCCCGTTACCCGGCCGTTGGCGATATCCAGGCCACGTGCGGCGCAGTTCTGGTGGATTGTCGCGCCCAGCGCGCGGGCGCCTTCGGCGAGCGCCGGCGCGGCGATTGCAGGCTCGGCCTTGCCGTCCGCGACGGAGTGCACTCCACCCACCCATTTGCGTCTTGTTTCCGGAATTCGGTTTCCGGCTTCAGCCGCACTCAGCATATGGGTTTCGACGCCGAACTCCCGCGCCGTTGACCTCCAGGCTTCCCAGCCAGCCAGCATCGCGGCGTTATCCGTCGTGTAGATGAGGCCCGTCCGGCGGAAGCCCAGATCCTGCCCTATGTCGGTCGCCAAACTGGCCCACAGCCGCATGGAAATGAGCGATAGAGGCATTTCGCGAGGATCGCGGTTCTGCTGCCGACACCAGCCCCAGGTGCGGCTCGATTGTTCACATGCGACGTGGCCTTTCTCGACCAGCGCTACGGAGAGCCCACGCTTTGCAAGAAAATAGGCGGAGGCGGTGCCGACGATTCCTGCGCCTACGACCACAGCGTCCACTGCCTTCGGAAGGGCTTCATCGCTGGAGACAGACCGGACGACAGGAGACATGCGCAAGAACCTTGTTGAATTGATGCGGATTGCGGGCCGCCTTTGCTGCGGTCTGATTTGCGAGGGCGGCCATGATCGTCTCTGGCAGAGCGATAGGAAGACGGTCCGTTGGGTTTACGCGTTCAGCCGTGGCCAGGGAGGCTCGCGATCGCGTCTATTTCAACCAGATAGCCATAGTGCAATTCAGGCACAGGAACGACCGTACGCGCGGGCCGCGCCTTGCCGAGCATTTCCCCGTAAATGCGATTGAACTCCGGCCAGTTCTGGACGCCGACGATATAGGCCGTCACCCGGCAGATGTCGTCCGGCTTGCCGCCAGCTGCCTCCAGGATCGCCAGCATGTTGGCGATCGTCAGGCGTGCCTGGATTTCGAAGCTCGTGTCAGCGAGTGGCGCCTTGTCGGCCTTGATGGGAAGCTGGCCTGAAATGTACAGACTGTTCCCCGATCGGACAGCCTGCGAATAATGGCCCGCCGGCGCCGGTGCGTCCTCAGCCAGGATGATTTGGGGCTTGCTGTTCATTACCAGCCCCCAAAGCGCTGCCACTCGCCCTCGATCAAGTCGGAGGCGCCGCGAACGATATGATAGCTGCGATGCTGGGCCCCGGTCGCGCAAGCGTGATTGGGTAAAATCCGCACCCGGTCGCCGATCTTGAGCTGGGGCAAAGTTGCGCCGGAGTTCGGGCGCACCTTGATGATGCCGTGCTCTTGGTTCGCATCGGCCAGGATAATATTGTCAAAGAGCCGGCCACTGCTGTCACAGACGACGCCATAGCCCTGATTGATCTCCTGCCTGGAGGTTCCGCGATCCTGCGACATGGCCATCCACCCGGCGTCGACCAGTATCCAGCCCTTTTCGCGCTGATGGCCGATGACCGTCGCCAGCACGGAGATCGCAATATCGTCAATCTGGCAGATGCCGATGCCAGCCATCACAAGGTCGAAGAACACGAAAACGCCCGCACGGACTTCGGTCACGCCGCTCAGGTCCACAGCACGATGCGCGGTCGGCGTCGAGCCGACGCTGACGACGGGGCAGGGCAAGCCCGCGTCGCGCAGAATGGTGGCTGCGGCGACGGCGGCATGCCGCTCTTCCTCGGCGCAGCGCTGCAGCGCCTCGTCTCCTCGCGCCGCATAGCTGCCGCCGGCATGGGTGAGAACGCCGCGCAACTCTGCCCCGTCGGTCACGGCTCTGCCGATTGCAACCAGCCGATCCTGGTCGTTTGGCAGGACGCCGGATCGGTGGCCGTCGCAGTCGATTTCGATCAGGGCGGGAATGGCCATGCCGGTTTCTCGCGATGTCGCGGCGACCGCTTGAGCCTGTTCAACCGTGTCGAGGACCACGGCAAGGTCGACGCCCTGCCTCCGCAAATCGATCACCTTGGCCAGCTTCCATGGTGCGATGCCCAGGGCATAGATGATGTCCCGTACACCGGCATTCGCGAACAGCCGCGCTTCCCTGAGGGTGGAGACGGTTGCCGGTCCCTCTCTGGTGGTCATGACGCGGCGGGCAACCTCGATTGACTTCGCGGTCTTGAGATGCGGGCGCAGTGATACGCCAAGAGGGGCGAGCCGTTCGCGTAGTCGAACGATGTTGCGATCCATACGATCGGCGTCGAGGATTAGGCAGGGCGTTTCCAGATCGTCGAGACGTCTGGCGGCGCTCTCTTGCTGCACCTTGTCCAAGATTTCTATCTCACTCACCGCCTGCTTCCTTGCGTCTATTTTGATGATCATTCGCGTCGACTCTCGAAAGGCGAGCCGCGCGAGACCGGCAGTTGAAACTCAGGCCGCTCATCCCGGAAAAAAATCCCAGGATGGCTTTGGTCTCGAGATACTCCTCAAGCCCAAAGACGCCATATTCCCGACCGTTGCCGGACTGCTTGTACCCTCCAAAAGCCGCAAAACCGTCCCATGCGGGATGGTTGATATGCACTTGGCCGGCGCGAATTTTTCCCGCAACGCGGCGCGCGCGCTCGATATCGCCGGATTGAACATGGGAACCCAGCCCATAGACAGTGTCATTGGCGATGCGGATGGCTTCATCCTCATCCTCATAGGGGATGAGGCACAGCACCGGCCCGAAGATCTCTTCCTGCGCGATACGCATTCCCGACCGCACTTCGGAGAAGATGGTCGGCTCGACGAAATAGCCCTTCGACAGATATTCAGGTCGTCCAGCGCCGCCGCGGACGAGCTTGGCGCCCTCGGCAATCCCGATGCGTATCATGTTCTGCACTTTGTCGAACTGGTTACGATTGGCGAGCGGACCAAGGACGGTCGCCTCGTTGATTGGATCGCCGACAGTCATGGTAGCCGCAGCCGACGCCGCCAGTTCTTCCACCTCCCGTAGTCTTTTGACGGGTACGAGCATTCGCGTGGGGGCGCTACACGACTGGCCGACATTGCGAAATGCGGCGGCTACCCCGAGAGGTACAACCCGCCCCCAATCGGCGTCGTCGAGCAGAATGTTGGGTGATTTGCCTCCCAACTCCTGGGTCACGCGCTTGACCGTGGGGGCCGCGGCCTGCGCCACCAGCACGCCCGCGCGCGTCGATCCTGTAATCGAAATCATGTCGATGTCGGAATGTGAAGCGAGCGCTGCGCCAACATCTTCCCCCGTGCCGGTCACCATATTAAAAACACCCGGCGGCGTTCCGGCATCATGCATGATCTGCGCGAACAGGTGGGCGCTGAACGGAGAAAGTTCACTGGGCTTGAGGACGATGGTGCAGCCGGCGGCGAGCGCCGGGGCAATCTTCGCCGTGATCTGATAAAGCGGCCAATTCCATGGCGTAATGAGACCGCAGACCCCTATCGCTTCCTTAGCGATCGCGGTCGTGCCCTGCTTCTTGATGAAGCTGTAATCTTCCAGCACCTCGATCGCGGCGCGGATATGGGCGAGTCCGAAGGGAACCTGCGAGGAGCGGACAAAGGCGATGGCTGATCCCATCTCATGGCATATTGCCTGAGCCATGTTCTCAAACCGCTCTTCGAGGAGAGTGAGAATTCGCTTAAGCAAATCGATGCGCTCGGAGGGGGATGTCGCTGCGAATGACGGAAACGCGCGCCGAGCAGCGGCAACGGCAATGTCGACATCCAGTCCGCTGCCTCGAGCGACGGACCCAATTATCCCTTCCGTCACCGGGCTGATGATTGGGATCGCCGCGGCTGGCTTTGCAGGGCGTCTCCAGCGACCGTCGAGATAAAGCAGATCGCATCGCGGCATTTCCATCGATTGGCTTTCTCCGTTCGCGGACCAAACAGCGGCATCGTGTCAGGCTGCTCTTTCGGCGCCCGTTGCCTGATTGGGGAGAATATGCCACGACATGAATATTACAATTAATCCAATCTTCATCATCGATTAAGGTTCGGTTTAATGATCTCGACGGACGATCTGACCTTCTTCCATGTCCTTGCGACCGCGCCTTCGCTGGCGGAAGCTGCACGGAGGCTCAATGTGACGCCTCCGGCGGTGACACAGCGGCTGCGGGCACTCGAGGGTCGCGTCGGTGTCAAACTCATCGAGCGAACGTCACGCGGCCTCAGCCTTACGGATGAGGGTGAACTGGTGGCTTCGGAGGGGGCTGCGATCATCGCAGCCGTTGACGATCTGTCGGAGCGACTGGCCAGCCGAACCAGCCAGGTGCGGGGCCATTTGCGTGTTGCCGCGCCCTATGGCTTTGGAAGGCGATATATAGCGCCGATCGTACAGGAATTCGCCGGCAGGCATGCTGCGGTATCGGCCACATTAGAACTCTTCGATAGCCCGATACGACAGATGTCGGAAAGCTGGGACATCGTGGTGCACATAGGATCACTGCCGGAGAGCGATCGCCTGGTAACCACGCTGGCGCCGAACCAGCGTGTTCTTTGTGCATCTCCCGGCTATCTGCAGCGTGTGTTGCCTATCCTCAAGCCGGACGATCTAGTCCTGCATCGATGTCTCGCCCTTCGAGAGAACAACGAAGACGTAACGCTTTGGCGCTTTGCTCATTCCAAGCATGGCAACACCACCGTTCGGGTGAAGCCGTCCATGTCGAGCAATGATGGCGAGATCGTCCGCGATTGGGCGCTCGCAGGCCTGGGAGTCATGGTACGAAGCGAGTGGGATGTGGCTGATGATCTGGCAGCAGGAAGATTACAGGCTATTCTCCCAGGCTGGTCGTCGCCACAGGCTGACGTGGTTGCACTGCTCCATGCCCGCCATGGACGCAGCAGTCGGACGAATAAGTTTCTGCAGGCGCTTCGGGATAGCCTGAACTCACCTCCATGGCGTCGGTGAAATGCCCGTCTTCTCGTGCGGCCTTCTCCAACCCGCCGGTCCGATATCGTGATCCTCTACGCCGCGCGGCCGAAGCGATCGATTCTGAAATCAGCGAGCGGCGTTTCGCAACAGCCGGTCGCAATGAGCTCGGCCATGGCGTCCCCGACACCTGGACCAAGCTGGAAGCCGTGCCCGCTGAAGCCGAAGGCGTGGAACAGGCCAGGCGTCGTCATCGAGCGCCCCATCACGGGCAACATGTCCCGAACATAGCCCTCACAGCCGGACCAGGTTCGGATGACTGCCACCTGGGCGATTGCCGGCAGCAGCCGCGTGACGGCTCGCAACTGTGTCGACAGCCGCGTGGGGTCGGCGACCGCGTGACCTGGGTCGAGGTCCACCGCCACCCTTTCAGCGGCTCCGCCGAAGACGATGTTGCCCCTCTCGACCTGGCGCAGATAGGCGCCATGGTCCTTGTCGCGCGTCCAGATGCCAACAACCGGCGGTACTCGATAGGGCAGCGGCTCGGTCACCCCCATCTGCGGGCCGCGGGCATCGAGTGGAACCGTCTCGCCGAACTGCGCAGCGATGCGCGCGCCCCAGGCGCCAGCTGTGTTGAGCAGGCACTCGGCGGTGAACGAACCTTTTGAAGTGGTGATAAGGAAGCTGGAGCCTATGTGCCTGATCGCCTCGACGTCGGCACCCTCGACGATTTCCGCGCCGAGCCTCCGGGCAGCGTCGGCGAAGGCCGGCGCGATCAGCCGCGGATTGCCGCTGCCGTCGTGCGGCGAAAACGACGCCGCAATGGCCCCGGGACCGAGACCTGGAAAACGGGCATGAATCTCGCGCGCGGTGAGTTCCTCCAGATCAAGGCCCCATGGTCGCGCCGCCTCGGCATAAGCCCGCATGTCGGCGAGACTGCCTTCATCGAAGATCAGCCGGATATGACCGGTGGCGCGGAATTCCACGTCCCGGCCAAGCATTTTCTCGGCCTCGCCCCACAGCCTGAGCGAGCGATGCGCCAACGGCAACTGGGACAGGTGGCGACCCGTGCGCCGGATGTTGCCAAAGGAAGCGACAGTCGCTCCGGTGCCGATCCGATTGCGCTCGATCAGCGTCACGCGCGCGCCGCGCCTGGCGAGGAAATAGGCCGAAGCCGTCCCCATCAGTCCGCCGCCCAGCACGATCACATCCATAGCCAATCCTCGAAGAGGGCGGACAATCCTTGAACACGCCAATCTTGTCCGCCCCGCGGCATTGCGTCAAAGACAGGTTTGAACCAGAGTCATAAGTTGTACCTATGGAGTAGCAATGCGGGCCCGGCAGCTGGAAGTGTTCATCGCCGTCATGCGCGCCGGCACCGTGACAGCCGCGGCTCGGATGCTGAACATTTCCCAGCCGGCGCTCAGTCAGATCCTGCTTCACACCGAGGACGAATTAGGCTTCGCGCTTTTCGAGCGGGTGAAGGGCAGGCTGCGCCCTACTCCGGACGCGCTGGAGATTTTCCCCGATGCCGAGAGGCTGTCGGCAGGGCTCGACGGACTGCGCCGCAAGACCACGGATCTCCGGTTGGGCCGGACTGGGCTGGTGCGGGTCGCGGCCTCACCGCCGCCGGCCATGGCGATACTGCCGCGCGCCTTCACCAACTTCCGGGCCCAGCATCCCAATATTCTGCTGCGTTCCCACAGTGCGCCGATCGCCGCGATCGTAGACATGCTGCGCACCGGTGACGCCAGCCTCGGCGTGGCCATGGACGACCGCCTGCCTCCCGACATCGAGGCAGAGGTGATCGGAAGTGTCGGCTTCGCATGCCTGCTGCCCGCCGGGCACGCGTTGCAAAGGAAAACCGAGCTGACGCTCGCCGATCTCGTCCGGGAAGAGCTGATATCCTATCGCGGAAACACGCGCCCTGCCGACGAACTGGCCCAGGCGGCGCGCGCGCAGGGTGTCACCCTTTCGCCGTCGCTCGAGATCGACGTCTCCATCTCCGCGATCGGCTTCGTCCAGGCCGGTCTGGGTATTGCCTTGGTCGATGCGCTGTTGCCTTGGCAGCAGTTTACCGGGCTGGCGGTCAGGCCGCTGGCGGCGGGACCGGAATTTCCGGTCGCGCTTCTTACCTCGCGCACAAGAGCGCTCTCACGGGCCGATGAGATGATGCGCGATGAGATCCGTGCGGCCTGTTACGCAGTCCTCGGCGAACACCGCGCAAGAGCATAAGCAAGACTTATATCCTTGCTCATCATACGTCTTGGACCTGGATCATCCGGTCGTGCCAGCATTCAGGTGGCAGACAGGAAGGGACGCATCATGGATGGTGCCATCGCGGCGGATCTAGCGCAGGACGCAGCCGACTGGAAGGTCGGCGTCGATATCGGAGGCACCTTCATCGATTTCTGTGCGCTCGAGGCCACTTCCGGGCGGGTCGCCTCGCTGAAAGTGCTGACGACACCAGAAGATCCGGGTGCCGAGCTGATGACGGGTCTTGCCCTTCTGGCCGAGCGCGAAGGCTTCGATCCTACCCGCATGACGCGCTTCGTGCACGGCACGACCGTTGGCATCAACACGATCATCCAGCGCAAGGGCGCGCCGCTGGCGCTGTTCACCAATGCCGGCTTCGAGGACGTGATCGAACTCGCACGGCTTCGCATGCCGGACATGTATTCGCTGTTCTGCACGCGGCCGGAGCCGCTGATCCCGCGAGACATGGTCTTCGGCATTCCGGTTCGCATGCGCGCCGATGGTACCGAATCCCAGGCGCCGGACATGGGCGCCGTGGAAAGGGCAGTCGCGACGGCGAAAGCCGCCGGGGCGCAAGGGATCATCGTGTCCTTCCTCCATTCCTGGCGCAACGGCGCACAGGAGGCTTCGGTGAAGGCGGCGATCGCGCGTCTTGCGCCCGAACTCTTCGTCTTCTCTTCGGCCGAGGTGTGGCCGGTCATCCGCGAATACGAGCGCAGCTCGACCGCCATTCTCAACGGCTACGTCCATCCGCGCGTCTCGGGCTATCTGACAGCGCTGGAAGAGCGGCTGAAAGGAAGCGGCGTGCCAGCCCGCCCGATGCTGACGAAATCGAACGGCGGGTTGATGAACGCTGCCGAAGGCAAGCACGCCTGCGTAAACATGCTGCTGTCGGGAACGGCCTCCGGCGTCATCGGCGCCTCGTGGCTGGCGCGTCAGGCAGGCGAGGATAAGATCTTGACTCTTGACATCGGCGGGACCTCGGCCGACTTCGCCCTCATCATCGGCGGTGAGCCGCAATTCGGCACCGGCGAGCTGATCGGTGAATTTCCGCTCCACATTCCTTCCGTGTCGGTGAGCTCGATCGGCGTCGGTGGCGGCTCGATCGCCAGCGTCGACGCTCAAGGGGTGCTGCGGGTCGGGCCGGAGTCGGCCGGCTCGACGCCTGGGCCTGCATGCTACGGCCGTGGCGGTGAGCGCGCGACGGTGACGGACGCCATGGTGGTGTGCGGGTGGCTCGGCCACACTGAGATGGCCTATGGCCAGCTCAAGATCGATCCCGGGTTGGCCCATCGCGCGGTCGGCGACCTTGCCTCCCGACTCGGCCGAACGGTTGAGCAGGCCGCGCAGGCGATCCTCGACATTGCGGTGTCTGAAATGTTCGTCGAGGTCGAGAAACTCGCCTCGCGTTCAGGCGTGGACTTGCGGGATTTCACGCTGATGCCTTTCGGCGGCGGCGGGCCCATGCTCGGCGCCTTCCTTGCCCGCGAACTCGGGATGAGGCGCCTCATGGCGCCTCGTCGCCCCGGTGTGGTGTCGGCGCTGGGCGGACTGGTGGCGGATCTGCGCGGAGACTTCATACGCACCATCTTCGCTCCACTGTCGGATGCGTCACTTCCAGCAATTCTCAGCGCCTTCGAGGCTCTCGCGCGGGAAGGTCGTGACTGGCTGGCGGCACAGGGGCACGACGCGGCAGCGGAGCTCACTCTCTCCTGCGACATGCGATATGTCGGGCAGAGCTATGAGATCGAGGTCGTCCTTTCGCCGGAATGGCTCGGGGACGGCGACGCGGCCGCCATCGCGCAGGCCTTCCACCGCACGCATGAGCGCCTTTACGACTTTCACGACCCGGACGGCGAGATCGAACTCGTCAATGCCAGGCTGTCCGCCGTAGGCGCCGGTCCGGCATTGTCCTTCCCGCAGATCGACGAGAAGGACGCTCCAGCCATTCCGGCGCGCCGGCTCCCGGTCTACACAGGCCTGGGCGTCGAGACCGTCGACCTCCACGACCGGCAGGCGCTCGTGCCGGGCAGCGTTTTCCACGGGCCTGCCGTGGTGGTGCAGGAAGACACCACCTTCGCGATCCCCGTCGGAACGCAGGCACGCGTCGACCGCCATCTGAACCTTCTTCTGACCTTCGGGGAGTGACGCCATGTTCGACCGAACAAACCTTCAGGTTCTGGCGAACCACGCCCGCGCAGCCGCCGAGAACATGGCCCACACGCTGCACCGCACCGCGCACTCCGCCTTCGTCAAGGAGACGCAGGACTTCACGGTGATGCTGCTGGACCGCTCCGGGGCGACCTTCGCCGTCCCAATGGAACTCGGCACCACCTGGCATCCCGGGGTATCGTATCACCGCGCGATCGCGATGGTGGACGACTACCGGGAGGGAGACGTTGCCTTCACCAACGATCCCTATTCCGGCTACGTTGCCACCCACGCGCCCGACACGCATTTGTGGAAGCCGGTCTTCGTCGATGGCGAGATCATCGCCTGGACCGGGGGGCACATCCACAACACCGACATGGGCGGGGCGGTGCCCGCTTCCCTCAGCCGGGCGCTGACCGAAATCCATCAGGAAGGCATCCGTTTTCCGCCCATGAAGCTCGTCAATGAAGGGGTTTTTGACGACATGATCCTGCGGATCATGAGCACCAATGTGCGTAAGCCAGATCTCAACATCGGCGATATCAAGGCGTTGGTCGGCGCGCTCAACACCGGCGAGCGCAAGATCCACGCGATGGTGCGCAAGTTCAGCAAGACCGGCTTCGTCGAAGGCGTTGCTGCTCTTCTCGACCATGCTGAGGCGCAGGCACGCGACGTGCTGCGCTCCATGCCAGACGGCACATGGGAGTTCGCCGACTATGCCGACGAGGATTCGGTCGAAGCCAATCCCTGCCGGCTGAGGTTGACGCTGACGATCAGGGGCGACGAGGCGGTGCTCGACTTCACCGGGTCAGATCCGCAGCTCGGCTCCTCGCTCAACGTGCCCACCGGCGGTGATCCACGCCACACCATCCTGCTCGTCGGCGTCTACTATGTGCTCTATACGCTCAACCCGAAGATCCTGCTCAACACGGGCCTCACCCGGCCCTTCACCTGCATTACCCCTCATGGTTCGGTGCTGAATCCGGTCTATCCCGCTGCCGTGGGCATGCGCTCGCTCACCTGCGCCCGTCTGCGGTCGGTCATCTTCGGCGCCTTTTCGCAAGCGGTGCCCGCACGCCTGCCGGCGGCACCGGCTGGCAACAACTGCATCGTCAACGTCATGACGACGGACGAGCGCACCAGCCGGACCGTCATCGCAGCGGTCAACCCGGTGGTAGGGGGCGGCGGCGCGATGCCGCTTCGCGACGGGACCAACGGATCGGGCGCCGATGCCGCCTATCTGAAGAACACGCCGATCGAGATCACCGAAACCGAAACCCCGGTCGAATTCCTGAAATACGGCCTCGCCCGGGATAGCGGCGGAGCCGGTCGCTGGCGCGGTGGGCTGGCGACCGAGATGGCCTTCCGTGTCTTCGCCCCCGATTCCAGGATCACGGCGCGCAACCGCGACCGCAGCTTCTTTCGTCCGTGGGGCGTGCTGGGCGGCAAGGCGGCCGGCCTGTCGGACATGGTCGTCAATCCTGGGACCGAACATGAGCGGCGGCTAGGCAACATCGACACTGCGGTGCTACAGCCCGGCGACGTGCTCGACATCCGCTCCGCGGGAGGCGGCGGGCGCGGCGATCCGCATCAACGCGAGCCCTGGCGGGTCGCACAGGACGTTCGGCGCGGCTATGTCTCGGTGGCATCGGCCGAGCGCGACTATGGCGTGGTCATCCACGACGGCGAGGTCGACGAGAAGGCGACAAAAGGGCGGCGTGCACGGCAGCGGCGGGCTACCGGCCACTTCCATTTCGGTCCGGAGCGCGAAGGCTACGAAGCGCAATGGACTCCAGCGGCCTATGACCGGCTCACCGCTATACTGAGGGATTTGCCGATTCACTGGCGGTTCTTCGCCAAGACGGAGATATTCCGTCGCATGAAAGGGCGCTCAGGGGCGGACGGCGTCCAGGCGGCGTTCGATGCGGTCTGCAAACGGTTCCCCGAACTGCCGCGTTCTCAACCCTTGCAAGAGGCCGCGGAATGATCACCGCCGGCCGCATCGTCCGGTTGGCCGAACGCGACCGGGCGCGGTTGCACTTCTTTCTCGATGGTGAGGAGCGCTCTGCGCTTGCGGGCGACACCCTGCTGACCGCCATGCTGGGTTCAGGACACGTGCTGCGAAGGTCTGAGTTCGGATCCGAGCCGCGTGCCGGCTTCTGTTTGATGGGAGCCTGCCAGGATTGCTGGGTATGGCAGGACGAGGGACCGCGCATGCGGGCGTGCTCGGCGTTTGTCACCGAAGGTATGAAGCTGCGCACGACGCCGCCCAAGAGCTGGCCATGAGCGGGATCTCACGGCCGCCGGTCGTGGTCGTGGGCGCAGGCCCGGCCGGCATAAGGGCGGCCGCGACGCTTGTGGAGGCCGGGCTCCATCCGGTGGTGATCGACGAAGGGCAGCGCGCAGGCGGACAGATCTATCGCCGACCACCCGCCGGGTTCACCCGCACCGCAAAGCAGCTCTACGGGTCGGAGGCGGCGAAGGCTGACACGCTGCATGCGTTGTTCGACCGGCTGGTCAAGGACGGGCGGCTCACCCACTACGCGGCGAGCTCGGTCATCGCCGTGCACGAGCGGCGGCTGCACGTGCTGGGGGAGGGCGGCGTGCGCGTGATCTCCCATGATGGCCTGATCCTCGCCACGGGCGCATCCGACCGCGTCGCTCCCGTCCCGGGCTGGCAGAGCGCTGGTGTCTACAGCCTTGGCGCGGCCCAGATCGCGCTCAAGGCGCAGGGCGTGGCGCTGGGGCGGCGGATCGTCCTGATCGGATCAGGGCCTCTGCTGACGCTGGTCGGCGCCCAACTCGTCAAGGCTGGAGCGGATGTAGCGGCGGTGCTCGACACCTCGCCCTGGCACCAGCAGATGCGGGGGCTCGGCGGAATTGCCGCCCGGCCATTGGTCGCGTTGCGCGGCCTGGCCCTGCGGGCGAGGCTCGGCGGTCGCTACCATGCGGGCGTGACCCTCGACCGAATCGAGGCCGACGAACAGGGCGTCACCGCCATGCGCTGGCGCGACGCTGGCGGAAACGAGCGCCTCTCCCCATGCGACATGGTCGGCATGGGCTGGCACCTGCGGGCTGAGACCCACTTGGCCGACCTCGTGGGATGCGCCTTCACCTATGACGAACAGTGGCGGCAATGGCTGCCAAAGACCGACGAGATGGGTCGGGCCGGCAATGGCATCTACCTTGCGGGCGATGGGGTTCGCCTACTGGGAGCGGACGGCGCGGAGATCGCTGGGCGCCTCGCGGCGGCGGCATGCCTTGCCGATCTGGGACATCCGGCGCCCTCCACCGCAGCTGATCTGCGCAAGCTCGCCGGGCTCGCGCGCTTTGCCCGCGGCCTGGCTTGCGCCTTTCCCTGGCCGGCGTCGATGGCGCAGGCACTCCCCGACGATGCGATCGTCTGCCGCTGCGAGAATGTGAGTGCCGGAGATGTACGCCGAAGCGTGGATTTCGGTGGCGGCGAGGCCAACAGGGTTAAGTCGCTCTCACGCGCCGGCATGGGGCGCTGTCAGGGGCGTTACTGCCTTTTGGCTGCCGTTGAGCTTGTTGCGGCGCAAGCAGGCTGCACGCCCGACGCCGTCGGCCGGTTCCGTGCACAGGCTCCTGCTAGGCCAGCGCCTATCAGCGCCTTTTTGCGGGACGGCTGAAGTCGTGCATGGATGACGATCACCTCCTAGAAATCGGCGACCTTTCCCCAGGCGGAAGCATCGAAGCGTCGGGGATCGTAGGATGTCGGATCGACGATCGGTTCCGATCCGGTCACCAGGTCCGCGACGAGGTGGCCGGCGCCGGGCCCGATGCCGAAGCCGTGCCCCGAAAACCCGGCAGCCAGGAAGAACCCAGGAAGGGTCGTTATCTCGCCGATAGCGGGCACGCCATCCGGCGTGCTGTCGATGTAGCCGGCCCAGGCCGCGCTGATCCTGGTCTTTCGGAGGTCGGGCAGCAGCTCGAGCGCGCGGGCGTGGGTCAGGCGAATGGTCGCCCGGTCCGGGATCGGATCGAGGATGCGCATTCGCTCCATCGGCGTCGGCTGGTCGAGCCGCCAGTGTCGGAGCGTTTCGTGGCCCGAGCGCATCCCTTGCAGGCCGCCGGGCGCCAGGCTTCGCCACCGCTTCAGGAACATGGGCAGGAATTGCGAGGAGAAGCGCAATTGCTGCGGCGTGACGTCCACGCGGCCGCGCCCGCTTATGGCAAGCGTGTAGCCGCCGTCGCCGCGACGGGTGGCCGAGACCCTTGCCGTGTGCAACGCATCCGGCAGGCCCGCGGCACCGGGCGAGACCGACAGGATAGACGAGCGGACCGACGCTTGTGGGAAGCGGAAGCCGAACTGACGGCAGAATGACGAGGCCCAGGCGCCGCCGGCCATCACCACCGCCTTTGTCCGGATTGTTCCGCGTTCCGTGACCACGGCGCTCAGGCGCCCCCCTTCGGTCTCGATACCGCGCGCGGCGCAACTCTGATGTACGCTGCCGCCACGCTCGAGAATGGCGCGGGCGACCGCTGGCGCGGCCCGTGACGGATCGGCGGTGCCGTCGGTCGGTGAGAACACGCCGCCTTTCCACGCCCGCTCCGTGGCGCGGCCGCGCTCACTCGCCGCCGCGCCGTCGAGCATTTGGGTGGTGACACCGGCCGTCTTGGCGAAGTCACGCCAGCGCGCCCAGCCGGCCAGTTCCGCCTCGTCGTTGCTGAGATAAAGCAGGCCGCAGCGGCGGAAGCCCGTGTCCTGGCCTGCTTCGGCTGCAAAGCGCTCCCAAAGATCGAGGCTTCGCATCGCCATCGGCAATTCGCGGGCGTCGCGGTTCTGCTGGCGGCACCATCCCCAGTTCCTGCTGGATTGCTCTGCGCCTATACGTCCCTTTTCCACAAGCGCGACCTTCATGCCGCGCCTTGCCAGATAGTAGGCTGCGAAGACGCCGACGATGCCGCCGCCGATCACGACTGTATCCGCGGATCGCGGCAGTTCGCCGGATGTCTCGATTTGCTGCAGTGGCGCGCGCATGGTCTTCCCTGCTTCGACGCTTCAATCTAGCGCGTAGCGCAGGCAGCCGCTGCTGCAGTTAAGGTCGAAGCAGAATTTTATTCTGGCAGCTCTACCGAAATCGGGAGGCCCTGCCTCTCAGAGGGTATCCGCCTGGATGGACAGGCCAGACGGCTGTGATAGTCTCCATGGTCATTGGCAAGGCAGCATTTTGTGCTGTGGTGTGTTTTCTCCGGAGGCGGCCGTGAAGTTGGATCGGATCGACATCAGGATACTTCACGAATTGCAGAAGAACGGCCGCATCACCAATGTGGAACTGGCGGAACTGGTGCATCTGTCGCCGAGCCCGTGCTTGATGCGGGTCAAGAGACTCCAGTCCGAAGGCTATATTGAAGGGTATTCCGCTCAGATCAATCTCGGCAAGCTCGGCCAGGCGCTGACGGTCTTCACCGAAATCACGTTGAAGAACCATCGTCAGGTTGACTTCGCTCGCTTCCTGGCCGTCGTGGAGAAGATCGACCAGGTCATCGAATGCCATCTTGTCTCAGGTGGCTACGACTACCTGATGAAATTTGTGACCGCAGGCATCGGCGAATACCAGACGATCATGGAGCGGCTGACCGACATGGACATCGGCATCGACAAGTATTTCAGCTTCGTCGTGCTGAAGTCACCCATCGTCAAGACGCACATGCCGCTGCCCAGCCTGTTTCCGATTTAGTCAGCGGTGGCCGTATTGGTTGACGAGCTCGGGGTCGCGGACGAGGCCGTCGAGCCATGTCGGATCGAGCTTCGGCACCGAGGAGAACAGCAGCTTGGAATAGGGGTGGGTGGGTGCCTTCACCTTGTCGGGTGTGATCTGTTCCACCCGCTCGCCGTTGTACATGACCATGATCTGATCGCAGATGGCCTCGACGACGGAGAGGTCGTGGCTGATGAAGATGTAGGAAAGTTCCAGCTCTCGCTGCAGCTCCTTGAGCAACTCGATCACGGTGGACGCCACCACCGTGTCGAGCGCCGAGGTGATCTCGTCGCAGATGATGAGCTTGGGGTCGGCCGCCAGGGCGCGCGCGAAGTTTACGCGCTGCTTCTGGCCGCCAGAGAGTTCCGATGGACGACGGTAACGAAGCGTCCTCGGCAGGCGCACCATGTCGAGCAACTCGTCGACGCGCTTCGAGCGCGCTTCCCTGTCGAGCCCGTGATAGAAGGCCAGCGGGCGAGAGATGATATCCTCCACCGACTTGGCCGGATTGAGCGCGGTATCGGCATACTGGAACACGATCTGCATCTCGCGCAGCTGGTCGCGGCTGCGGTTCTTCGCGGCACGCTCCAGTGCCTTGCCGTCAAAGACGATGTCGCCGGTAGCCGCCGGATGGATGCCGGCAATGGCTCGCGCCAAGGTCGATTTCCCGCAGCCGGATTCGCCGATAACGCCGAGATTGCGCCCCCTTTCGACGAGAAGGCTGACAGAATCGACTGCGCGGACAACAGGCTGTCCGTTGGTCCGCACCGGTCCGTAGCCTGCCGTCAGGTTGTCGATCCGCAGCAGCGCTTTCGCGCCGACATCTGCATTGGCCTGTGTTTGCCGTGGTTTTGGTTCGAAGGCGGCGAGCAGCTCCCGCGTATAGGCATGCGTGGCCGCCGAAAGGATGGCCGCCGTGGTGCCGGTCTCCTGCACTTCGCCGCCCTTCAACACCACGATGCGGTCGGCGATCTGGGCAACGACCGCCAGGTCGTGGGAGACATAGACACCTGCTATTCCGCCTGCCCGCATGACCGATTTGAAGGCTTTCAGCACGTCGATCTGGGTTGTCACGTCGAGGGCCGTTGTCGGCTCGTCGAAGATGACCAGCTTGGGATCGCCAATAAGCGCCATCGCCGCCGCCAAGCGCTGCAATTGCCCACCCGAAACCTGATGCGGATAGCGCGCGCCGATCCCTTCCGGATCCGGCAGCGACAGGGCCTTGAACAGCTCGACCGCACGCTGGCGCGCTTGCTCGGGCGGCATCAGATTGTGGATCCGCGTGACCTCGATCACCTGCTCCATGATCGTCGACGAGGGATTGAAGGATGCGGCGGCACTCTGCGGAACGTAGGCGATGTCTGTGCCGCGTGACCTGGCGCGTTCCTTCTCGGAAATTGCTGCCATGTTCTTGCCGTTCACGTTGATCTCGCCGCCGGTGATCCGGCAGCCGGGTCTTGCATAACCCATCAGAGAAAGCGCCACCGTCGTCTTGCCGGAGCCGCTTTCCCCAATCAGGGCGACGATCTCGCCGTCGGGGATGTCGAGGCTGACGCCTTTGATGATTTCGACAATCCTGCCGGCGTCGGTGGTCGCCTCGATCCTCAGATCCCTGACCTCGACGAGATTGGTCATGCGTCCCGGTCCCTGATCTTCTGCGGCAGATTGTCGATCAGCAGGTTGACGCTGATGGTGAGGCTGGCGATCGCCAGCGAGGGCACGACAACGGCGGGCGCCGCGAAGGGCAGACCGCCGATGTTCTCGCGCACAAGCGCGCCCCAGTCGGCGAGCGGCGGCTGGAGTCCGAGACCCAGGAAGGAGAGGCCCGAAAGCAGCAGCACGATGAAGACGAAGCGCAGGCCGAAGTCGGCCAGCACCGGGCGGATGATGTTGGGGAGGATCTCGGAGCCGATGAGATAGATGGTGTTTTCGCCGCGCACGCGGGCGACTGTCATGAAGTCCATGGTGTTGATGTTGACGGCGAGCGCTCGCGCGAAGCGGTAGGCGCCAGGGATATAGATGACCGCGAGTGTCAGGATCAGCACAGGGATCGACGAGCCGACCGCGGCAACGACGACAAGACCGAAAAGCTTGCTGGGAATGGAGTTCATCGCGTCCAGAAAGCGGCTGAGACACGTGTCGAGCCAGCCGCCGGTGACGGCCGCTATCATCCCCAGCACGACGCCCGAAAAGCAGGCAATGAAGACGGCGGCAAGCGATATTCCGACGGTGTAGCGCGCGCCCATCAGAACCCGCGAGAGCATGTCGCGACCCAAATAGTCGGAGCCGAGCCACAGCCCTTGCCGCATCGG
Source organism: Mesorhizobium intechi (assembly GCF_002879535.1). Lineage (GTDB taxonomy): Bacteria > Pseudomonadota > Alphaproteobacteria > Rhizobiales > Rhizobiaceae > Mesorhizobium > Mesorhizobium intechi. The sequence continues at coordinate 23,302 of NZ_PNOT02000116.1, forward strand.
GCCGAAATAGTCGTCGTCGACAATGTCTCCGATCGAATGGGGAATGATGTAGGGAGCGAGGATCGCGACGAGCGTCCAGGCCAGGATGACCAAAGCGGCCACGACGCCCACGAGGCTGTAGCTATGGCCCAGGAACGACCGTCGGGAGGTTGTCGCGCGCGCCATCGTCATCTGAGCCTCGGGTTCGACATGATTGCGATGATGTCGGCGGCGGTGATGAGGAAGAGGTAGCCGAGGCAGAAGATCATCGCGCAGCTCTGGATCAAGGGCAGGTCGCGGGTCGCGACGGCATCGACCATCAGCTTGGCGATGCCGGGATAGTTGAAGATTGTCTCCACGATGATGACGCCGCCGACCAGATAGGAAAGCGAGAGCGCAACCGCGTTGACGATCGGCCCGAGCGCATTGGGGAGCGCGTGCCGCAGCACCATGCGGCTGCGCGAGGCGCCTTTCAGAAGCGCCATCTCGACATAGGGCGTGGAGAGCGTCTCGATCACCGCGGCGCGGGTCATGCGGATCATTTGCGCGGAGATGACGAAGGTGAGCGTGATCACCGGCATCGCATAGATGCGCACAAGGTCGGTCACCGAATGCGCCTCATTGACCGAGGACAGCGCCGGCAGCCATTTGAGATAGACGGCGAAGAGCAGGACCGCGAGGGTCGCGACCATGAATTCGGGCACGGAAATGACCCCGATCGAAAAGACGGTGACGGTGCGGTCGTAGACCGAGCCCCTGAGCATCGCCGCGGTGATCCCGAGCGTCAGCGCCAGCGGGACCGAGAGCATCGTCGTGATGGCGGCGAGTTTCATGGTGTTGACCAGGCGCCCGCCGATCAGCGCCGCGACCGGCATCTGGTTGGCATAGGAGGTGCCGAGGTCGCCGTGGAGCAGCCCGACGAGCCAGAGCAGGAAACGCAGGATCGCCGGATCGTTGAGATGCATGGCCTCGCGCAGGCCGGCGACAGCCTCGGGTGTCGCCGCCTGGCCGAGAAGGATCGACGCGGTGTCGCCAGGCAGCATGCTGGTGGCGAAAAATACGGCGAACAGGACGATCAGAAGGGTGACCAACGCGACCGCCAGTCGCTTCATCACGAGCTTCAGAACCCCAGACTTCATGGAAGCGCTCCCGGGCTGCAGTCGGCCAACAATCTTGCGCAATGCAGTGTCGAGGACCGGCTGCCCGGTCCCCGACCAGCGCCTCTCAGGCTTCGAGCCAGAGATATTCCGCCATTGCGTAGCCCATCATGCCACCGAGCGGGTTCGCTTCCAAACCCTTCACCTTGCTGGAAAGGGCATCGACGTTGGAAATGTAGGCCGGGATGATGGTGCCGGCCTCCTCGGCCACCATAGTCTGCATCTGGTTGTAGATTTCCTTGCGCTTGGCCTGGTCGAGCGAACCGCGCGCCTCGACGAGCAACTTGTCGAACTTCTCGGACTTGTACTGGCTTTCGTTCCACGGTGCGTTGGAAGCATAGAGGAGCGAGAACAGGATGTCCGGGGTCGGGCGTGGATTAATGTTGCCGAAATGGATAGGCGCCTTGAGCCAGTAATTATCCCAGTAGCCGTCGGCCGGGACGCGCTGGACGTCGAGCTTCATGCCGATATCGGCGCCGGCGGCCTGGATGATCACTGCCATGTCGATCGACGAGGTCGCGGCGTCGGAGGCGACCACTGGGATGGACTGGCCAAGCAAGCCCGCCTTCTGGAAGTGGAACTTCGCCTTGTCCGGATCGAACGCCTTCGGCTTGAGGTCTGCATTGTGGTAGATGTTCGCCGGCGAGACGGGCTGGTCGTTGCCGATTTCGCCGAGCCCGCGCAAAGCCGATTTGACGATCTGCTCGCGGTTGACCAGATACTTCATGCCGGTGACGAAGTCGGCCTTGCTGCCAGGATCCATGTCGAGCCGGATGTTGAGGTCGGTGTAGTTGCCTGAAGTCGATTTCGACAATTCGAAGCCCTGCTGGCCGCTGACGAGCTTCATGGCGCGCGGATTGATCGAAGCCGCGAAATTGATGTCACCGGAAAGCAGGGCGTTGACGCGTGCGCTGTCGTCGCTGATGGCGATGAACTCGAAGGAGTCGAGATAGGGCTTGCCCGACTTCCAGTAGTTCTTGTTCTTGGTGACCACCGAACGCACGCCCGGTTCGAACGTTTGCAGCACGAAGGCCCCGGTGCCATTGCCCTTGGAAAAGTCCGTGGTGCCGTCCTGGACGATCATGAAATGGTGCAATGCCAGAATGGTTGGAAGATCCGCATTCGGGTCGGCGAGGGTAATTTCGACGGTCGACTTGTCGACAGCCTTGAAGCCGGTCATCTGTGCTGCGATCTTGGCGACCTTGGAGCCAACCGCTTTGTCGAGATGGCGCTTCAGCGAGAAGACGACGTCGTCGGCGGTAAGGTCCTTGCCGTCGTGGAAGGTGACACCCTTACGCAGCTTCACGGTCCAGGTCTTGGCGTCCTTGCTGTCGAAGCTCTCGGCCAGCTCCATCTGCGTGACGCCGTCCTTGTCGAGGAAGGTGAGGCGATTGTAGAGCGAGCAGCAGCGGACATAGTCGGTGGAGAGCGACGCCTTTGCCGGATCAAGCGTGTCGGCGGTCGAAGACGACCAGCCGGCGGCTTTGAAATTTCCGCCGGAAACCGGAGTGGCGGCGACGGCTTGCGT
>NZ_PNOT02000241.1 GCF_002879535.1 Mesorhizobium intechi
GTGCAACCGGACACCAAAAGTGGAGGAGATATAAAATGAAGAAACTGCTTTTGGGCGTCGCTTTTGCGGCGCTGATGAGTTCATCGGCCTTTGCCGCCAAGATCGGCGTATCGATGGCCAAGTTCGACGACAACTTCCTCACCGTGTTGCGCAATGGGATGATCGCCCAGGCCAAGGGCATGAGCGGCGTCGAGTTGCAGGTCGAAGACGCACAGAACGACGTTGCCAAGCAGCTCGACCAGATCAAGAACTTCGCCGCTTCGGGCGTCGACGCGATCATCGTCAACCCGGTCGACACCTCGGCCACGCAAGCGATGTCGGACGCTGCCGCTGCCGCCAAGATCCCGCTGGTCTATGTCAACCGCGAGCCGGTCAACGTAAACTCGCTGCCCGACAACCAGGCCTTCGTCGCCTCGAACGAAGCCGATTCCGGCACGCTCGAGACCAAGGAAGTCTGCCGCCTGTTCAAGGAAGCCGGCAAGAAGGAAGCCAATGTCTACGTGATCATGGGCGAGCTTTCCAACCAGGCCGCCGTGCAGCGCACCAAGGACATTGAAGAGGTGATCGCCACGCCGGACTGCAGCTTCATCAAGATCATCGACAAGCAGACGTCGAACTGGAACCGCGACGAGGCGCAGAACCTGATGACCAACTGGCTGTCGACCGGCAAGAAGTTCGACGGCGTCATCGCCAACAATGACGAAAGCGCCATCGGCGCCATCCAGGCGATGAAGGCCGCCAACATCGACATGAAGTCGGTTGTCGTCGGCGGCGTCGACGCCACGCAGGACGCGCTTGCCGCCATGCAGGCCGGCGACCTCGACGCAACCGTGTTCCAGGACGCGGCCGGCCAGGGCGCGGGCGCGCTGGACGCGGCGCTGAAACTGTCCAAGGGCGAGAAGGTCGAGCACAAGGTCTACGTGCCGTTCCAGCTGGTGACCCCGGCGAACATCGACAAGTTCCTGAAGAAGAACTGAGCCGCGGACATTCAGGGCGGCGCTCTCGCGCAGAGGGCAGCGCCGCTCCCCTTTCCCTCGGCGCCTGAAGGGGCTCGAGGGGCGACCGTGGCCGACGGAGGATAGAAGATTGGCACAGACATCTCATGGCGTCGGAGGGCTCACCTACGATGCGAAGAAGCGCGCATGGCCGGCCGAATTCAATGTCTTCCTGGCGCTCGTCATTCTCGTCGTCATCTTCGAACTTATCGGCCGCATCTTTCTGGGCGACAGTTTCCTGTTCAACACCCGCAGCGACGTCTCGGGGATCTTCAACGAGGCCCGCCTGCAGATCATCATCCTGCAGGTGTCGATCGTCGGCATCATCGCCATCGGCGTGACGCAGGTGATCATTTGCGGCGGCATCGACCTGTCTTCAGGTTCGATCGTCGGCGCGACCGCTATGATCGCCATGAGTTTCGCCCAGGTGGCGACGGTCAACGGCAATCCCAACCCAAAGGCGATGTTCCTGGCGCAAGGCTGGACCGACCTGCCTGTCCTCGTGCCGCTGCTGGTGGCGATCGGCTGTGGGCTGCTCGCCGGCCTCGTCAATGGCTCCTTGATCGCCTACACGCGCATTCCGCCCTTCATCGCCACGCTCGGCATGATGGTGACCGCGCGCGGCATCGCCAAATGGTGGTCGAAGGGCCAGCCGATCTCGTTTCCCACCGACAGTTTCGCGGCGATCGGCAAGGGCCTCATGCCCGTCATCATCTTCCTGTCGCTGGCCCTGCTGTTCCAGCTCATCATGACCTACACCAGGTATGGCAAGCACTGTTACGCCATCGGCTCGAACGAGGACGCCGCGCGCATGTCCGGCATCAAGATCGCCAACCACAAGATCCTGGTCTACGTCATCGCTGGCATTCTCGCCTCGCTGGCCGCCGTGGTGCTCTGCTCCAAGAACCTCACCGCGCAGGCCGGCATGGGCGTGATGTACGAACTCGACGCCATCGCCATGGCGGTCATCGGCGGCGTCTCGCTGTCGGGCGGCCGCGGCTCGATCATCGGAACGGTGATCGGCTCGCTGATCTTCGGCGTCATCATCTCCGGCTTCACCTTCCTGCGCCTCGACGCCTACTACCAGGAGATGGTCAAGGGCGTGATCATCGTCGGTGCGGTCGTTCTGGACCAGTGGCGCCAACGCCTGCGGGCATTGAGGGCTTGATCATGTCAGACATCGTGTTGAAGACCGAAAACCTGACCAAGCGCTATGGCGGCGTGCATGCGCTGGAAGGCGCCAACTTCGAACTGCGCAAGGGCGAGCATGTCGCCATCATGGGCGACAATGGCGCCGGCAAGTCGACCTTCGTGCGCCAGATCACCGCTGTCGAGCAGCGCACCAGCGGCCAGATCTGGTTCGACGGCAAGGAGGTGAACTTCACCGGTCCGATCGAGGCGCGCGAGGCGGGCATCGAGACGGTGTTCCAGAACCTGGCGCTGGCCGACGACCTCGACGTGCCGTCGAACCTTTTCCTCGGCCGCGAAAAGGTGCTGTTCAATCTCGGACCGTTCTCGATCCTGGACCGCAAATACATGCGCAAGGCGACCGAAGCGGCGCTGGTGCGCACTGCGGTGAAGATCCCCAATCTCTCCAACACCATCCGCCACATGTCCGGCGGCCAGCGCCAGTGCGTGGCGATCGCGCGCACCGCGACCTTCGCCTCCAAGCTGATCATCATGGACGAGCCGACCGCCGCACTCGGCGTGCAGGAGACGGCGCAAGTTGAAAACATCATCCGCACGCTGAAGGACAATGGCGAGCCGCTGATCCTGATCAGCCACAATATGCGCCAGGTGTTCGACCTGTGCGACCGCATCGTGGTGTTCCGGCGCGGGCGCATCGTCGCCAATCTGCGCAAGGAAAACACCGACGGCCAGGACATCGTCTCCTACATCACCGGCGCCAAGACCGGAGAGGCAGAGCTCGCGGCCTAGGCGCAGGGTCACGCGCTTCCGGGACGATCTGCCGCGCCAAGAAAATACCCAGCCACCTTTCCCTGACAGGAAGGTGCGGACACAACGCCCTCGAACCCATCCCTCAGAGGAAATATCCATGACTGTTCGTTTCGCCCTCCTCGGTGCCGGCCGCATCGGCAAGGTCCACGCCCGCGCCGTCGGCTCCAATCCCGATGCAAGACTGGTGGCGGTGGCCGATGCCTTCGAGAAGGCGGCAAAAGAGCTGGCGAGCGCCTATGGCGCGGAGGTGCGCACCATCGACGCCATCGAAAAATCCAACGACATCGACGCCGTCGTCATCTGCACGCCGACCGACACCCATGCCGATCTGATCGAGCGTTTCGCCAAGGCCGGCAAGGCGATCTTCTGCGAGAAGCCGATCGACCTGAACGTCAAGCGCGTCGAGAAATGCCTGGCCGTGGTCGAGAAGGCCAAGGCGACGCTGATGGTCGGCTTCAACCGCCGCTTCGATCCCCACTTCGCCGCCGTGCGCAAGGCAATCGACGACGGCGCCATCGGCACGGTCGAGATGGTCACCATCACGTCGCGCGATCCGGGCGCGCCGCCGGTCGATTACATCAAGCGCTCGGGCGGCATTTTCCGCGACATGACCATCCATGATTTCGACATGGCGCGCTTCCTGCTCGGCGAGGAGCCGGTGGCGGTCTCCGCACATGCCTCGGTGCTGGTTGACAAGAAGATTGGCGAGGCCGGGGATTTCGATAGTGTCAGCGTTATCCTGGAGACGGCTTCCGGCAAGCAGGCCGTGATCTCCAATTCGCGCCGCGCCACCTATGGCTACGACCAGCGCATCGAAGTGCATGGCTCGAAAGGCATGATCGCGGCGGAAAACCAGCGGCCGGTGTCGATCGAACTGGCCAATGAGAAGGGCTATACGCGCCCGCCGCTGCACGACTTCTTCATGACCCGCTATCTCGACGCCTATGCCATCGAGATCGCCTCGTTCATCGCCGCTGCGACGTCCGGCAAGAAGGCGGCGCCGAGCGGCGCCGACGGCCTCCTGGCGCTGAAGCTGGCGGATGCGGCGCTGAAGTCGGCAACGACAGGCAAGACCGTTCGTCTCGACAAGTAAGAACCGGAATCCGGGTCCAGGCCACAGGAGCAAAGCGATGAGCGCATCCGCCGATCGTAATTCACAGACACGCGCCATCGTCACCGGCGGGGCGCAAGGCATCGGCTTTGCCGTCGCCGAGGCGCTGGCCGACGAAGGCTGCCGGGCATTGGCGCTTGTCGGCCGGTCGCAGGAGAAGGGGGACAAGGCCATCGCCTACTTCAAAAAAGCCGGCGTCGACGCGATCTTCGTCAGCGCCGACATCTCGAAGGTGGCGGATTGCAAGCGCGCGGTTTCGACCGCGCTCGCCCATTTCGGCACGCTGAACGCGCTGGTCAACGCCGCCGCCACCTCGGCACGCGGTTCCCTGGTCGAAACCTCGGAGGAGCTTTTCGACCAGATCTTCGCCACCAATGTTCGCGGCCCCTTCTTCCTGATGCAGGGGCTGGTCACCCATCTCCTCGAGCGCAAGGCGCCGGGCTCGATCGTCAACGTGCTGTCGATGTCGGCGCATGCCGGCCAGTCCTTCCTGACGCCCTATTCGACCAGCAAGGGCGCCCTGATGACGCTGACCAAGAACGTCGCCAATGCCTATCGTCACAACCGCATCCGCTGCAACGCCGTGCTGCCGGGCTGGATGGACACAGAGGGCGAAGACATCGTGCAGAAGAAATGGCACGACGCCCCGGACGACTGGCTGGCGAAAGCCGAGGCCGCGCAGCCGATGGGCCAATTGGTCAAGCCGGACCAGCTCGCGCGGCTGATCAGCTACATGGTCAGCCCACAATCGGGCGTCATGACCGGGTCGTTGGTCGACTACGACCAGAGTGTTGCGGGGTCGTCGCCGGAGTAGCAGCGGGCCCTGCGCAAACGCTCCTCACTTCGTCATCCACGGGCGGAGCAAGGAGCGAAGCAACGCGGCGCAGCCTGAGGATGACGAAGTCGGGAGGGTACGGCTCATCCCCAATTGACTGTCGTCGAGGGGGCGTGACAAACGCCTCCGCATCGACTATATGGGCCGCATGATCAACCTGTCCGCCACCTATTGGTACTTTAGCAGCTCGCTGGCGGCGGGAGGATTGCGCTCGATCTGAAGATTGCAGCAACAACATCCGAACAGCCGCCAGACCTGGCGGCTTTTTTGTTTCAGCCGGCAGGTCTCCTAACAGGAGCAGAAAGCCGTGTTGACCACCACAGACGACCTCCGGGTCAAGGAAATCCGAGAACTGAGCACGCCGGACCAGGTGATGCGGGAGATCCCGCGCACGCTGACGGCGACGCGCACCGTGAGCGCCTCGCGCAACGCCATCCATGCCATCTTGAACGGCACCGACGACCGATTGCTTGTCGTTGTCGGACCTTGTTCGATCCACGATCCGGTCGCGGCCGTTGACTATGCCAGCCGTCTGGCGGCGCTGCGCGAGACCCTGTCCGACCGGCTCGAGATCGTGATGCGGGTGTATTTCGAGAAGCCGCGCACGACGGTCGGGTGGAAAGGCCTGATCAACGATCCCGACCTCGACGGCAGCTTCAACATCGACAAGGGGCTCAGGATGGCCCGCAACGTGCTGTCGGCCGTCAACAATCTCGGCCTGCCGGCGGCGACCGAATTCCTCGACATGACCACACCGCAATACATTGCCGATCTCGTCGCCTGGGGCGCCATCGGCGCGCGTACCACCGAGAGCCAGATCCACCGCGAGCTGGCCTCGGGCCTCTCCTGCCCGGTCGGCTTCAAGAACGGCACCGACGGCAATCTCAGGATCGCCGGGGAGGCCGTGAAATCGGCCGCCCAGCCGCATCATTTCATGGCGGTGACCAAGGGCGGACGCAGCGGCATCGCCACGACCACAGGCAATGAGGACTGCCACGTCATCCTGCGCGGCGGCGTCCAGCCCAATTATGACGCGGCTAGCGTCGAGGCGGCTTCGGTCGAACTCGCCCGCATCGGTGTCGCGCCCCGGCTGATGATCGATGCCAGCCACGCCAACTCGGCCAAGAAGCCGGAGAACCAGCCGAAGGTGGCGGCCGATGTGGCCGGCCAGGTGGCGGCGGGCGACGAACGCATCATCGGTCTGATGATCGAGAGCAATCTCGTTGCCGGCCGGCAGGACGTGGTGCCCGGCAAGCCGCTGGTCTACGGCCAGAGCATCACCGACGGCTGCATCGACTGGGCGACCACCGAGACCGTGCTGCATGGCCTAGCCGGCGCCGTCGAGTGGCGCCGCTCCGCACACCGCGCCATGCTGGAAAGCCGGCAGGGCGCCGCCTGACCCGATGGCGATGTGGGAGGGGCGGCGCTGGAGCATGATCCCGAAAAGTGGAAACCGGTTTTCTCGGACAAACGGTTTCCGTTTGTCCAGAGATCATGCTCCAACAAAGAGCAGACTACGCCGCCCTCAGCCCTTCCCAGGCGGTGAACACCGAGACCGCAAAGAGCAACAGCCCGGCCGCCCGGCCGGCAAGAATGGTCGCCCGCGGATTGGCGATCAAAAGCTTGCGGCTGCGCCCGGCGGTGATCGCAAGCCCACCATAGATCGCGGCCTGCGTGATCACCGTCATCAGCCCCATGACAGTCGCCTGCACCCAGATCGGGCCGTAGTCCGGCTTCAGGAACTGTGGGTAGACGGCAAGCACGAACAGATACGCCTTGGGATTGATCAGGCAGGTCACCAGCCCCTGGCGAAACGCTTTCCATGCGGAGCGGCTGCCAACGGGCTCGTCATGGCCGACGGTGATGGAGCTGCGCATCAGCGTGATGCCGATAAAGGCCATGTAGGCGGCGCCGGCGATCAGCAGCGGCTTGAACAGGATCGGCAAGAAATGCATGAGAAGGCCCACGCCGATCGCCCCGTTCAGCGTGTGTACCATGCCGCCGACCATGATGCCGCCGGTCGCCGCAAGGCCCCTGTCGCGGCCGCCGGTCAGCGCATTGGCCAGCACGAACAGCATGTCCATGCCCGGAACGGCGATGATGCCGAACAGCAGGATAAAGAAAAGCCAGAGATTTTCCGCGTAACCCATGTCAGTTGCCTGCCGCCTCGTTCCACCAAGCCGCAGCGGAACCTGTTGATTTTCAATTTGATAGGCAGTCCTATAGGTCGACCCAACTGACAATGGTGTGTCAGTTGCAGTCGGAGCGGGGTGAGGAAAATGCGCAAGGCGTCACGCCTGTTCGAGATCATCCAGATCCTGCGGCTGGCACGGCAGCCGGTGACAGCCGCCATGATCGCCGAGCGGCTGGAAGTGACGATACGGTCGATCTATCGCGACATCGCCGCGCTGCAGGCGATGCGCGTGCCGATCGAGGGCGGACGCGGCATCGGCTATATCTTGCGCCCCGGTTTCGACCTGCCGCCGCTGATGTTTTCGATCGAGGAGATGGAGGCGATCGTGCTGTCGCTGGCGCTGCTGGAGCGCACGGGCGATGACGAGCTCAAGCAGGCGGCCAAGCGCGTCAGCAGCAAGATTGCCGGCGCGGTGCCGCCGCCGCTGCGCCAGACATTCGACACCAATGCGCTGCACGCCTGGGGTTTTGCCGCACCCTCGGCCGGCGCGATCGACCTGGCGCTGGTGCGCCGGGCCATCCGCGACGAGGAGAAGCTCGACCTCTCCTACCGCGACGAAGCAGGCCGGATCACGCAACGCATCACCCGGCCGATCGCGCTGATCTATTACGCCGAGTCCGCCAACATCGTCGCCTGGTGTGAACTGCGGCACGCCATCCGCAATTTCCGCAGCGACCGCATCGAGGCTTGCCGAGCGACCGGGCTGCACTTCAAGGGCGAAGGCGATCGCCTGCGGCAGATCTGGGTCGACGGCTGGGAGACCCCCGCCGCGGTCGGTTAAGGTGAGCGGGTATTACCGGACCCCCACCCAGCGCTTCTCCTCGAAGGAGCGAGCCATGGCATGAACGGTGCGCTCAATCTCCAGCCCTTCGGCGAATTCGATGAGGCGCGCCGGCCTGCCGGCGAGCCGCGTCAGCAATTCGCGGCACTCGATGATCTTGAGATCGTTGAAGCCCAGGCCATGGCCGGGCGCCGGCAAGAAGGCGTCGTAGGGCTTGTGGTGCGGCGCTGCCAGGATGGTGCGGTAGCCCTGCTCGGTCGGGCGATCCGCGGTGAGATAGAGCTGCAATTCGTTCATCCGCTCCTGGTCGAACAGGATCGAGCCCTTGGAGCCGAAGATCTGGATGGCGATGCGGCCCTTGCGGCCCCAGGCCGAGCGGTTGACCTGGAGCGTGCCGGCAATGCCGTTTTCCAGATGCATCAAGATGCTGGCGATATCATAGGTCTCGACCGCGCGGCGTCCGCCCGCCGCCAGCCTGCGGTCGGCATAGGGCTTGGCCATGTCGCAGATGACGCTGGCGACGCGACCGAACAGGACCGAGACCAGCGACAGCGGATGCACGGCGAAATCGTCGAGCGCGCCGTAGCCGGAAGCGGCCTCGTGCTTCCAGAAGAACAGTGCCTCTGGATCGGCCATGAAATCCTCGTCCATCTCGATGCGCAGATGGTTGACCTCGCCGATGATCTTCTCGTCGAGCAACGCGCCGATGTGGCGGATGGCCGGGCTCTGGATGTAATTATAGCCCAGCGCAGCGACCTTGCCGGATTTCTTGGCCGCTGACGCCATCGCCTCGGCTTCGGCAAAGCTCGGCGCCATCGGCTTTTCGCACCACAGGTGCTTGCCGGCTTCGAGAACGGCGATGGCCATTTCCGGATGGAACTGGTTGGGCGTGGTCAGGGAGACGATATCGACCTCCGGGTCGTTGACGACGGCGCGCCAGTCACCTGAAGCCTTGGCAAAGCCGAACTCGCCGGCCTTGCGCTGGGCAAGCTCCTCATTGACCTCGCCGAGATGGACGAGCCTGGGCTTGGCCACGTCGGGAAAGACGGCGCCGACGGCACTCCACGCGATGGCGTGGCATTTGCCCATGAAACCCGTGCCGATAAGACCGACGCCGACCATTTTCCGTTTCCTCCACTGCCCGAAGCACTGCGTGGATGAATTAGTCCATTTTCTCCAAGAATGGAATGTCTGCCTCATTTTTTATGGCGTTCTTGCGCAGGCTCGCTATGATGGGGCAGAGAGGACGCTTCACGGATGAGCTTGGACGGGCCGACGATGGACGAACGGGTACCTCGCGACTTCGAGACGCTGCGCGCCACCATCCTCGACCGGCGCGAAAGCCTGCCGAAGCGCATCGCCCAGATCGCCGCCTACGCGCTCGACAATCCCGACGACATCGCCTTCGGCACTGCCGCCAGCATCGCCGCCTCGGCGGGCGTGCAGCCCTCCACCCTGATCCGCTTTGCCCAGCAGCTCGGTTTCGACGGCTTCACCAGCCTGCAGCAGGTGTTCCGCGAGCGGCTGCGCGAGCGCAACTCATCCTATGACGAGCGGCTGCAGGCACTGCGCGCCAAGGCCGAGGGCGGCGCCGGCCACCGCGCTATCTTCGACGGCTTTGTCGCCGCCGCCAGCACCTCGCTCAACGACATTTCGCGCACGCTGGATGACGCGCATCTGGAAGACGCGATTTCGCTGCTGGCAAAGGCGCAGACCATCTATGTCCTGGCCAAGCGGCGCTCCTATCCGGTGGCGAGCTACATCGCCTATGCGCTGGGCAAACTGAATATCCGCAACCAGCTGATCGAATCGGCCGCCGGGCTGAACGCCGAGATGATCGCCTTCGCCACGCCGGCGGACGCCGTCATCGCCATCTCCTTCTCGCCCTATGCGCCGGCCACCATCGAGGAAGCACGCACCATTTCGGAGCATGGCGTGCCGATCGTCGCCATCACAGACAGCTCATTTTCGCCGCTCGCCCAGTTCGCCAGGGTCTGGTTCGAGGTTGCCGAGGCGGATTTCGCTGGTTTCCGCTCGTTGTCGGCGACGATGGCGCTGGCCATGGCGATGACCGTCGGCGTCGGCGAGAAACGGCGCGATATCGGCCGCAAGCGCAAAGCCTGAGCCTGCATCCTGTGTTCTTTGAACATGATCTTTTCCGAAAGCCGGCAGCCAATTTTCGCTTACGCGGTCCTACGGTTCGGGATCATGGTCAGGCAATTTTAGACAAAGGAATGCTCATTCCATATTGACTATGGATTGGAATTATTATTTCATATTCCCGGCACCACGCTGCCGCTCGCGCGTGTTACCCAAACATGTTGTTCCTGACAACAAGACTGACGGGAGGTTCCAATGAGCGAAGCCGTGGACGCCAAACTGGCGCCGCTCGACGTCATCACCATCGGTCGTGCTTCCGTCGACCTCTATGGCCAGCAGATCGGCTCGCGGCTGGAGGACATCACCTCTTTCGCCAAGTCGGTCGGCGGCTGCCCGGCCAACATCTCGGTCGGCACGGCCAGGCTTGGCCTTCGTTCGGCGCTGCTGACGCGTGTCGGCGACGAGCAGATGGGCCGCTTCATCCGCGAACAGCTGAAGCGCGAAGGCGTCAACACCGATGGCTTGAAAACCGACAAGGAGCGGTTGACGGCGCTGGTGCTGCTTTCGGTCGAGAGCGAAGGCGTTTCGCCGATGATCTTCTACCGCTCGGACTGCGCCGACATGGCGCTGGCGCCGGAAGACATCGACGAGGCCTTCATCGCCTCGGCACGTTCGATCGTCGTCACCGGCACGCATTTTTCGCGCCCCAACAGCGACGCCGCCCAGCGCAAGGCAATCCGCATCATGAAAGCCAAGGGCGGCAAGGTTGTCTTCGACATCGACTATCGGCCCAATCTGTGGGGCCTCGCCGGCCATGCAGAAGGCTTCGAGCGCTATGTCAAATCGGACCGTGTCTCGGCGCAGTTGAAGACGGTGCTGCCCGATTGCGATCTCATCGTCGGCACCGAGGAAGAGATCATGATCGCCTCGGGCGCCGATGACTGCCTGAGCGCGCTGAAGACGATCCGCACCCTGTCGGCGGCCACCATCGTCTTGAAGCGCGGCGCCATGGGCTGCATCGTCTATGACGGACCGATCAGCGACGATCTCGAGGATGGTGTCGTCGGCAAGGGTTTTCCGATCGAGATCTACAATGTGCTGGGTGCCGGCGACGCGTTCATGTCCGGCTTCCTGCGTGGCTGGCTGGGCGGCGAAGACCATGCGACGGCGGCGACCTGGGCCAACGCCTGCGGCGCCTTCGCCGTGTCGCGGCTGCTGTGCGCGCCGGAGTACCCGACCTTCGAGGAACTGCAATTCTTCCTCAAGAACGGCAGCAAATACAGGGCGCTGCGCAAGGACGAGGCGATCAACCACATCCATTGGGCGACGACCCGCCGGCGCGACATCCCCTCGCTGATGGCGCTCGCCTGCGACCACCGCGTGCAGCTCGAGGACGTCGCGGCGAAGGCCGGCGCCGATCCGGCGCGCATCCGCGACTTCAAGGTGCTGGCGGTCAAGGCGGCGGCGAAAGTCGCCGCCGGCCGCGACGGCTACGGCATGCTGATCGACGAGAAACATGGCCGCGAGGCGATGTTCGAATTCGCCAGGCATTCCTTCGCCTGGCTCGGCCGTCCTGTCGAATTGCCGGGTTCGCGGCCGCTGCGCTTCGAGTTCTCACAGGACATCGGCTCGCAGCTGGTGGAATGGCCCGTCGATCATTGCATCAAGTGCCTGTGCTTCTACCATCCCGACGATCCGGCGGCGTTGAAGGAGGAACAGCAGCAGAAGCTGCGCGCGCTGTTCGAGGCGGCGCGCAAAGTCGGCCGGGAACTTCTCATCGAGATCATCGCCGGCAAGCACGGCAGGCTCGACGACACCACCATTCCCCGCGCGCTGGAAGAGCTTTATGCCCTCGGCATCAAGCCGGACTGGTGGAAACTCGAGCCGCAGGCATCGAGCGGCGCCTGGGCCAGGATCGAAGCCGTCATCCTGAAGCATGACCCCTGGTGCCGTGGCATTGTGCTGCTTGGCCTGGAGGCCCCGCAGGACGAGCTGGAAGCGGCTTTCGCCGCCACCGCCAAGGCACCGATCGTCAAGGGATTTGCCGTCGGCCGCACCATCTTCGTCCATGCGGCCGAGGAATGGCTGGCCGGCAGGATGTCGGATGACGAGGCTGTCGCCGACATGGCCTCGCGCTTCGAACAGTTGACCGAGGCGTGGCTTGCCGCGCGCGGCCGCAGGGCAGCATAACAAGGCGCGGCACAAGGACTGCGGAGGAAAACACCATGAGCAAGACAATCCGCCTGACGATGGCGCAGGCGCTGACCCGCTTTCTGTCCCGCCAGATGACCGAGATCGACGGTGGAAAAGTGCCCATCTTCGGTGGCGTCTGGGCGATCTTCGGCCACGGCAATGTCGCTGGCATCGGCGAGGCGCTCTATCAGGTTCGCGACGAATTGCCGACCTTCCGCGCCCATAATGAACAGGCGATGGCGCATGCGGCGATCGCCTATGCCAAGGCCAATTTCCGCCGCCGCGTCATGGCCGCGACCTCTTCGATCGGCCCCGGCGCGCTCAACATGGTGACGGCGGCGGCGCTCGCGCACGTAAACAGGCTGCCCGTCCTGTTTTTGCCTGGCGATGTCTTCGCCAACCGTATCCCCGACCCGGTGCTGCAGCAGGCCGAGGACTTTTCCGACGGCACGGCGACGGTCAATGATTGCTTCCGTCCGGTGTCGCGCTATTTCGATCGCATCACCCGGCCCGAGCAGATCATCCCGGCGCTCAATCGCGCCATGCAGGTTCTGACCGATCCGGCCGATTGCGGTCCGGTGACGCTGTCGCTCTGCCAAGACGTGCAGGCCGAGGCCTATGACTATCCCGAGAGCTTCTTCGCCGAGCGGGTCTGGCATCAGCGCCGGCCGCGGCCGGACCGCGACGAGCTTGCCGCAGCTGTGGCGGCGCTCAAGGGTGCGAAGAAGCCGCTGATCATCGCTGGCGGCGGCGTTCTGTATTCGCAGGCCTCCGGTGCGCTGGCCAAATTCGTCGAAGCCGCCGGCATTCCGGTCTGCGAGACGCAAGGCGGCAAATCCTCGCTGCCGGACGTTCATCCGCTCAACATGGCGGCGGTGGGCGTCACCGGCACCTCGGCGGCCAACAGGCTGGCGGAAGAAGCCGATGTCGTGCTCGCGATCGGCACGCGCCTGCAGGATTTCACCACCGGCTCATGGGCGCTGTTCAAGAATTCCGGCAAGACCATCATCGGGCTCAACGTGCAACCTTTCGATGCCGGCAAGCACCGCGCGCTGCCTTTGGTCGCGGATGCGGCCGAGGGCCTGGCCGAGCTCGGTGCCGCACTGAAAGGCTGGAAGGCGCCTGCCGCATGGACCGACAATGCGGGCACCGGCAAGAGGGCCTGGCAGGCCGACGCAGCCAAGGTCACGGCCTCGACCAACGCCGCCTTTCCGTCCGACGCGCAGGTGATCGGCGCGGTGCAGCGGGCGATGGGCGCCGATGTGACGCTGCTGAATGCCTCCGGCGGCCTGCCGGGCGAACTGCACAAGCTCTGGCAGGCGGGCGCGCCCGGTTCGTACCATGGCGAATACGGCTTCTCGACCATGGGCTACGAGATTGCCGGCGGGCTCGGCGCCAAGATGGCCAAACCAGACCAGGAGGTCGTCGTGATGATCGGCGACGGCTCCTATCTGATGATGAACTCCGAAATCGCCACCTCGGTGATGCTCGGTCTGAAGCTGACCATCGTGCTGCTCGACAACCGTGGCTATGGCTGCATCAACCGGCTGCAGATGGCGACCGGCGGCGCCAACTTCAACAATCTCCTGAAGGACGCGCGCCACGAAATCCTGCCCGACATCGACTTCGCGGCGCATGCGGCGAGCATGGGCGCGATCGCCGATAAAGTGCCGTCGATTGCCGGGCTGGAAAGCGCGCTGCAGAAGGCCAAGACGAACGACCGCACAACTTTGCTGGTCATCGACACCGACCCGCTGGTCTCCACCGATGCCGGCGGCCATTGGTGGGATGTGGCGGTGCCGGAAGTCTCTGCGCGGCCGCAAGTCAACGCGGCGCGCAAGGCCTATGACGAGAAGCGCCAGATGCAGAGCGTCGGCGATTGATGCTAAGTCGGCGCTGCCCTCTCGCTTAGGACCCTCCCCAACAAGGGGGAGGGTAAACACGAAACTGGAGTGACGACTTGAAAGCCAAACTGGGCATGTCCCCCATCGCATGGTGGAACGACGATCTTGCGGAACTGAGCGATGACGTGTCGCTGGAGGAGTGCCTGCGCCAGTCGCGTTCGGCCGGCTTCACCGGCATGGAGATGGGCCGGCGTTTCCCCAACGATCCCGCCGTCATGCTGCCGATCCTCAAGGCCGCCGACGTGACGCTGTGCGGCGGCTGGTTTTCCGGCACGCTGGTCGATGAGGAGATGAGCACGAACAAGGACCGCATCCAGCCGATGATCGAGCTGTTCAAGGCGGTCAACGCGCCTTGCATCGTCTATGGCGAGGTCGGCCGTTCGATCCAGGGCGACCGCTCGAAGCCGCTGGCCACCAAGCCGAAACTTTCAGGCGACGAGATGAAGGCCTATGCAAGGCGCCTGACCGAATTCGGCGAATGGTGCGCCGAACAAGGCATGCCGCTGTCCTATCATCATCACATGGCGGCGGTGGTGGAGACGGAGCCGGAGCTGGACGCCTTCATGCGCCATTCCGGCGAAGGCATTCCGCTGCTGCTCGATGCCGGACATCTGGCCTTTGCCGGCGGCGATGTGCTGCGCGCCATCGACAACCACCACAAGCGCATCAGCCATGTGCATGTGAAGGATGTGCGCATGGATGTGATCGACAAGCTGGACCGCACGAAACAGTCCTTTCTCGACGCCGTGGCGCTCGGTGCCTTCACCGTGCCGGGCGATGGCTCGCTGGATTTCGGCGCCATCGTGCAGCGTTTCGCCGACCATGGCTATGAAGGCTGGTTCGTGGTCGAGGCCGAGCAGGACCCGAAGAAGAACCCGCCGCTCAAGATGGCGCAGGTTGGCCACAAGGAGCTTATGCGGGTGATGACGGCCGCCGGCTACACGGTCGAAACCCAGGGTTTTCCGAATGCATGACACAACGGGTTCACGGCGAGGCAGGTTGCTGTAGATTGGCCCGATGAAAGATTCCGAGCACCCTTTCTTCCGCCCGTTGTGGCGGCGTGTCGCCGTCGTCGCGGTCTGCGTCATCTGGTCGATCATCGAGTTCGCCACCGGCACGCCATTCTGGGGCACCATCGCGCTCGGCTTCGCCGGCTATGCCGTCTGGCAGTTCTTCTATCTCTACAAGCCGGCCGACGAGAACAAGGCGCCGGCCGAGTCCGAACCGAAGGAGTAACCCGATGTCCAAGCTGCTGGTTAAGGCCGACAAGGGCCATGGCCGCGTTGCCCATGTGACGCCGAAAGGCGCCGGCTGGACCTATGTCGGTTTCGACCTGTATCGGCTGCGGCCCGGCGAAAGCGCCTCTGGAAAGACGGAAGACCGCGAAGTCTGCCTGGTCTTCGTCACCGGCAAGGGCACCGCGCAAGCCGGCGGCAAGCATCTCGGCCTGCTCGGCGGGCGCATGTCTCCCTTCGACGGCAAGCCGTGGTCGGTCTATGTGCCGGAGCGAGCGGACTGGTCGGTGACGGCTGACACCGATCTCGAACTTGCGGTCTGCTCGGCCCCCGGCCTCGGCGGCGGTCTACCTGTTCGGGTGATCGGGCCGGACGATCTCGGCCAGGAGGTGCGCGGCAAAGGCACCAACACGCGCTACGTCACCAACATCCTGCCGGAGGGCAAGCCGGCCGATTCGCTGCTGGTGGTCGAGGTCATCACGCCGGGCGGCCACACATCGAGCTATCCGCCGCACAAGCACGACCAGGACAATCTGCCCGCAGAATCCTATCTCGAGGAGACGTATTACCACCGCCTCAACCCGCCGCAGGGCTTTGCCTTCCAGCGCGTCTATACCGATGCCGACAAGGATGGCCATCGCGCCCTGGATGAGGCCATGGCGATCGAGGACGGCGACGTCGTCCTGGTGCCCAGGGGTTATCACCCCTGCGCCGCCTGCCATGGCTACGACCTCTATTATCTCAACGTCATGGCCGGGCCGAAGCGGACGTGGAAATTCCACAATGCGCCCGAGCACGAATGGTTGATGAAGGCCTGACCTGTCGCAGATTTCGTCTGAACCTATTGGTCCAGCTCGGAAAAATTGTCGGCTAAGGACCTATTGGGTCGATTTGCCTTCGAAAACCCTGCAAAGCTTCGTCAATCCGTCATGGAAATCACCTATGGCAGCGGTCTGACGAGGACTTCCCATGCGTTATGCTATCTATTTCACCCCCCGGCAGGACGAACCGCTGGCGCGGATCGCCGCCAACTGGCTGGGC
>NZ_PNOT02000237.1 GCF_002879535.1 Mesorhizobium intechi
CGCGGCGCCGCCATCGAAACCGGCGGGAGCTGACGCCAAGCGGTTACCGAGGGCGCTCACGGAACTTGCCGCCGGCCTGCCCGAAAAGCCTTGGCTCAAGAGCTATCCGAAAAATGTTCCGGCCGAGATCGGCGCGTTGCCTTACAGTTCGATCGGCGATTTCCTGGTCGCCGCCTGCAAGCAGTTTTCCGCCCAGCCGGCCTTCACCTGCATGGACAAGTCCATCAGCTACGCCGATGTCGAGCAGTTGTCGGCGGCCTTCGGTGCCTATCTGCAATCGAAGGGGCTGCAAAAGGGCGCGCGCGTCGCCATCATGATGCCTAACGTTCTGCAATATCCGGTGGCGATGATGGGCATCCTGCGCGCCGGATATGTCGTGGTAAACATCAATCCGCTTTACACGCCGCGCGAGCTGGAACACCAGCTCAAGGATTCGGGCGCGCAAGCCATCGTCATCCTGGAAAACTTCGCCAACACCTTGCAGGCGGTCATCGCCAGAACCGCCGTCAAGGACGTCGTGGTCGCGGCCATGGGCGACATGCTCGGCGGCCTCAAGGGCACGATCGTCAACTTGGTCGTGCGCCGCGTGAAGAAGATGGTGCCGGCATGGTCGCTGCCTGGGCATGTCAAGTTCAACGCGGCGATGAAGGCCGGCGCCGGGCTTGACTTCAAGCCGGCCAAGGTTGCGGCCGACGACGTCGCCTTCCTGCAGTATACGGGCGGCACCACGGGCGTGTCGAAGGGCGCCACGCTGCTGCACCGCAATGTGCTTTCCAATGTCGTGCAGAACGCGCAGTGGATGGAAGACGCCTATACGATCAAGCCGAAGCCGGCCCACCCGAACTTCATCTGCGCGCTGCCGCTCTATCATATCTTCGCGCTGACGGTGAACGCGCTGATGGGCATGCAGCAAGGCGCTCGCAACGTGCTCATTCCCAATCCGCGCGATATTCCGGGCTTCGTCAAGGAACTGGCAAAGTATCCGGTCCACATCTTTCCCGGCCTGAACACGCTGTTCAACGCGCTGCTCAATAATGAGGACTTCCGCAAACTAGACTTCAAGCCGCTGGTGCTGACACTTGGCGGTGGCATGGCGGTGCAGAAGGGCGTCGCCGAACGCTGGAAGACATTGACCGGCTGCCCTGTCACTGAAGGCTACGGCCTCTCGGAAACGTCCCCGGTGGCGACGGCCAACAAGTTCAGTTCCGGTGACTTCACCGGCACGATCGGCCTGCCGCTGCCCTCGACGGAAATCGCTATTCGCGACGATGACGGCAACAATTTGCCGCTCGGCGAGGTCGGCGAGATCTGCATCAGGGGACCGCAGGTGATGGCGGGCTACTGGAACCGGCCCGAAGAGACCGCCAAGGTGATGACCAAGGACGGCTACTTCAAGTCCGGCGACATGGGCTTCATGGACGAGCGCGGTTACACCAAGATCGTCGACCGCAAGAAAGATATGATCCTGGTCTCGGGCTTCAACGTCTATCCGAACGAACTCGAGGAGGTCGTGGCCATGCATCCGGGCGTTCTCGAAGTCGCGGCGATCGGCGTGCCGGACGAGCATTCGGGCGAAGTGCCGAAGCTGTTCATCGTCAAGAAGGATCCGGCCCTGACCGTGGAAGCCATCACCGCTTTTTGCCGCGAGAACCTGACCGGCTACAAACGGCCCAGATATATCGAGTTCAGGACCGAATTGCCGAAAACGCCGGTCGGCAAGATCCTGCGGCGGGCACTGCGCGCCTAGTGGGAGCAGATTCCGTCGGCGACGAGGCGCCGGGCAAGGATTTGCCAAGCCGCCGCCCGCGCTTCGACCCGGCGGACTTCATCAAGACGAACATGCGCCTTGTTCCTGTGCCGGCGCTCGCCGAAATCCGGCTCTACAGCGCCCACCCCGGCAGCGGGTTGAGACGGCTCGTCGATCCTGAAGACGATGCTGACGCGGACGGCGACGCGCCAGAACAGCAACCGCCTTACTGGGCCTATGCCTGGGCCGGCGGCGCGGTGCTGGCGCGCCACGTCCTCGACAATCCGATGACCGTGGCGGGCCGTCGCGTGCTAGACCTGGGGGCGGGTTCGGGCATTGTCGGCATTGCCGCCGCCAAGGCCGGCGCAGGCGAGGTGATCGCCGCCGAGATCGACCGCAACGGCGTTGCCGCTATCGGGCTCAACGCGCAGGCAAACGGCGTCGAGATCACGATCGTCCACCAGGATATCACCAGGGGTCCGCCGCCGGCCGTCGACCTCGTGCTTGCGGGCGATGTGTTCTACGGCCACGAAGTCGCTCTGCGTGTTATCCCGTTCCTCGATCGCTGTTTGGCAGCCGGCATCGAGGTGCTGGTCGGCGATCCCCGTCGCCATGACCTACCGCTGTCCCGGCTGCGACTGCTCGCCGAATATCAGGTGCCGGATTTCGGCGACGTGAAAGACGCCGCGCTGAAACCGAGCGGCGTCTTTCGTTTCGAGACCGCGCCCGCGCTGACGGGAGCGATTAAACCGTCTCCTTGACCCGCGTCGACAGGAAGTCCGGCAGGTCGGCGACGGAATCGAGGACCACGTCGGCAATGCCGGCCAGCGATTCGCGCGTGCCGGTGCCGGACAGCACGCCCACCGCCAGACCGCAGCCGCCGGCGCGCGCCATTTCGAGATCGTGGCGGTTGTCGCCAACCATGGCGACCTCCGCCGGCTTCAGGCCGGTGAGGTCGCAAAAGGCCAGGATGGTGTCGGGCGCGGGTTTGGGATTGGCGACCGCGTCGTAACCATAGGCGGCGTCGAACAGCTGGGCGACGCCCAGCGTGACCAGGGTCTTTTCCGCGCCGCTGGTGGAATCATTGGTGGCGACGCCAAGCCGGTAGGATTTCTTGTGCAGCACCGCCAAGGTGCCGACGATGCCCGGCAGCGCCACCGCCATCGCCGAGCCCTGCACCGAGGTGATCTCGTTGAAGCGGGCGACGGCCAGCATCTGGTCTTCGTCGGACAGACGCGGGAACCACAGCTCGACGACATCCATGTTGGTGCCCGAGGCAAAGATCGAATCCGGCTTGAAGCGCCGGTTGGCAAAATCGAAGCCGGCGGCCGCAAGCAGCCTGTCGGCCTTCCAGCGGTCGCCATCGGCGGCATCCATGGCCATGAAATCGGCCACGCCGAGCCAGGTCGCGTTGAAGTCGACAAGTGTCCCGTCCTTGTCGAACAATATACCCTTGATGTCTGCCAAATCAGTCACTCCGAACCGCGCAATTGGTGGATGCGTTCCACAAGGCCCCTGGTCGAGGCGTCCCGGTTTGCGGCGCTTTCCTTGCCTTCCACGACAGGCAGCAGGCCGGTCGCCAACTCCTTGCCGAGTTCGACGCCCCACTGGTCGAAGGAATTGATATTGAACAGCGTGCCCTCGACGAAGACGCGGTGCTCATAGAGCGCGATCAGCCGCCCGAAAGTGCGCGGGTCGAGCTTGCGATAGAGAATGGTCACCGAAGGCCGGTTGCCGGAGAAGACACGATGCGGCGCAATCTTGTCGACATCGGCCGGCTTCATGCCCTTGGCCAGCATCTGCGCGCGCGCCTCGTCCAGCGTGCGGCCCTTCATCAGCGCCTCCGACTGCGCCAAACAATTGGCGAGCAGCAGATCATGCTGATGCTTGAGCTCCGGCTCGTGGCCGACGGCCGCTGCAAGGAACTCGACCGGGATAAAGTCGGTGCCCTGGTGCAATAGCTGGAAGAAGGCGTGCTGGCCATTGGTGCCCGGCTCGCCCCAGACCAGCGGCCCGGTCGGTGTCGCCACGGGCGTGCCGTCGAGGGTGACGCCCTTGCCGTTCGATTCCATATCGAGCTGCTGCAGATAGGCCGGCAGCCGGGACAGGCGCTGGTCATAGGGGATGACCGCGCGGGCCGGATAGCCGCAGATGACGCGATGCCACCAGCCGACCAGACCGAGGAGCGCGGGCAGATTCCCGGCGAGAGGCGCGGTGCGGAAATGTTCGTCCATCTCATGCGCGCCCTCGAGGAAGGCGCGGAAATTCCTTGGACCGACGGCGATCATCACGGGCAGGCCGATGGCCCCCCAGACCGAATAGCGGCCGCCGACCCAGTCCCAGAAACCGAACACGCGGTCCTGCTCGATGCCGAACTTGGCCACCAGGTCGAGCGCCGTCGAAACGGCGGCGAAATGCTTGCCGACCGCCTGCTTGCCCAGCGCCTTCTGCACCCAGTCGCGCGCCGTCTGCGCGTTGGTCATCGTCTCGACCGTGGTGAAGGTCTTGGAGGCGATGATGAACAGCGTGGTTTCGGCCGTCAGGCCCTTCAGCGTGTCATGGATATGGGCGCCGTCGATGTTGGAGACATAATGCGCGCGCGGCCCGTCATGATAGGGCGCCAGCGCCAGCGTGGCCATGGCCGGGCCGAGGTCGGAGCCGCCAATGCCGATGTTGACGATGTCGGTGATCTTCTTGCCGGTGGCACCTAGCGCGTTGCCGGAGCGGATGGCATCGGCGAAGGCGCCCATCGCGTCGAGCACGGAAATGACGTCCGCCTTCACGTCCTGGCCGTCGACCGTGACACCCTTGCCGCTGAGATTGCGCAGAGCCGTGTGCAGCACTGCCCGGTCCTCGGTGATGTTGATCTTCTTGCCGGCGAACATGGCGGCGCGGCGACCCTCGAGATCGGCAGCAGCGGCGAGCTTTTCCAGCAGGTCCATGGTGACGGCATCGACGGCGCATTTCGACCAGTCGAGCAACAGGTCGCCGTCGGTGGCGGAGAACGTCTGGAAACGCTGTGGATCGGCGGCGAAGGCCTGGCGCATGCTGGCAGGTGCCGCGGTGCGATGATCGCGCAAGGCGGCGAGCTGTTTCTGGAAGGCTGACTTATCCAATGGCGGGGAGCTCCTGGCGTTTTTCGACTCACCTTATCAGACCGGATGTTTCCGGCGCGTGTCGTCGCGACAAACCTATTGAGCCGAATTCCGTGCGGTCAATACGCGGTGATGCCGCATCGCATCACGATGCGATGACACAATGTGTCGATCCGGGCGGCCGCAGAGCCCCATTTTGGTTGAAGGATCACTGGCATAAATCCCAAAGATCAGAAAAATTGATTGGCGCAACCCCTTGTGCCACCCATACACTCGACTGGTCCAGCCAAATGAAAATGGCTGGCCATCCGAGGAAGATTTCCCATGCCACAGCGCAACGACACGGCCATATGGTCCGGCCTGTTCCGGATTTCGGCCGAATCCGGCCAGACCCTGCAGGCGCAGATCCGCCAGGCCATCGTGGCCGCCATTCTCGACCGGCAGATCGCCGCCTCGATGCCGCTTCCCTCCTGCCGGATCCTGGCCGAGAAGCTGGGCGTCGCACGCGGAACGGTGGTGCTGGCCTTCCAGCAGCTCGTCGACCAGGGGTTCCTGGTGGCGCGCGAGCGGCGCGGCCACTTCGTCAATCCCGACGTACTGGCAACACCGGCCAAGCCGCACCAGAAGGCGCCCGACCAGGCCAATGAGATCGACTGGAAGGCCCGCCGGCAGATCGCCGCCAGCGACATGCCGCCGCCCGCCAAGCACGAGAACTGGATCAAGTCGTCCTACCCCTTCGTCTACGGCCAATTCGACCCGGCGCTGTTCCCGACCGCCGAGTGGCGCGAGTGCAACCGCATGGCGCTGGCGGTGCTCGAAATCCGCAACTGGGCGTCGGACATGGTCGACCGCGACGATCCGCTGCTGATCGAGCAGATCCAGGCGCGGCTGTTGCCCCGGCGCGGCATCTTCGCCAATCCCGACGAGATCATCGTCACGCTCGGCGCCCAGAACGCACTCTACATGCTGGCTTCGCTGCTGATGACCAAGGGCTCGAAGGTGGCGATGGAAGACCCCGGCTACCCCGACGCGCGCTCGATCTTCCGGCTTGCCGGCGCCGACATCCAGCCGGTGCCAGTCGACCAATCCGGCATCGTAACCTCTTCTATCCCCAATGATTCCGGCTTCGTCTTCGTCACGCCGAGCCATCATTGCCCGACCATGGTGCCGTTGTCGGCCGAGCGGCGACAGGATCTTCTGGCGCGTGCCAACCGGCACAACCAGATCATCATCGAGGACGGCTATGACAGCCAGCTTCTCGACGAGGCGCCGCAGCAGGCGCTGAAGAGCCTCGATCGGTCCGGTC
Source organism: Mesorhizobium intechi (assembly GCF_002879535.1). Lineage (GTDB taxonomy): Bacteria > Pseudomonadota > Alphaproteobacteria > Rhizobiales > Rhizobiaceae > Mesorhizobium > Mesorhizobium intechi. The sequence continues at coordinate 6,149 of NZ_PNOT02000237.1, forward strand.
GCGTCGTCTATGTCGGCTCTATGTCGAAGACGCTGGCTCCGGGCCTGCGGCTTGGCTACATCGTGGCCTCCGCCGGCCTGATCTCGGAGCTGAGGGCACTGCGCCGCTTCATGCTGCGCCACCCACCGGCCAACAACCAGCGTGCCGTGGCGCTCTTCCTGTCGCTCGGCCATCACGAGGCGTTGGTGCGGCGTCTGTCGAGCGCCTTCGACGAACGGCGCAAACGTCTGGTCCATGCGATTTCCGCTTTCCTGCCGGAATGGCGCTCGACCGACTCGGCTGGCGGCACGTCGCTCTGGCTCGAAGGCCCGCGCGGCACCGATTCCCGCGGTTTGGCCGAGGCCGCGGCCTCGCGCAGCGTTATCATCGAGCCGGGAGACCGCTTCTTCGACCGCACCGAAAAGCCTTCGCGGTTCATGCGGTTGGGCATTTCCTCGATCGCGCTGCAGCACATCGAGCCAGGCATCCGGGAACTGGCCACCGCCGCCGGACGCAGGCCCGCCGCCGCCTGATCCACTTATCCGATCCTTTGAAGCGGGGCCGCCCGATCGCGGCCCCGCTTGCTTTAGCGCTGGCATATGCAACCAGACCGGCTGGCTCATGGTCTGTGCCAATGCCGGCGGCATAGTCGTGGCACAAAGGGGAAGAAGCAGCCGATGGTGGACCAACCGCCGCCCTGTTTCCGAGAAAGGTGGAGTGCCTCCATGTCAGTGGTTCTTGAAAAGCAGGAAGCGGCGGCGGATCAGCGCTCGCGCCGCTCCGGTGGACGCGAAGCGCGCCGCGCGATGCGGGCAGCGCCGCTCGCCGACGACATCAGGCCGGTGCGCGCCGGCCTTGAGGGCGGCAGCTACGGACCGTTGCGCGGCAACGACCAGGAGCGCATCCACGAGGCGGTGCTGACGCTGCTGGAGACGGTCGGTTTCGCCAATGCCATCCCCTCCTGCATCGATGCGCTGACCAAGGCCGGCGCCACCTATGGCAATGACGGCCGGATCCGTTTCCCGCGCTCTCTGGTGCTCGACACCATCAAAAAAGCGGCACGCAATTTCACCTTGCACGGCCAGGACCCGAAACACGACATGGTGATCCAGGGCAAGCGCGTGCACTACGGCACGGCCGGCGCCGCCGTCCATCTGGTCGATGTCGAGAAGCGCGAATACCGCGAGTCGCTGCTGCAGGATATCTATGACGCCGCCCGCATCGTCGACGGGCTCGACAACATCCATTTCTTCCAGCGGCCGATGGTGCCGCGCGACATTCCCGATCCGCTCGAGATGGACTTCAACACGCTCTATGCCTGCGTGATGGGAACGTCCAAGCATGTCGGCACCTCGTTCACGGTGCGCGAGAACGTGCAGCCGGCGCTGGAAATGCTCTATGCCATTGCCGGCGGCGAGGAGAATTTCCGCGCCCGGCCGTTCGTGTCGAACTCGAACTGCTTCGTCGTGCCGCCGATGAAATTCGCCGAGGACGCCTGCGGCGTGCTCGAGGCCTGCGTCGAAGGCGGCATCCCGATCCTGCTTTTGTCGGCCGGCCAGGCCGGCGCGACCGCTCCGGCGGCGATTGCGGGTGCCGTCGTGCAGGCCGTGGCCGAAGTGCTGGCAGGCCTGGTCTATGTCAACGCCATCAAGCCGGGGCATCCAGCAATCTTCGGCACCTGGCCGTTCGTGTCGGACCTGCGGACCGGCGCCATGTCGGGCGGCTCGGCCGAACAGGCGGTGCTGACCGCGGCTTGTGCGCAGATGGCGCAGTTCTACGATCTGCCGGGCGGTTCGGCCGCCGGCATGACGGATTCGAAACTGCCCGACATCCAGTCCGGCTACGAAAAGGGCATCACCGACGTGATGGCCGGCTTGGCCGGACTCAACCTCGTCTATGAGTCGGCCGGCATGCATGCCTCGCTGCTCGGCTTCTGCCTGGAAAGCCTGATCATCGACAATGACATGCTCGGCCATTGCCTGCGCTGCGTGCGCGGCATCGAGGTGACCGACGAAGCGCTGTCGATCGACACCATCGCCGAAGTTTGCCTGAATGGACCGGGGCACTATCTCGGCAACGAGCAGACGCTGCGGCTGATGCAGACGGAATATTTCTACCCGGCCGTCGGCGACCGCTTTTCGCCGAAGGAATGGAACGAGAAGGGCCGTCCCGACATATTGCAGCGCGCGATCATCGAGAAGAAGCGCATCCTTGCCGAGCGCTTCCCGCGCCATGTACCAAAACTGCTCGACGACAAACTGCGCGCCCGGTTCGGCGACATGATCAAGCTGCCGCGCGCCAATATGGGTGGATAGCCGGTTTGCGGGCCGGCATTATCGCCTGATCAATGCCCTAGTCGACGCCCAGCCCGTAGCGCTCGACGACCTCGGCATTGATCAGCTTGGCGTGCAGAGCCATCAGCACGATCTGAGCATCGAAACTGTCGCCGGCTTCCACCGCGGCCTCGATCCGGCGTTCGACGTCCTGCCGCTGTTGCAGGCCATGCGAGCTTTCGAAGGTTTCCGGACCGGCGATGCAATAGCTGAACAGCCGCGCGACGTCCGGATAGGCCCGCGGCGGCGGCTCGTCGGGCCAGCGATCCTTCATCAGATTGACGATCGTGAGCTTCACGCCCTCCGGCACGAGGGCGGGATGCAAATCCGCGCCGCGCAAGGCGGTATCAAGCTGCCTCAGATCGCCCGAGCGTCCGAACATGCCGAGAAAGCCGAGGGAGGAGCGTCGTTGCGCCATCATCTTCCAGTCCGTTTGCAACCAGTTAAGTCGTGCGCAAGCGGAATACAAAGGCAGGCGAACATCTAGCCGCCCACCGCCAGCAGCAAGACACCGGCAAGGGCCGATCCGGCGAGCGTCGGCAGCATGCCTATCTTCAGCTTCAGGATGGCGATCATCGCGGCCAATGAAAGCAGCGCGGCACGCCAGTCGATCGACGAAAGCACCGGCAGATTCATGCCGAGGCTCATTGCGTGCACTTCACGGAAAACGACGTGCAAGGCAAACCACAAAGCGAGATTCATGATGACGCCGACGACGGCGGCGGTGATCGCGCCGAGCGCCGCCGACAAGGCCCTGTTGCCGCGCAAGGCCTCGATATAGGGAGCGCCAAGGAATATCCAGAAGAAGCACGGCGTGAAGGTCGCCCACAAGGTCAGCAGCGCTCCGAGCGATCCGGCGAGCAATGGGTTGAGTGCCCCGGAGTGACGAAACGCGGCGATGAAACCGACAAACTGCAACACCAGGATGAGTGGGCCAGGCGTCGTTTCGGCAAGCCCAAGCCCATCAACCATTTCACCGGGAGACAGCCAGCCGAAGGACTGGACGGCTGCCTGGGCGACATAGGCCAGCACCGCATAGGCGCCACCGAAAGTGACGACCGCCATCAGGCTGAAGAACCGGCCTATCTCGGTCCACACACTGGCAGAGCCGGTGAACCACCAGATGAGAAGAAGCGGCCCGAGCCAGATCGGCAGCCAGATCGCAACAGTGCGCGGCGCGTGCCATCTGGTCGGTCTGACATGGTTCAGTTCGCCGCGCTCGAACATCAGGTCGACCGCTCCCTTGGTGTCGGGACCATCATCTTTGCCATGCGCCGAACCTGAGAAGAGGCCGGGGGCGAGGCGGTCTCCCAGCCATCCTGTCAGGCCGGCGAGCAGGATGATCAGCGGGAACGGCACATTCAACGCGTATATAGCGATGAAGGCCGCGACCGCGATCGACACCATGGCCGGGTTTTTCAGTGCGCGCCGTCCGATGCGGATCACCGCCTCGATGACGATGGCAAGCACCGCGGCCTTCACCCCGAGGAAAAGCGCCTCGACGAGCGGCATGTCGCCATAGAGCACGTAGAGGCTGCTCAGGATCAGCATGACGAGCGCGCCGGGCACGACGAACAGGATGCCGGCGACAAGACCGCCAATCGTCCTGTGCAGCAGCCAGCCGATATAGATGGCGAGTTGCTGGGCTTCCGGGCCAGGCAACAGCATGCAGTAGTTCAGCGCATGCAGGAAGCGCTGTTCGCCGATCCAGCGCCTTTCCTCGACCAATTCCCTGTGCATCAGGGCGATCTGCCCGGCCGGCCCGCCAAAGCTGAGCAGTCCGATCTTCGCCCAGACCTTGACGGCTTCGGCGAAGGGCGGCACAGCCGGCGCCTCGACGTTCCCGGACCTGCGGGCAGGCGTAACGGCGCTCATGACGGTTTACCCCCGCTCGGCCAGTTGTGGGTTTCCTCGGTGGCGTCGCGGCACCAGCGGAAGAACGCATCGTAGAGCAGCATGCCTGCTTCCAGTTGTTCCAGATCGTCGCGAAACATCCGCGACAGGCCAAGCGAGGCAGCCAGAAAGCCGGCCGCCTGGGGCACCAGATCGAGCGTTGCGGTGTCGGCCGCGCGCACGATGGCGGCGAGGCGGTCGAGTGCCTTGGATTCCAGCCCGAATTCCTCGATCATCGTATCGAAGGTGCAGCGCTCACCACGATGGCTCCAAAACACATCGTCTATGTCGAAAGGCACGGCGTTAAAACGGTCTGCGACAGCAGGCACCTCGGCCGCCTCGACAAACAGGAAGACCGCATGAGGATCGACGAAACGCCGGATCAGCCAGGGGCAGGCAATGCGGTCGACCTTCGGGCGTGCCCGCGTCACCCACACGGTGCGGCCCTTTTCGTCGCGCGGCGGCAATTTGTCGGTGCTGATCAAGAGCTCGTCCGCCTCGCGCCAGGCTTCGAAACCGCCTTCAAGGGATTCGGCGGGAATCCCCTCATGACGCAGCCATGCGGCGACACCTTGCGAGAGCTTCCGGCCTTTCTGGCATACGACCACGACGGCCTTGCCGGCAAAATCGGGCGCCCAGGCCGAAACGGTTTTGAAGTCACGCCGGATCGAGGCCGGCAGCAGGCGCGGATCGGCGTCGAAATCCTCATCGATACGAACATCGATGATTGCCGGGGCTCCCGGCAGGCCGACCAGACGGGACAGTTGCGATACAGTGATTGCGGTTGTTGACGGCATGGCGTCCACCTCCTGATAGAGAAGCCTGGACGCGAACGTTGGGCTGACGCCTCACGGGGTCGTCGCGATGCACCCCTTGGCCACAATGGTGGATTTGTTGGGAGCGCTTGTCAAGGATCGTGACCGATCTCGACCGGGACGAACCACCCTGAGCGCAAAACGATGGCGGCCCGTTTGACCAGGCCGCCGTCGATGCAGCGTCAGTGATTGTCCCCGGACCAATCAGTGATTGTCCCTGGGCACGCCCCTGGTGTGAGCGACATCCTGGTATTTCACCGCCGGCTTCAGCACCATGCCATGGTCGAACTGGTCGACCATGCCGCGCTGAATTTCCTGCCATGGCGTCTGGTGCTGCGGATAGTGGTAGCCGCCATTGCCCTGCAGCGCCGCGCGCCGCTTGGCGATCTCTTCGTCGCTGACCAGAATGTTGGCGGTGCCCTTGTTCAGGTCGATGCGGACGCGGTCGCCTGTCTTGAGCAGCGCCAGTCCGCCGCCGATGGCGGCTTCCGGCGAGGCGTTGAGGATCGACGGCGAACCCGACGTGCCCGACTGGCGGCCGTCGCCGATGCAGGCCAACGCATGGATGCCCTTCTTGATGAGGTAGGCCGGCGGCTGCATGTTGACGACCTCGGCACCGCCGGGATAGCCGACCGGGCCGGCGCCGCGCATGAACAGGATCGTGTGTTCGTCGATGCCTTGCGCCGGGTCGTCGATGCGGGCGTGGTAATCCTCGGGGCCGTCAAAGACGATGGCGTTGCCTTCGAAGGCTTCCGGGTCCTTCGGGTTGGAGAGGTAGCGCTCGCGGAATTCCGGCGAAATGCCGCTGGTCTTCATGATCGCCGAATCGAACAGATTGCCGCTGAGGTTGATGAAGCCGGCATTGACCTTCAGCGGCTTGTCGACGCTGCGGATCACGTCGGCATTTTCGACCGCCGCCGCCTTGCAATTGTCGCCGATCGACTTGCCATTGGCGGTCAGGGCATCGGGATGCGGCAGCAGCCCGCCCTTCATCAGCTCGGCCACAACGGCCGGCACGCCGCCGGCGTGATGATAATCCTCGCCGAGATACTCGCCCGTCGGCTGCAGATTGACGAGGAGCGGCACGTTGAGCCCGATCTTCTGCCAGTCGTCATTGTCGAGCGGCACGCCGAGATGGCGGGCAATGGCGTTGAGATGGATCGGCGCATTGGTCGAGCCGCCGATCGCGGAATTGACGACGATGGCATTCTCGAACGCCTTGCGCGTCATGATGTCCGACGGCTTCAAATCCTCATGCACCATGTCGACGATGCGCTTGCCCGTCTCGTAGGCGATCTGCCCGCGCTCGCGGTAAGGGGCCGGGATGGCGGCCGAGCCCGGCAACTGCATGCCGAGCGCCTCGGCCAGCGAATTCATCGTGGTGGCGGTGCCCATCGTGTTGCAGTAGCCGGTGGAGGGTGCCGAGGAGGCGACGATGTCCATGAACTCGTCATAGTCGATCTCGCCGGCCGACAGGCGCTGGCGCGATTCCCAGACGATGGTGCCGGAGCCGGTGCGCTTGCCCTTGTGCCAGCCGTTGAGCATCGGGCCGACCGACAGCGCGATGGCCGGGATGTTGACGGTGGCCGCCGCCATGAGCAGCGCCGGCGTCGTCTTGTCGCAACCGATGGTCAGCACGACGCCGTCGAGCGGGTAGCCGTAGAGCACCTCGACGAGGCCGAGATAGGCAAGGTTGCGGTCAAGGGCCGCGGTCGGGCGCTTGCCGGTCTCCTGGATCGGATGGCACGGGAATTCGAAGGGAATGCCGCCCATCGAGACGATGCCTTCGCGCACGCGCTTGGCGAGCTCGATATGGTGTCGGTTGCAGGGCGACAGATCCGAGCCCGTCTGGGCGATGCCGATCAATGGCTTGCCCGACATCAGTTCGGCACGCGTCAGCCCGTAATTCAGGTAGCGCTCGAGATAGAGCGCCGTCATGCCGGGGTTGTCGGGGTTGTCGAACCACTCCTGAGAGCGGAATTTCTTCTTCTTGGTGGGGGCGCCGGCCATCACGGTCTCCGTATTTGTATGACAAATCGATATGACAACGCGTCAATGCAAGCAAGGGGCACGCGCGTTCCCAACCCGCACTTTGGTGCGATAGACACAACAGCGCCCCTGCGCTAGGGCTTCGACCATTGTTTCCGGGAGGTTCTTGATGGCTTTGGTGATCGAAGGCGAGGAACGCATTGCCGCACCCCTGCAAAAAGTCTGGGAAGCGCTGAACGATCCCGAGGTTTTGAAGGCGACCATTCCCGGCTGCCAAAGCCTCGACATGAAGTCGCCGACCGAGATGGCCGCGACGGTTGTGCTGAGGATCGGGCCCATCAAGGCGACCTTCAACGGCGAAGTGACGCTGAAAAACCTCAAGCCGCCGCATTCCTACACCATCCAGGGCGAAGGCAAGGGCGGCATTGCCGGCTTCGCCAAGGGCGGCGCCGACGTGACGCTGAGCGAGGACGGGCCGGATGCCACGGTGCTCAAATACGCGGCCAAGGCCGATGTCGGCGGCAAGATTGCCCAGCTCGGCAGCCGGCTGATCGAGTCCACCTCGAAGAAACTGGCCGGGCAGTTCTTTTCGAGTTTCGGCGAGAAGGTCAGCGGCTGACCCTCCCGCCAGGGCAATGCCAGGAAAAGTGTGACACGGTTTTCCCGGCAAAAGCGCGTAGCCCTTCGCTTGGGAATTGCGTCAAAACCAAATAGAGGTCACTCGAAGACGATGCTCGGCACGGCCGCTTCGGCCGCGCCGCGTTCTTCGTTGACCCTGTCCCAGACCTTGGCGGCGATGTCGCGATAGGTTTTCGCTTCGGCGCCATCGGGCTTCGAGACAACCACCGGCGCACCGGCATCCGAGCTTTCGCGGATGCCCATTTCCAGCGGCACTTCGCCGAGGAAGGTGACGCCGAGGCGTTCGGCCTCGCGGCGCGCGCCGCCATGGCCGAAAATGTCGTAGCGCTTGCCGGTATCGGGCGCGATGAAATAGCTCATGTTCTCGACGATGCCGAGCAGCGGTACGTCGACCTTCTTGAACATGTTCAGCCCCTTGCGGGCATCGATCAGCGCCAGGTCCTGCGGCGTCGAGACGATGACGGCGCCGGCCAACGGCACCTGCTGCGCCATGGTCAGCTGCGCGTCGCCGGTTCCGGGCGGCATGTCGACGACAAGCACGTCGAGCCGGCCCCATTCGACCTCGCGCAGCATCTGCGTCAGCGCCGACATCACCATCGGCCCGCGCCAGATCATCGGCGTTTCCTCATCGACGAGGAAGCCCATCGACATCACCTTGAGGCCGTAATTCTCCATCGGCTTTAGGATCTTGCCGTCCACCGTCTGTGGCCGGCCATGGATGTTGAGCAGCTTCGGCATGGACGGGCCGTAGATGTCGGCATCGAGCACGCCGACCCGCAAGCCGTTGGCAGCAAGGCCAAGCGCCAGATTGACGGCGGTGGTCGACTTGCCGACGCCGCCCTTGCCGGAAGCAACCGCGATGATCGCCTCGATACCGGGCACGCCGCGCTTGCCCGAACCGTGCGACGCGGGAGCATGCGGCGCGGGGCGCGGGGCGGCAGCCGCGGGTGGTACCGGTCTGGCCACGGGGCGCGCTGGCACCGGCGCTTCCATCCCGCCGCCTTTCTTCTCCGCGGTCAATGCCACCACGGCGCCGGCAACCCCTGGAATTGCCTTGACCACGCGCTCCGCGGCGGCGCGCAGCGGTTCCATTTCCTGCGCCCTGGCGGCGGGAACGGTGATCGAGAAGAAGACTTTCGAATCGGCGATGAATATCTCGGAAACCATGCCGAGATCGACGATGTTGCCGGTGAAGTCCGGCCCGTTGACCGTCTTCAGGCGCTCGGTGACGATTTCCTTGGTGACGGACATGATCTTTCCTCGGCGTTCGGCAATGCAGATAGTGCAGTTTCCAGCGAGAACCAAGCCGTGACGCAAAGGCTTGCCCGGTGTGCCACGGAAAACGACCGATGCTGTCGGATTTTTGCCGCACGAGGCTTCGGGCCGATTGCCGATGGCCAAACGGACCGCGTGCCCTATTTGGTCTGCCTGACGCGAGGACACGACAATCCAGTAAGGAGACGGTCATGCTCGAAAACAGCAACGCAACGGCCAATCTGGCCGTCAAGGACCTGGCGAAGGCAAAGGCCTTCTATGAGGGCACGCTGGGCCTCAGGCAGGTCGACGATATGGGCGGCGAGCTTGTCGTCTACAAAAGCGGCGACACGCTCATCAATGTCTACCATTCCCAATTCGCGGGAACCAACAAGGCGACGGCGGTGACGTGGACGGTGGGCGACCAGATCGAGACTGTCGTCAAATCATTGAAATCGAAAGGTGTTGTCTTCGAGCATTACGAAATGCCCGGCCTGACGATCAAGGATGACATCCATGTCGGCCAAGGCATGAAGGTCGCATGGTTCAAGGACCCGGACGGCAACATCCTGAACCTCGTCGACAAATAGCGTCGTCACTCCGCGTCAGCCCGCCAGGTTGGTGACGAAATAAGTGAGAGCTGAAATCGCCGCCGTCGCCGGCAAGGTGACGATCCAGGCAATGACGATGTTTCCGGCGATGCCCCAGCGTACCGCCGAGACGCGGCGGGCGGCACCGACGCCGATGATGGCGCCGGTAATCGTATGCGTGGTCGATACGGGAACGCCGAGCCAGGTGGCGGCGAACAGCGTGATGGCGCCGCCGGTTTCGGCGCAGAAGCCTTGCATCGGATTGAGCCGGGTGATCTTCGAACCCATTGTGTGGACGATCCGCCAGCCGCCAAGCAGCGTGCCAAGCGCCAGCGCCGACTGGCAGGTCAGGACGACCCACAGCGGCACGTAGAACTTTTCGCCGAGTATGCCTTGCGAATAAAGCAGCACGGCGATGATGCCCATGGTCTTCTGCGCATCGTTGCCGCCATGGCCGAGCGAATAGAGCGAGGCGGAAAAGAACTGCAGGACGCGAAAGGTGCTGTCGACGGCGAACGGCGTCTGGCGCACGAACAGCCACGAAACCACCAGGATCAGGACGAGCGCCAGGACAAAACCGGTGGCCGGCGAGAGCACGATCGCGGCGACCGTCTTGCCAAGTCCCGACCAGACGACGGCACCGATGCCGCCCTTCGCAACACCGGCACCGACCAGCCCCCCGATCAGCGCGTGCGAACTGCTCGAGGGGATGCCGGCGATCCAGGTGACGATGTTCCAGACGATGGCGCCGACGAGGGCCGAGAAGATCACCGCCGGCGTGACGATGCTGACGTCGACTATGCCTTTCCCCACGGTCTCGGCGACATGAAGGCCGAAGAACATGAAGGCGATGAAGTTGAAGAAGGCCGCCCAGAGCACTGCATATTGCGGTCTGAGCACGCGTGTGGAGACGATGGTGGCGATGGAGTTGGCGGCATCGTGCAGGCCGTTGAGAAAATCGAAGAACAGCGCGACGGCGACGAGGCCGGCCAGCAGGGGGAAAGCGATCGCGGCATCCATCGTCTAGACGTTCTCGATGACGATGCCGCTGATCTCGTTGGCGACGTCCTCGAAACGGTCGACCACCTTCTCCAACTGGCCGTAGATCTCGCTGCCGATCAGATAGGCCATCGCGTCACCGCGGCCATGGCGCCTGAACAGATCCTTCAGGCCCTGCTCATGCAAATCGTCGGCCCGGCCTTCGGCGCGCATCACCTCCTCGGCAAGGGCGTTGAGGCGTGCGCTGTTGGCACCGACCTTGGCAAGCAGCGGGATTGCTTCCGCGACCAGCCGGGCGGCGTCGACGATGACGGCGCCCATTTCCTGCATCAGCGGATCGAACTCCCGCTTCTCGAACAGCCTCACCGTCTTGACGGTCTTGTGCATCATGTCGATGGCGTCATCCATCGACTGGATCAGATCCTTGATGTCGCCGCGATCGAAAGGCGTTATGAAGGAACGCCGCACCGCAAGCAGGACTTCCGCGGTGATATGATCGGCCTCGTCCTCGAGATCGACGATCTTCTGGCACCACCGATCGATGTCCTTGCCCTGAAGCAGCTGCTGCAGCGCTTCCGCGCCGCCGACCACCGTGCGGGAATGCCGCTCGAACAGCTCGAAGAAACGATCTTCGCGCGGCAGCAGCTTGCGGAACCAGCCCAGCATGTCAGTCTCCCATCGCGCCCGGTTCACGACCGTTTCATTGACATAGCGCCGCACGACGCCGCGGGAAACAGTAAGCCGGCTGAAAGATGTGGATGCGAAACGATTACGCACGGCGCTTGCGGCAAAGGCGAATTTCCCCGAGCCTGCGCATGACGACCGGAAGGATGGCATGATCGACAAACTCGAATTCTTCATCGCATTGGCCAAGGAAGAGCATTTCGGCCGGGCGGCGGAGGCCTGTGGGGTCACCCAGCCGACCTTGTCGGCCGGTATCAAGCAATTGGAGGGGCAACTCGGCGTCATGCTGGTCAATCGCGGGTCGCGGTTCCAGGGGCTGACGCCGGAAGGCAAGCAGGTGCTTGTCTGGGCGCGCCGCATCGTCGGTGATTCAAGGAGCATGCGCGAGGAGATGCGCGCGGCGCGCCACGGCCTTTCCGGACGCATCCGCATCGCCGCCATCCCGACCGCACTCGCCATGGTGGCGCGGCTGACGACGCCGTTTCGCGAAAAGCATCCGGGCGTCACCTTCTCGGTGCTGTCGCGCACCTCGATCGAAGTCTTGTCGCTGCTCGGCAATTTCGACATCGACGCAGGCATCACCTATCTCGACAACGAGCCGCTCGGGCGGGTAACCAGCGTGCCGCTGTATGACGAGCGCTATCAACTGATCACGGCGGTCGGAAACCCCTATTCCGACCGCGACAAAGTGACATGGGCCGAGATCAGCCGGCTGCCGCTGTGCCTGCTGACGCCGGACATGCAGAACCGCCGCATCATCGACCAGCATCTGGCCGAGGCCGGCGTGCAGGTACGGCCGACGCTCGAATCCAACTCGATGATCGTGCTGTTCTCGCACATCCACACCGGCAAATGGTCGTCGGTCATGCCGCTCAACCTTGCGGAAACATTCGGCTTTTCAGAGCCGATCCGGGCCATTCCGATCGTCGAGCCCGACGCCAGCCACACGGTCGGCCTGGTGGCCGCGCCACGCGAGCCACACACACCGCTGGTGCAGGCGCTGCTGGACGAGGCAATGGCGCTGGCAGACGATTTCCGCGCCCATCGCTAGGGTAGAGAATGGCGGCTGACAGTGCTTGATAGAAGATTTCTATCAAGCGACGGATCAGCTTTATTGATTTCGCTGGTTTCCTCTGTTTTTGTAACGACTTAGCGCCAGAGCGCTACCGACCAGGGAGGGCGCTGCGTGACGATGCAGCCTGCAAGTACCGAGATCGCATCGCGCACGGCGGCGATTATCCAGGAGATGAAGGGCCTTGAAGGCCCATTGCTGCCGATCCTGCACGAAATCCAGGAAGAGTTCGGCCATGTGCCGCAGGCGGCACTGCCGGTAATCGCCGATGGGCTGAATCTGTCCAGGGCCGAGGTTCACGGCGTCGTCACCTTCTACCATGATTTCCGTGCCCGGCCGGCCGGGCGGCATGTCCTCAAGCTGTGCCAGGCGGAAGCCTGCCAGTCGATGGGCTCGGATGCCGTCGCCGCCAAGATCAAACAGCTGCTGGGCATCGGTTTCCACGAGACCAGCCGCGACGGATCGGTTACACTTGAGCCGGTCTATTGCCTCGGGCTTTGCGCCTGTTCGCCGTCGGCGATGCTCGACGGCGAGGTGATCGGGCGGCTCGATGACGAGAAGATCGACGAGATCCTTGCCGAGGTGCGCTCATGATCCCCCGCATCTACATTCCCGGCGATTCCGGCTCGTTGGCGCTCGGCGCCGAGAAGGTCGCCAAGGCCATTCGCGCGGAACTCGCAGAGCGTGGCATCGAGGCCAAGATCGTCCGCAACGGCTCGCGGGGCGCCTATTTCCTCGAGCCGATGGTCGAAGTGGCGACCGCCAACGGCCGCGTCGCCTACGGGCCGGTCAAGCCTGCCGACGTCAAGAGCCTGTTCGACAGCGGCTTTCTCACGGGTGGCCACCACAAGCGCTGGCTCGGCGCGCCCGACAAGATCCCGTTCCTGGCCAAGCAGACCCGGCTGACCTTTGCCCGCTGCGGCATCAACGACCCGCTGTCGCTCGACGCCTACAAATCGCTTGGCGGACTCAAGGGTTTGCAGAACGCCGTGGCCATGGCGCCGGCCGACATTGTCAAGCAGGTTACGGACTCGGGCCTGCGCGGCCGCGGCGGCGCCGGCTTCCCGACCGGCATCAAGTGGAAGACGGTGCTGGATACGACGTCCGAGCGCAAATACATCGTCTGCAACGCCGATGAGGGCGACAGCGCGACTTTCGCCGACCGCATGATCATGGAGGGCGACCCCTTCGTGCTGATCGAGGGCATGACGATCGCCGGCATCGCCACCGGAGCGACCAAGGGTTTTGTCTATATCCGCTCGGAATATCCGCATGCGGTGGCGACAATGAACAAGGCCGTCGAAATCGCCCGCAAGGCCGGCGTCCTCGGCGTCAATGTGCTGGGTTCGCCCAACGCCTTCGACATGGAAATCCGCGTCGGCGCCGGCGCCTATGTCTGCGGCGAGGAAACTTCGCTGTTGAACAGCCTCGAAGGCAAGCGCGGCGTGGTGCGCGCCAAGCCGCCGCTGCCGGCCATCCAGGGATTGTTCGGCAAGCCGACGGTGATCAACAACGTCATCAGCCTGGCCTCGGTGCCGATCATCATGGACAAGGGTGCGGCCTTCTACAAGGATTTCGGCATGGGCCGCTCGCGCGGCACGATCCCGATCCAGATCGCCGGCAATGTCAGGAATGGCGGCCTGTTCGAGACCGCCTTCGGCCTGACGCTCGGCGAGATCGTCGACGACATCGGTGGCGGCACGGCCACCGGCCGTCCGGTGAAGGCAGTACAGGTCGGCGGCCCGCTCGGCGCCTATTTCCCGCGCGCCCTGTTCGACACGCCGTTCGACTATGAAGAATTCGCCAAACGCGACGGGCTGATCGGCCATGCCGGTATCACCGTGTTCGACGACACGGCCGACATGCTGAAGCAGGCGCGCTTTGCCATGGAGTTCTGCGCCATCGAAAGCTGCGGCAAGTGCACGCCCTGCCGCATCGGCTCGACGCGCGGCATCGAGACCATCGACAGGCTTGCCGCCGGGATCGAGCCGGAAAAGAATCTCGCTTTGGTCACCGACCTCTGCAACACGATGAAGTTCGGGTCGCTGTGCGCGCTGGGCGGCTTCACGCCCTACCCGGTGATGAGTTCGATCACGCATTTCCCCGAAGATTTCAAGCCCGCGCCGGCGCGCGTGGCTGCTGAGTAGGAGCTGGCAGATGAACATCAAGGCCGACTTCCCATCGCTGGTCGAAGAGATCGACTACGGAACCCCGGAATCGCGGGCGCAAAAGCAGGTCACGCTGAGCGTCGACGGCCGCAGCATCACGGTGCCGGAAGGCACCTCGATCATGCGCGCCGCTATGGAAGGCGGCGTCGAGATCCCGAAGCTCTGTGCCACCGACATGCTGGACTCGTTCGGCTCGTGCCGCGTCTGCCTGGTCGAGATCGAAGGGCGCGGCGGCACGCCGGCATCCTGCACGACACCGGTCGGTGAAGGCATGGTGGTGCACACGCAGTCCGACCGGCTCGACGCCATCCGCCGCGGCGTCATGGAACTCTACGTCTCCGACCATCCGACCGGCTGGAACGAGAAGGCCGGCACCGGCGCCAGCGAATTCGACACGGTGGCGAAGTCGGTCGGCCTGACCGAGAACCGCTATGGCGTCGAGGGCCGCAACCACGTCAAGCCGGAAGACGGCGTGGCGCCCGGCCATGGCTCGCTGGCGGTCGATTACATCGCCCGCGACGAATCCAATCCCTATTTCACCTATGACCCGGCGCAGTGCATCGTCTGCTCGCGTTGCGTGCGGGCGTGCGAGGAGGTGCAGGGCACCTTCGCGCTGACCATCGAGGGCCGCGGTTTCGAATCGCGCATGGTCGCCGGCATGCATGAGGATTTCATCGCGTCCGAATGCGTGTCCTGCGGCGCCTGCGTGCAGGCCTGCCCGACCGACGCGCTGCGCGAGAAGACGGTGCTCGAGAAGGGCATGCCGGAACGCTCCGCCGTTACCACCTGCGCCTATTGCGGCGTCGGCTGCTCGTTCAAGGCCGAGGTAAAGGACGACGAAGTCATCCGCATGATGCCCTACAAGGACGGCAAGGCGAACCATGGCCATAGCTGCGTCAAGGGCCGCTTCGCCTATGGCTACGCGACCCACAAGGACCGTATCCTGTCGCCGATGATCCGCGAGAAAATCTCCGATCCGTGGCGGGAGGTGAGCTGGGAAGAGGCGATCGCCCACACGGCCAAGGAATTCCGCCGGATCCAGTATCAGTACGGCCGTACCTCGATCGGCGGCATCACCTCCTCGCGCTGCACGAATGAGGAGACCTATCTCGTCCAGAAGCTGGTGCGACAGGGTTTCCGCAACAACAATGTCGACACCTGCGCCCGCGTCTGCCATTCGCCGACCGGCTACGGGCTCGGCCAGACCTACGGCACCTCGGCCGGCACGCAGGATTTCGACTCGGTCGAATTCACCGACGTCGCCGTCGTCATCGGCGCCAATCCGGTTTCCGCACATCCGGTGTTCGCCTCGCGGCTGAAGAAGCGGCTGCGCCAGGGCGCCAAGCTGATCGTGCTCGATCCGCGCCGCACCGAGATGGTCAAGTCGGCGCATATCGAGGCTGACTATCACCTGCCTCTGAAGCCGGGCACCAACGTGGCGGTCCTGACGTCACTGGCGCATGTCATCGTCACCGAAGGGCTTTTCGACGAAGCCTTCATCCGCGAACGCTGCGACTGGACGGAGTTCCAGGACTGGGCCTCCTTCGTCGCCTTGCCGGAGAACAGCCCTGAAATCGTCGGCAAGCTTTCCGGCGTCGACCCGGAACTGATCCGGGGTGCCGCGCGGCTCTACGCAAAGGGCGGCAATGGCGCGATCTATTACGGCCTCGGCGTCACCGAACACAGCCAAGGCTCGACCACGGTGATGGCGATCGCCAACCTCGCCATGGCCACCGGCAATATCGGCCGGCCAGGCGTCGGCGTGAACCCGCTGCGCGGCCAGAACAACGTGCAGGGCTCGTGCGACATGGGCTCCTTCCCGCACGAACTGCCCGGCTATCGCCACATCTCCGGCGAAGCTGTGCGCGACATCTATGAGAGCCTTTGGGGCGTGAAGCTGGACGACGAACCCGGCCTGCGCATCCCCAACATGCTGGACGCCGCCGTCGACGGCTCCTTCAAGGGCATCTACATCCAGGGCGAGGACATCTTGCAGTCCGATCCCGACACCAAGCATGTCGCGGGCGGTCTCGCCGCCATGGAATGCGTCGTCGTGCACGATCTCTTCCTGAACGAGACGGCGAACTACGCGCATGTCTTCCTGCCGGGCTCGACCTTCCTGGAAAAGGACGGCACCTTCACCAATGCCGAGCGCCGCATCAACATGGTGCGCAAGGTGCTGGAACCGAAGGCGCGCTATGCCGACTGGGAGGCGACGCAGGAACTTGCCCGCGCCATCGGGCTCGACTGGAACTACACGCATCCGTCGCAGATCATGGACGAGATCGCCCAGACGACGCCGAGCTTCGCCAATGTCTCCTTCGAGTTGCTCGACCGCGTCGGCTCGGTGCAGTGGCCCTGCAACGAGAAGGCCCCGCTCGGCACGCCGATCATGCACATAGACGGCTTCGTGCGCGGCAAGGGCAAGTTCATCCGCACCGAATATGTGGCGACGGACGAGAGGACCGGCCCGCGCTTCCCGCTGCTTTTGACCACCGGCCGCATCCTCAGCCAGTACAATGTCGGCGCGCAGACGCGGCGCACGGACAACGTCATGTGGCACTCCGAAGACCGGCTGGAGATCCATCCGCACGATGCCGAGAACCGCGGCCTGCGCGACGGCGACTGGGTGCGGCTGACCAGCCGTTCCGGCGAGACGACGCTGCGGGCGCTGATCACCGACCGGGTGTCGCCTGGCGTGGTCTACACCACCTTCCACCATCCGGACACGCAGGCCAATGTCATCACCACCGACTTCTCCGACTGGGCGACCAACTGTCCGGAGTACAAGGTGACGGCGGTGCAGGTCGGCGCTTCCAATGGCCCGACGGACTGGCAACGCGAATACGATGAGCAGGCCAGGAACAGCCGCCGCATCGCCCCGCTACAGGCGGCCGAGTAGTCTTGGCCGCGCGCCGCAAAGCAATGACCCAGATATCGCGGCTGGCGCACCGCTCCAGCGGCACGGCTGTTGCCAACCGCATGGTGCCGGAGGAGACGCCGGTGGCGTTTTCCTTTGCCGGAACCACGCATGCGGTGATGATGGCGAGCCCGGCCGACTTCGAGGACTTCGCACTCGGCTTCTCGCTGACGGAAGGCATCATTGCCGACCCGCAGGAAATCGAGGCGATCGAGGTCGAGGACCATGGCGCCGGCATCGATATCCAGATCCGGCTGAAGGATCAGGCCAATACACGCTTCGAGGCGCGGCGGCGCAGGCTTGCCGGCCCGGTTGGCTGCGGGCTGTGCGGCATTGAATCCATCGAGGAGGCAATGCGGTCCGTCGACGCCGTTGGTGCGTCAAAACTTACGCTTGATGCCGACGACATCATCCGCTCCGTCAAGCTGTTGTCGAAGGTGCAGCCGCTGCATCAGGAAACCGGAGCCGTGCATGCCGCCGGCTTCTACATTCCAGGCAAGGGCGTCGTCATGGCGCGCGAGGATGTCGGCCGCCACAATGCGCTGGACAAGCTCGCAGGCGCGTTGGCCAAAGCCGGCATCGACGGCGCCTCGGGCGCCGTTGTGGTGACGTCGCGCGTCTCGGTCGAAATGGTGCAGAAGACAGCGGCGATCGGCTCCGCCTTCATCATCGCCGTCTCTGCGCCGACCGCGCTTGCCATCCGCACGGCCGATGATGCCGGCATGACGCTGGTGGCGCTGGTGCGCGGCGAGGATTTCGATGTTTTCACGCACCCCGACCGGGTGGTTTTGGGAGTTGCCCAGCATGTCGCATGACGAAGACCACATCACGAGCACCAGCGAAAAGCTGGTGCGCATGGCCAACCAGATCGCGGCCTTCTTCCATTCCAAGTCGCGCGAGGAGGGTGTTGCCGGCGTCGCCGAGCACATCAACAAATTCTGGGAACCGAGGATGCGGCGGCAGTTCTTCGAACTGCTGGACAGCGGCGAGGGCTTCGACGAACTCGTGGTCGCCGCATCGGCCAGGATCAAGCGGCCGATCACGCCAGCCGAGGCCGATCTCAAGCTCGGGCTCAAGCCCTTTCCCGCCGACGTCGCGGCCTCGCAAGAGTAGCAGCAAGCCGGCTACGCGGGATTATATTCATTTCCACTAAAGTTTGAGCTGCCGCTGTCGGTGCGGCTCTGCTATGTTTGACGATCAGAAATCGTCAGGCCGGCGGAAGAAACTCGTGAGGCCGATCGAGACCCGATATGCCCTCAGTGGCGAGGCGCGGATCGCCTATCAGGTGGTCGGCCAGGGCTCGCTTGATCTTGTCTTCGTGCCGGGCTTCATTTCCAACCTCGACCTGCATTGGGAAGACGAGGGCTACACCAGGCTCCTGAGGCGACTTTCGGCGTTCTCGCGACTGATCCTGTTCGACAAGCGCGGCACCGGCCTTTCCGACCGTGTGGATGCGCACAACCTGCCCAGTCTTGAAACGCGTATGGACGATGTGCGCGCGGTGATGGACGCCGCCGGCAGTGGTCGTGCCGCCCTGCTTGGCGCCTCGGAAGGCGCGCCGATGGCAATGCTGTTCGCCGCCACCTATCCCGAGCGGACGCGGGCGCTGGCGCTCTATGGCGGCTATGCGCATTTCCACAAATGGGTGATGCCGCCCGATCGCCTCAATGCCTTCATCGCCACCGCCGAGACGGCGTGGGGTACCGGTGCCACCTTGGCGAATTTCGCACCGGGTCGGGTCGACGATGCGCATTTCACCCAGTGGTGGGCGCGTTTCGAGCGGCTGTCGGCGAGCCCGACGGCAGCGGCGGCACTGGCGCGAATGAATGCGGACATCGACATACGTGGTGCCCTGGCGGCGATCAGCGCACCGACGCTGCTGATCCATCGCCGCAACGATGCGCGAGTCGATCCCGAGGCGAGCCGCTTCCTGGCCAAGAAAATCCCGAATGCGCGGCTGGTCGAGATTCCGGGGCGCGACCATCCGATCTGGACCGGCGATGTCGACCGGGTCGCCGACCTGATCGAGGAGTTCCTGACCGGCGAGCGTGCCGTCGCCGAAGCGGACCGCGTGCTGGCGGCACTTCTGGTGACGCGTATATACGATACGACGCGGATGGGCGACCGTATGTGGAGCGAGCGGAGCGAACGCTTCCAGGAAACCTGGCGGTTGCTGGTCGGGCGCCATGGCGGTCGGGCGCTGGGTACGCAGGGCGAGATGATGATTTCGCGCTTCGATGGACCGGCGCGCGCCATACGCTGTGCAGTGGCGCTGCGGGAGGCGGCGCAAGGGATCGGCGTGGCCAGCGCGCAGGGCGCCCATGTCGGGGAAATCGAACTGCGCGGGCCGCCAGTGGGGCTGACGGCCCGCGTGACGATGCAGATCGCCGCGCACGCCAGCCGGGGCGATATCCTGGCGTCGCGACTGGTCGCCGATTTGGCAACCGGCTCAGGCCTGCATTTCGAAGACGCCAGCCGGGTCACGCTGGACGATCTGGACGAGCCGATGGCGCTGGTGCGGGCAATGTCGGAACAGCATCTGGAGCCTGACTGCCGCGCCAGGACCAAAGCGACCGAACCAGCCGTGCTGACGGTGAGGGAAAGCGAGGTGGTGAGCCTGATTGCCGACGGCAAGAGCAATGCCGCGATTGCAGCCGAGCTCAGGCTGAGCGAACACACCGTCAAGCGCCACGTCGCCAACATTCTGCTCAAGCTCGACCTGCCGTCGCGCGCGGCGGCGGCGGCATTCTCCGCCAGGCACGCTGGCCCGGACGGGCCATGAGAGCCATGGCGCTTTCGGGCGAAGCGGGCACGCCGATCCAAGCGCTATCAATTCCCCATGCAGGCCAAGGTGGATATCGCCGGAAAGGCACTGCGAACGGAGGATGAAATGCTTAAGTCAAAACTGAACGTCAGATCGTTTGTGATCGCGGCAGGCATTGGCGCGCTGTTCACGATCACTCCCGCAAAGGCCGAGGATGCATCGGCGACGGCGGCCTACAAGGACATCCAGGCGACGCTCGGCTCGGTGCCGGACATGTTCAAGACACTGCCTGACGTGGCGGTCGCCGGCGCCTGGGCCGAAATCAAGGGCGTCCAGCTCAACCCGAAAACCGCTCTGGACGGCAAGACCAAGGAACTTATGGGCCTTGCGGTGGCCTCGCAGATACCTTGCCAGTACTGCATCTATTTCCACACCGAGGCGGCCAAGCTCAACGGCGCGAGCGACGAGGAGATCAAAGAAACCATCGCGATGGCGGCGATCGTGCGCCATTGGTCGACGATGCTCAATGGAAGCCAGGTCGATCTCGCCACGTTCAAGAAGCAGACCGACGACGTCTTCGCTGCCGTCAAGGCGAAGTCGCAGTGAAAGGCACCGCCCGTCGACAAGCGTCGGGCAGCTTCCGAACGTCAACCGCCCGAAAACGGGCCATGGAGGATGAAATGCTGACCAAGACACAAGCCGTGGATGGCGCCGCGATCAAGAAGGCGATCGAGGGCCGCGACGGCAAGATGCTGTCGAGCTTCTATGCCGACGACGCGTTGGTGCGGGTGATCGACCGCAACAACCCGCCGAGCAAGCCGCGCGAAGTCCGCGGGCGCGCGGCGATCGCCACCTTCTGGGACGACATCTGCAGCCGGGCGATGACCCACAAGGTCGACACCACGATCGCTGACGGCGACAGCCTGGCCTTCACCCAGGCCTGCGCCTATCCGGACGGCACAAAAGTGTTCGCCGCCGCGATGCTGGAGCTGAAGAACGGGCGGATCGCGCGGCAGACCGTCGTGCAAGCCTGGGACGAATAGGCAAACCGCCGCCAACTCAACCTTGGGAGGAACCAACATGTTCAGCGCCAGATGGCAGATCGACGCGAAGTTTGGGCATAAGCAGACCGTGCTCGACCTGATGAAGAAATGGGAGCGCGAGATCGGCTCGCAGGTCGGCCTCGCCGAGTTGAAGTTCCAGATCATGACCGGATCGATCGGCGCCCGCGAAGCGACGGTCGAGTCCCACCACCAGGTCGAAAGCCTGGCCCAGTTGGAGGCGATGTTCGCCAAGATCGGCAAGATCGACGCACACGCCAAATGGGGCAAGGAGATGGAGCCCTATGTCGTGTCAGGCACCAGCCTGTGGAACATCTATCGTATCGTCGAATAGCGGTCTTCGTCCCGTCGACGGAGATGCCGGCAGGCAGATCAGGGGCGGAGCCAGCCTCCGCAAGGTGTCGACACCGCCCCTCACGCGGCCCTTCGGGCCACCTTGTCCCCGCGAATGGGGAGAAGGAATGGGTTACGCGTGCGCCACCATGACATGCCGCACGGCGGTATAGTCTTCCAGCGCATAGAGCGACATATCCTTGCCGTAGCCGGACTGTTTCAGACCCCCGTGCGGCATCTCGTTGGTCAGCATGAAATGGGTGTTGATCCATGTGCAGCCATATTGCAGGCGGGCCGCCGTCGCCATGGCGCGCGAGACGTCCTTCGTCCAGACCGATGACGCCAGACCGTAGTCGCTGTCATTGGCCCAGTTCACCGCTTCATCGACTTCCGTGAAACGGGTGACCGAGACGACCGGGCCGAACACTTCGCGCCGCACGATTTCGTCCTCCTGCAAAGCGCCGGCGACGACGGTCGGCTGGTAGTAGAAGCCGGTGCCCTCGCCCGGCTTGCCGCCGGTGGTGATCTCGATGTGCTTCAGCTCGGAGGCGCGTTCGACAAAGCTCGAAACACGGTCGCGCTGGCGGCGCGAGATCAGCGGGCCGATCTCGTTTTCGGTGTCGTCCGGCTGGTTGTACTTGATGGTCGAGACCGCCGAGGACAGATCGGCGACGAGCTTGTCGTAGATCTTCTTGCCGGCATAGATGCGGCAGGCGGCGGTGCAATCCTGGCCGGCATTGTAGTAGCCGAAGGCGCGCAGGCCGTTGACCACCGCGCCGAGGTCGGCGTCGTCGAAAACGATGACCGGGGCCTTGCCGCCGAGTTCGAGATGCGTGCGCTTGACCGATTTGGCGGCGGCCTGCAGGACCTTCTTGCCGGTGGCGACGTCGCCAGTGATCGAGATCATGTTGACCTTGGCATGGTTGATCAGCGCGTTACCGACGCTGTCGCCGCGGCCGAGCACGACATTGACCACGCCTTCGGGCAGGATGTCGGCCAGGATCCTGGCCAGCTTCAGCGCCGTCAGCGGCGTCTGCTCCGACGGCTTGAAGACGACGGTGTTGCCGCCGCCGATCGCAGGCGCCAGCTTCCAGGCCATCATCATCAGTGGGTAGTTCCACGGCGCGATCGATGCGACGATACCGATCGGGTCGCGCCGCACCATCGAGGTGTGGCCGGGCAGATATTCGCCCGCCACAACGCCCGGCATCGTACGGACCGCGCCGGCGAAGAAGCGGTAGCAGTCGACGATGGCCGGAATCTCGTCATTGAGCACGGAATTGATCGGCTTGCCGCAGTTCAGCGCCTCGAGAGCGGCGAAGTCCTTGGCCTCGGCCTCGATGCGGTCGGCGATCTTGAGGAGGTAACCGGAGCGCTGCGCCGGCGTGGTGCGCGACCACAAGACGAACGCTCGTTCGGCGGCCGCCACCGCAGCCTCGATCTGCGCCTGGCTGGCCTCGGGCAGGTTGAGAATGGTCGCCCCGGTCTTCGGATTGAGGATCGGCTCCTCGGTCTCGGCGCCGTTCTCGAATTTCGAGCCGATCAGCATCTGGGCGTCCATGGGCGTCTCTCCCTTACGAACTGACGTTATTTGCCCGAACCGGCGATCTGGTCGCCGTCGCGGGTGAGGTAATAG
>NZ_PNOT02000355.1 GCF_002879535.1 Mesorhizobium intechi
CCGGTCATCGGTGCGACAAGCGCCGATGCGGCCCCGATGGCAAAGCATCATCGTCATCATCATGTTCGTCATCATCGCGTCCATCATCATGTTCGTCATCACCGCGTTCACCACTACGCTCATCACCGCCACCACGTGAAGAAGGCCTACTAAATACAAACCGCCAACGAGAAGACCGGCCTTGGTTTCTTGTTCAAGGCCGGTCTTCTCCTGATCATGCAATGCCAGGCCCGACACCAGCTTCTCGAACAGGGCCACGCATCCCGATGATGGCCAGGCCGATATCTCCTGGATAGACAGCATCGTTCTGCCGGTCGCGCCGTTGCAGCTCACGCTTCGCCAACACGCCCTTGCGGCGCGATATTTCCTGAAGCTGAGCCATCTGCCCAATCCCGCCTCGTCCGTGCGCTCGCCATGAGCTGCGACACCTGCCCCGAGACCGCCATGTCGCGGGCACGGCCGCCGTTCTGATGACATCCACCCGCGCGTCCATGCCGCAGCGCGTCGCATGGGATGCCAAAGCACGGCTGATATCGCTGGCGCGCAAAGCCCTGCCGAGGGCGGCGCGCATTTTAATCCACGCCCGCATGAACCTTTCCTTCGAGGACGGCACTAAGCCTGCATGGACGCCAACAAGGCGATCCCAACCAGGTGGACGCCAGCAAGGCGCGCCCTCAATTGAACAGAAGGTAATGCAGAAATGAGCAACATCTCGAGCTTCAAGTGTCTCTCGCTCGCTGCCGCCATCGCCATGTCGGCGATCGGCTCGATGTCTATGACGAATTCGGCTTTCGCCAACGGCACGCACCCCACCGGCGACGGCGGCGCGGTTTGCAAGGGCGCGGGCCACTGTCTGGTGCTCTCGATCGAATGCAAGGGCACCTATACCGATGCCACCGACAAGAATGGCACGGTCTATGGCAAATGCAGCCAGACCGCGCAGGTTTCGCCCCAGGCCAAGATCAAGCTCGCGAAGTAGTCACCTGACAGCGAAGACAATGGCGGCTTCCCTCCCAGGGCCGCCGCCATTTTCTTGTTTGAATTCCTTGTCTTAGAGCGCTCCTTAGCGCCGGCTGAACAGCAGGCTTGCGACCAGGCCAAGCACCACGAGCCCAACCGCGGCGGCCGCAGCCGGATGGTCACGAGCCGACTTCTCGACCGCCCTGCCCTGTTTGCGGATTGCCGGCATCGCATCGCGCAGCCGTCCCGCGAGATCCGAATATGTGTCGAGAGCGGCATCGCGGCCATCTTCATAGTAGGCGCCACCCCGCTTTGACACCGCCTTGCGCAACGCCGCGAGTTCCCTCGAGAGGGCCGCGACCTGCTTTTCGAGATCGATGTCCGAAAGGGTCGAAAATGATGCCATCATGCGTTTCCTTGTCTTGCCATGCGACGTTGTCTTGCTGAACGACGTCTTGCAGAAGGAAACGTAACGCCTCACCCCAAGGCGAGTTCCGGTCTCGAGGCTTCAAAGCGCTTCGCGCGGCGGTCAGCGCACCTGGTCAAGCAGGCGCTTGCACTCCAGGAGGTCGAACAGCGCCTCCTGCAGCAGCGCGCGATTGTCGCGCGATAGTTTCGACGAGTCCGGCTGAACCGGACCTTCCTCATCGCTCTTGCCCAGTCCGAAAAAGCGTCGGCTCGGCTTGACCCTTGGCTGACCAACCAGCTCGTCATCGCCGCCGCGCGGCTGTGCCGCCGGCGTCAGCGGCACTTGATCGGCCTGCTTTCGTTGCGAGATCGCCTCGACGGCGGCCATGTCGCCATTACCGATGGCAACCAGGAAATGATTGCCGTTCTCGCGCAGCAGCTTCTGCACGCCCTTGATGGTGTAGCCCTGGTCGTAGAGCATGTGGCGGATGCCTTTGATCAGTTCGACATCCTGCGGCCGGTAATAGCGACGGCCGCCGCCGCGCTTCATCGGTTTGATCTGGTTGAAGCGTGTCTCCCAGAAGCGCAGCACATGCTGTGGCAGGTCCAGATCTTCGGCGACCTCGCTGATGGTGCGGAAGGCGTCAGGGCTCTTGTCCATGGGCGAAATCCTCACGCTGGAGCGTGATCCGGAACGGTCTTCAGCGAGATCAGGCTCAACGGAGAGAAGCTCATTCCATTTGCGCGGAATGGATCATACGCGGAGCACCAATCCAGCCATGCTGCCGAATCGGGCTTTATTTCAGCGGTTTGTGAAGCAATATTCAAGCCCGGCGTGATCGCGGGGCCGGTTTTCAACCGTACAATGGAGGCTATTTGCCGCCCTTTGCCTTGCTGTTCTGGTGAGAGCGCAAGATGCGGTTCTTCAGCACGTTGGACGATTTGAACGTCATCACCCGGCGCGGCAGGATCGGCACCTCTTCGCCGGTCTTGGGATTGCGCCCGATGCGCTCGTTCTTGGAGCGGACATGGAACGTCGCGAAAGACGACAGCTTGACCGTCTCGCCACGCACAATGGCTTCGCAGATCTCGTCCAGTACGGCTTCGACCAGTTCGGCGGATTCAGTGCGCGACAGGCCGACCTTTCGATAGACGGCCTCCGCCAGGTCGGCACGCGTAAGTGTCTTTCCCCCCATGCGACCGTCCCATCAGTTCAAAACGTAAAATCGGCACAACAGCGGCAGAGCCTAAGTAATTGATCCGGCAAGGTCAAGGACCGAAACCGAGCCGTTCGGCACTTACCAGCGAACCAGAACGGCGCCCCAGGTGAAGCCGCCGCCCATCGCTTCCAGGAGGACGAGGTCGCCCTTCTTGATGCGGCCATCGGCAACGGCCACAGACAGCGCCAGCGGCACCGAGGCAGCCGAGGTGTTACCGTGCAAATCGACCGTAACCACCACCTTTTGATCTGCTATCCCGAGCTTCTTGGCGGATGCGTCAATAATTCGTTTATTGGCCTGGTGCGGCACGAACCAGTCGAGATCGTCAGCCGATATGCCGGCGGCGGAGAAGGTTGCCTCGATGACGTCGGTGATCATGCCGACCGCATGCTTGAAGACCTCGCGGCCTTCCATCCTGAGGTGACCGACCGTTCCCGTGGTCGACGGTCCGCCGTCGACGAAAAGCTTGTCCTTGTGCACGCCGTCGGAGCGCAGGCTGGCCGCCAGGACGCCGTGGTCGGCAATCGTGCCGGCCCCCTCGCCCGCCTCCAGGACAAGTGCCCCCGCGCCATCGCCGAACAGCACGCAGGTCGAGCGGTCGCTCCAGTCGAGGATGCGTGAGAACGTTTCCGAGCCGATCACCAGCACACGTTTGGCAAGCCCCCCTCGGATGTAGAGGTCGGCTGTCGTCACCGCATAGACGAAGCCCGAACACACCGCCTGCATGTCGAAGGCAAAGCCGTGATGCATGCCGAGCCGGTTCTGGATCTCGACCGCGGTGGCCGGGAATGTGTTGTTGGGCGTCGATGTTGCCAGCACGATCAGGTCGATGTCATCAGGCGTCAGCCCGGCATTGGCAAGGGCGGCACGTGCCGCGGCCTCTCCCAGGGAAGCCGTCGTCTCGTCGTCGGCCGCGATATGACGCTGGCGGATGCCGGTACGCTGGGCGATCCACTCGTCCGAGGTTTCAACCATGCCCTCGAAGTCGGCATTCTTCATGATGCGGCGGGGCAGCGCGGCGCCCGTGCCGCGCACGACTGATCTGATCAAAGTTCTTTCCTATTCCTTCGCGTCGGTAACGACGTCGGATTTCCGGGATGACAGGGCACGCGGGTTGCGCGCATGAAACAGGTCCAGGTCGGCTTCGATGCGGTCGAGCAGATTGTTGCGCACCATGTCATAGCCGAGCTCGATCGCCGCCGCGAACCCGTCAGAATCGGCACCGCCATGGCTTTTGACGACAATGCCGCTCAGCCCCAGGAAGACGCCGCCATTGGAGCGGCCGACATCCATCTTTTCGCGCAGGCGATCGAAGGCACCCTTGGCGAAGACATAGCCGATCTTGGCCATCAGGGTGCGGCTCATCGCGGCGCGCAGATACCCCGCGATCTGGCGAGCAGTGCCTTCCGCGGTCTTCAGCGCGATGTTGCCGGCGAAGCCCTCCGTGACGACCACGTCGACCGTACCCTTGCCGATATCGTCGCCTTCGACAAAGCCATGATAGTTCATCGAGGCCATGTTGGCCTCGCGCAGCATGCGCCCTGCCTCCTTGACCTCTTCCTGGCCCTTGATCTCTTCGACGCCGACATTGAGCAGGCCGACGGTGGGCCGCGCAATGCCGAATACGGCGCGCGCCATGCCGGTGCCGAGGATGGCGAAATCAATGAGCTGTTGCGCGTCGGCGCCAATGGTGGCGCCGACGTCCAGAACCACGCTTTCGCCGCGCAATGTCGGCCACAACGCAGCGATCGCCGGGCGATCGATGGTGGCCATCGTGCGCAGGCAGAATTTCGACATCGCCATCAGCGCGCCGGTGTTGCCGGCGGAGATGCAGGCGTCGGCGGCACCTGACTTGACCGCTTCGACCGCCTTCCACATCGACGACTTCCAGCGGCCGTGGCGCAATGCCTGGCTGGGCTTGTCGTCCATCCTGACCGCGATCTCGCAATGGAAGAATTCGCTCACCTCGGCCAATTTGGGGAACTTGGCCAGTTCGGGGCGCACAAGTTCCTCACGCCCGTAGATGACGAAGCGGATGTCGGGACGACGAGTCGCGACCGTCATGAGCGCCGGAATGACCACGGCTGGTCCGTGATCGCCGCCCATGGCATCGATGGAAATCCTGATCACGGGGTATTCATCTCACGGTTAGGCGGCAGGTCGCTTAGTGATCGCGAAGGTTCGGCGAAAATAGCGGTTTTGGGTTTTCACACAACCGACTTTTCCGTCGCGGGCGAGGTTTTCAGGATTTTCCCAGCAAGGATCGCAGTTTTTGCTGAAATTCATTCTCCGCCGCCTCGGTCTCGTCGCCGGCATCCAGCGACGCGCCCGACTTGCGCGGATAGGGGTTGATCGCCAGTCCGAAGAACTGCTCGGCGAGAGCGCCGACATCGATCGTGTCGCCGGAGAATGTTTCGGGGCTGTCAGGACCATCCGCATCGAGCAGGATTTCGCCACCGCCCTCGAACCCCTGCCGCCCAAGCTTGGAATCCTCGGGCAACAGCAGCGCTTCGACCGGCTCGTCGATATGCGCTTCAACGGGATCGAGCGTGACGATACAGGCCTGCGTGATATCGGCCTCGACACGGCCACTGACCTTGACGCCGTTGCGTTTCCAGGAAGCGACAAGGAGTTCGGCGCGATAGGCTTCGACCGACAGCAGCCCATGCTCCTCGGCAAGCGCCGCGCGCTGGGCGGCATCGGCGTCGATCACCACCGGCAGGCCCTTCTGCGGCAGCCGGGCGACATTGGCGAAAAAGGAAACCGGGCTATGCGGATCAGCATGTTTCATCAAGCACCTCCCTTGGCGAGCGGAAACACCGCCGTGCCGGAAACGATCGATTCGGACGGCTGCGCGGCAAGCTGCCGGCAGGCGTCGGCGACATAGTCGGCCAATTGCGGCCCCTCAGGCCACGTGCCGGTATCGGGCCGGACATTGCGGGCAAGCGCCGCGGCCAGCCCGTCGCGATCGTTTCTGTCGAGCGCATCATCATAGGCGGCGGTGCGGCCATAGAACATCTTCGCCAGTTTCTTCATCCGCTTGGGCACGCCGACATCGCCAATGCCCAGTTCCCGCAGCGAATGATCGACGTCGAGAAAGAACTCGTCGATCAGCACCTGGGCGATCTCCTGCGCCACGCCGTCTTCGCCGCGCAAGCGATGCTGGAACAGGAACATATGCAGCGAAAGCATCTCGAAACGGCCGAGCGGTGTGTCCGGCACATTCCAGTGGGAATAAAATACAGTCTGCCGCGCCGCCGCCACGATTTGTGCGTAAAGCGCGTCCGTTATGGCGCGGTTGGCGTGGCGTTCGCGACCAAAAAAGCGCTGGAACATGGGGATGGTCTCCCGGGGACCGTTTGTTGAATTGGCCTTGTTGCATCGGCAGGCAAGCTGGTTTACCGGTTTTGCGGCCCAGCGCAAGTTGCGGCGATATAATGGAGAATTGTTGTTGCGCGCGCTGAATTTCAAGTCGACCTTCTCGTCCAGGCCTGCCGGCGCAATCTCGCTGCTGCTCGTCGTTTCGGCGCTTTCGGCGTGTCACACCAACAAGATGATAGGCGACCTCAATCCGAGCGAGACGTTCACGCAAGGTTATGTCTACGACCAGCAGGCCGTCGATTCGGTGCCAGTCGGCTCCAGCCGTGAGCAGGTGCTTCTGGCGCTTGGCACGCCGTCGACCACGGCGACATTCGACAACGAGGCATTTTACTACATTTCGCAGACACGCAAGCGCTATGTCGCCTTCGACAAGCCCAGGCTCGTCGACCAGAAAGTTCTGGCGGTCTATTTCGGCGCCGATGGTCGTGTCACCCAGATCGCCAATTACGGCATGAAGGACGGCAAGATTTTCGACTTCATCTCGCGCACCACGCCGACTGGCGGCAAGGACCAGAACTTCCTCAGCCAGATCATCAACGGCGCCAGCAAGCTGGCGCCCGGCATCCCCGGCGGCGGCACTCCCTGATCATCAGATCCTGCTTCCCCTGGGAAGCAGCACCATCTCAGGCGACCAAGAACCCGCGGGAGCGATCCTGCGGGTTTTTGTTTGGCCAAGGCGAGCCAGACGGGGCGAGCCAGCGTCAAATCGAGCGGGTATTGGGGTTTGAAGTGAGCGATGGGCCTGATCCGGGCCAAACAAAAACCCGCGGGGATCGCTCCCCGCGGGTTTCTATCTAACAGCCAGCCTCCGTTCAGCCGTGCGCGAGCACGGCCAGAAGCAGGAGCGCGACGATGTTGGTGATCTTGATCGCCGGGTTGACCGCGGGGCCGGCGGTGTCCTTGTAGGGATCTCCGACCGTATCGCCGGTCACCGAAGCCTTGTGCGCCTCGGAACCCTTGAGATGCTTGACGCCGTCCTTGTCGACAAAGCCGTCCTCGAACGACTTTTTGGCGTTGTCCCAGGCGCCGCCGCCCGAAGTCATCGAGATGGCGACGAACAGGCCGTTGACGATAACGCCGAGCAGCGAGGCGCCGAGGGCTGCGAAGGCCGAGGCCCTCGAACCCGAGATCAAGAGCACGCCGAAATAGACGACGAGCGGCGCCAGCACCGGCAGCAGCGAGGGGATGATCATTTCCCGGATCGCCGCCTTGGTCAGAAGGTCGACGGCACGCGCATAGTTCGGCTTGGAGGTGCCGGCCATGATGCCGGGATCCTCGCGGAACTGCTTGCGCACCTCCTCGACGATGGCGCCCGCCGCACGCCCGACGGCCGTCATGGCGATGCCGCCGAACAGGTAGGGGATCAGGCCGCCGAAGATCAGGCCGGCGACGACGTAAGGATTGGAGAGATCGAAGGAAATCTCGCCCATGCCCTGGAAGTAGGGATATTTGTCGCCATTGGCGGCGAAGAACTTCAGGTCGTTCGAGTAGGCGGCGAACAGCACCAATGCGCCGAGACCTGCCGAGCCAATGGCATAGCCCTTGGTCACGGCCTTCGTGGTGTTGCCGACAGCGTCGAGCGCGTCGGTGGAGTGGCGCACTTCCTTGGGCAGACCGGCCATTTCGGCAATGCCGCCGGCATTGTCGGTGACCGGGCCGAAGGCGTCGAGCGCGACGATCATGCCGGCCAGGCCGAGCATGGTGGTGACGGCGATCGCCGTGCCGTAGAGGCCGGCGAGCTGGTAGGTCGAGATGATGCCGCCGACGATGACGATGGCCGGCAACGCCGTCGATTCCAGCGAGACCGCGAGGCCCTGGATGACGTTGGTGCCGTGGCCGGTCACCGACGCCTGGGCGATCGAGTTGACCGGGCGCTTGTTGGTGCCGGTGTAGTATTCTGTGATCACCACGATCAATCCCGTCACCGCAAGCCCGATCAGGCCGCAGATGAAGAGGTTCTTGCCGGTGATCACCATGCCGGCGACCGTGCCGATCGCGCCCCAGCCAAGGCATACCGAGGTGGCGACGCCGAGGCCGACGATCGACAACAGACCGGTGACGATCAGGCCCTTGTAGAGCGCACCCATGATCGAACCGTTGGCCCCGAGCTTGACGAAGAAGGTGCCGACGATCGAGGTCAGGATGCAGGCGCCGCATATGGCGAGCGGATAGAGCATCGCCGCGCCGAGGATGGCGGTGCCGCCGAAGAAGATGGCGCCGAGAACCATGGTGGCGACGACCGTCACCGCATAGGTCTCGAACAGGTCGGCGGCCATGCCGGCGCAGTCGCCGACATTGTCGCCGACATTGTCGGCGATGGTGGCCGGGTTGCGCGGATCGTCCTCGGGAATGCCGGCTTCGACCTTGCCGACCAGATCGCCGCCGACATCGGCGCCTTTGGTGAAGATACCGCCGCCGAGACGGGCGAAGATGGAGATCAGCGAGGCACCGAAGCCGAGCGAGACCAGCGAGTCGATGACGATGCGGTCATTGGGCTGCAGGCCCATCGGGCCGGTCAGGATGAGGTAGTAGATCGAGACGCCGAGCAGCGCCAGGCCCGCCACCAGCATGCCGGTGATGGCGCCCGACTTGAAGGCTATGTCGAGACCGGCGGCCAGGCTGTTGGAGGCCGCCTGCGCGGTGCGCACGTTGGCACGCACGGAAACATGCATGCCGATGAAGCCGGCAGCGCCCGACAGGACGGCGCCGATCAGGAAGCCGATCGCGGCGGTGATCGAAAGCAGCCACCAGGCGAGCAAGAGCACGACCACGCCGACGATGGCGATGGTGGTGTACTGGCGCGCCAGGTAGGCTTGCGCGCCTTCACGGATGGCGGCGGAGATTTCCTGCATGCGTGCGTTGCCCTGGTCGGACGCAAGGACCGAACGTGTCGCCCAGATAGCGTACAGGACAGAAAGCAAGCCGCAGGCGATGACGGCGGAAATAATGGTCATTGCCGATTCTTCCTCGATTGTTGGCCCAAATGAACCCCTCCCTGGGCCGATGAGACAAAGATGGAATCCCGCGTACGGAATCCGCCTCTTCGCATCGGTGTATGCGAAACAGTGCCGCGAACGTCAAGATATTGTTCAGTTTTTGCCCGGCTTTCGCCCAAAAGACAAAAGTCACGACGACCTGCCCGACGTCGCCCTTCATTTAGATCGATTGAAATGACGCAAGGGGATGATGCCGACACGGCCACCAGCGCCCCAAAAGGACTACTCCGCCTCGCGTCCCATGCGCCGCGCCGCATAGCGCTCGATCGCCGACAATCCATCATAGATCAGCACCGCAAGGGCCGCCACGATCAGGCCGCCCTGCAGGATGAAAGCAAGATTGTTGGAAAGAAGGCCGGCGATGATCACCTCGCCCAGCGTCTTGGCGGCAACCGTCGAGCCTATGGTGGCGGTGGCCAGGCTGATCACCACCGAGAGCCTGATGCCGCCCAGGATGATCGGCGCGCTGAGCGGCAGCTCGACCTTGGTGAGCCTTTGCCAGCCGGTCATGCCCGCGCCGCGCGCCGCCTCAACGACATTGGCCGGCAGCGTCGTCAGGCCGGTCAGGGCATTCTCGAAGATCGGCAGCAGGCCATAGAGAAACAGCGCGATCAGCGTCGGCTTCTCGCCGAAGCCGACAGCCGGAACGGCGAGCGCCAGCACCGCCACCGGCGGGAAAGTCTGGCCGATATTGACCAGGCTGCGCGACAGCGGCAGGAATTCGGCGCCAGCCGGCCTGGTGACAAGGATGGCCAGTGCCACCGCAACGATGGTCGCGGCGACGGTGGCGATCAGCACGATGCGCAGATGCAGCAGCGTCAGCGTCAGCAGGCTGCCCTGATTGTAGATCACCGGCGCGTTGTTCTCGGTCAGCGGCTTGAGCAACGGCTCAAACCAGCCCGGACTGGTGACGAACGCCACGAGCAACACCACCAGCGCAAGCCTGAGCAGCAAAGGAAGCCAGGCTTTCATGCCGGTCTCGCCGCCCGCTTGATCAGCCCATCCACCGTAACGCGGCCGAGCGGCTTGCCGTCGGCGCCTTTGACCGGCAGCGCCGGCCGGCCTGTCCACAGGAGTTCAGCCAGCGCATCGCGCTGGCTGGCATCGCCGGGGATGGCTTCGCCCTCGGCGGCGCCGATCTCCACCGCGTCACGCACTCGCCCGAGCGACAGCAGCCTGAATGGCCTTTCGCTGGCGCCGACCAGGGTCTCGACGAAGCTGCTGGCCGGGTTTGCCAGTATCTCGGCTGGTTTGGCGTATTGCACGAGCTTGCCGGCATCCATGACGGCGATCTTGTCGCCCATATGCACGGCCTCTTCCATGTCGTGGGTGACGAGGATGATGGTGGTGCCGAAGCGCTTC
Organism: Mesorhizobium intechi; assembly: GCF_002879535.1. GTDB lineage: Bacteria > Pseudomonadota > Alphaproteobacteria > Rhizobiales > Rhizobiaceae > Mesorhizobium > Mesorhizobium intechi. The sequence goes on from NZ_PNOT02000355.1 coordinate 10,328, forward strand.
TGGATCGCCAGCAGATCTTCCTGCGCCTTGGTGCGGATGATCGGATCGAGCGCGCCGAACGGCTCGTCCATCAACAACACGTTGGGTTCGGCGGCGAGCGCGCGGGCCACGCCGACCCGCTGCTGTTGGCCACCGGACAGTTCGTGCGGATAGCGCGGTCCGAATTCCTTGGGGTCGAGCTGGTAGAGTGTCATCAGTTCATCGACGCGCGCCTGGATGCGATCCTTGCCCCAGCCAAGCAGCACCGGCACGGTGGCGATGTTCTGCGCCACGGTGCGATGTGGAAACAGTCCGTGGCCCTGGATGGCATAGCCGATGCTTCGGCGCAGTTCGTAGCCCGGCACCGAACGATTGTCGGCGCCGTCGAGCTTGATTATGCCGGCGGTCGGTTCGACCAGTCGGTTGATCATGCGCAGCAGCGTCGTCTTGCCCGAGCCCGAGGTGCCGACAATGACTGCGATGGTACGTGGTTCGATGACCATCGACACGTCGTCGACGACGGTGGTCGTGTCATAGCGCTTGGTGATGCCTTCGATTTCGATCATGCCGTTTCAACCCTGCGCTTGGTGGCGGTCATTTCGATCACTGCGTCGAGGATGATGGCGGCGGCGAAGGCGAGCGCCACCGTCGGCACCGCGCCGAGCAACACCAGGTCCATCGCGGTCTGGCCAACGCCCTGGAAGACAAAGACGCCAAAGCCGCCGCCGCCGATCAGCGCTGCGATGGTGGCAAGGCCGATGTTCTGCACCAGGACGATGCGGATGCCGGTGAGGATCACCGGAAAGGCCAGCGGGAATTCGACGCCGAACAGGCGCTGTCGGTCGGTCATGCCCATGCCGCGCGCCGCGTCGTTGGCGGCGCGCGGCACGCCGGCAAGGCCGACGACGGTGTTGGCCACAACCGGCAGCAGCGAATAGAGGAACAAGGCGACGAAGGCCGGGGCGGTGCCGATGCCGCGAATGCCGAGCGCTGCCGCACCCGGCACATGCGTGGCGACCCAGCCGAGCGGCGCGATCAGCAGACCAAACAGCGCGATCGAAGGAATGGTCTGGATGATGTTGAGCACGTTGAGCACACCGGCCCGCAACCTTTGGACGCGATGACAGAGTATGCCGAGCGGCAGGCCGACGACGACCGCCGCAAGGAGCGAGCCAAGCGCCAGCGTCACATGCTTGGACCCTTCGGCCCAGAAACTGTCGGCGCGGTTGGCGTATTCCTTCAGGATGGAAAGGTCGTTCCAGGCTCCCGACACCAAAAGCAGGCCAATGGCCACGGCGGCGGCGACCAGGACAGCGACGCGGTCTCGTGGCGACAAGCTCAGGCGCGTCAGCACGTCCGCCAGCAAAAGCGTGAAGGCAAAGACAAGTATCCAGAAACCGGAGGCCGGTGATACCCTGGCAAAGGTGTTGCCGGCCGGCGTCAAGAATGTGCCAGCGACGCCGACGAGCAGCGCGAGCGCGGCAAGCGCCACGACACTGGCCGCAAGGCGCAGCATAAGCGGTGTCCTGAAGAGCGCTATGAGCGCCGCGACGATCACGATAGCCATCAGCAATGGCCCGGCGGTTGCCGGCAGCGCCTCGAGAATAGAGCGCGCCTGGCCCGGAACGATGCGATTGGCGCGGAACGTAGCGAAGGGAGCGAGGAACGCCGCATAGGCCGCGATAGCGGCAATGACCACGCCGAGCTTGTCGAAACGGATGTTCACGCCCTCCCCCGTCGGTCCGTCCGGCACGCCACGCGAGCAGCGCGCCGGAATCGTCCTACTTCAGAAAGCCGTTCTTCTTCAGAAAGTCCTCGGCAACGCCCTTGACCGGCTCGCCGCCAACCTGCACACGGCCGTTCAGTTCCTGCAGCGTGACGAGGTCGAGCTTGGCGAAGACCGGCTTCAGCAGCGTCTCGATCTCGGGGTGCTGCTTGAGCACGGATTCGCGGATGATGGGCGCCGGCTGGTAGACTGGCTGCACGCCCTTGTCGTCCTCGAGCACGACAAGGCCCGACGGGGCGATGCCGCCATCGGTGCCGTAGACCATGGCGGCGTTGGCGCCACTGGTCTGGTTGGCGGCCGCGGCGATGGTCGCCGCCGTGTCACCGCCCGATAGCGTGATCAGCTGGTCCGGCTTCAGCGTGAAGCCGTAGGTGGTCTGGAAGGCCGGAAGCGCGGCCGCCGAATTGACGAACTCGGCGGAAGCCGCGAGCACCACCTTGCCGCCGCCGGCGACATATTTGCCGAAGTCCGACAGCGTGACGAGCTTGTTCTGGTCCGTCACTTCCTTGCGCAGGGCGATCGCCCAGGTGTTGTTGGCCGGCGCCGGCGACAGCCAGACGATTTTGTTGGCGTCGTAGTCGAGCTTCTTGGCCGTCTCATAGGCCTTGGCGGCGTCCTTCCAGACCGGGTCATCGGCCTTCTCGAAGAAGAACGCGGCGTTGCCGGTGTATTCGGGATAGATGTCGATCTCGCCGGCGGTGATCGCCTTGCGCACCACCGGTGTGCCGCCGAGCTGAATGCGGTCTGATGTCTTGATGCCGTTGGCGTTGAGAACGAGCTGGATGATGTTGCCGAGCACGCCACCCTCGGTGTCGATCTTCGAAGAGACGACAACCTGAGCACTGGCGGACGCTGCCGTGATGGCCAACGCCAATGCCGCGCCGGCGAAAACCTTGACTGAAAACATCGTGAAAACCCTCTGCTGTGAACCGGAATGCGGCGCCCGCATATGAGCATGGCTTCAACGGCCAGTCGGGGCACACGGTTTCATAACAATAGGCACAGACGCAATAATTTTGTTTCAGATCGGCAAATTCAACCGAAGCAATCCTGACAGCATCATGTCAGCTCGACAGTTTCAGGATCAGGTGCGCGCGTTGCGCGGGGCCGTCAACTTGAGTGCGCCGAGGGCCACGAAACACAGAACGGTGACGGGAAAGATCATCCAGTTCAGCATCTCCCAGCCCCAGGCGTTGTAGACCATACCCGACAGCAGCGACGCGCAGGCGACGGAGCCGAACAGGACGAAGTCGTGGAACCCCTGCACCTTTCCCTTTTCCGACGGCCGGTAGCTGGCCGCGACCATGGCGGTGGCGCCGATGAAGCCGAAATTCCAGCCAAGGCCGAGCAGGATCAGCGACGTCCAGAATTGCCACAGCGCCAGGCCCGACAAGGCAACGGCGGCACAACCGATGAGCAGGATCAGGCCGACTGCCACGACGCGCTCGGCGCCGAAGCGATTGATCAGCGAGCCGGTGAAAAAACTCGGCGCGAACATCGCCATGACGTGCCAGGAAATGCCCAGCGTCGCATCGTCCTCCGACAGGCCGCAGCCGACCATGGCCAGCGGCGCGCCGGTCATGACGAAGCTCATAAGCGCATAACTGCCGACGGCGCAGAACAGCGCGGCGACGAAGCGCGGCCTGGTGACGATTTCGGACAGGGGCCGGGCATCGCCGCCCGAAACGTCGAACTTGCTCGCCGCCTTCGCCGGCAAGCGCAGAAACGACAGGATAATCGCGCCCACGGCTGCCAGGGGCAGGATGGAGGCGAACGATCCGGCAAACATCACCGGGGCGAACAGTTCCCGGGTGAAGATGACGATCTGTGGCCCGAGGATGGCGGTGACAATGCCGCCGGCCAGCACAAAGGAGATGGCGCGCGCCTTGAACGGCGGCGGCGCGTTGTCGGCGGCGGCGAAGCGGAATTGCTGGACGAAGGCGCCACCGATGCCGATCACCAGCAGCGCGAACGCGAACAACCAGAAACTGCCGTGGAAAAGCGCCAATGTGGCAATCAGGCCGCCGAGCGCGGTGACGACGGTTCCGGTCATGAAGCCGCCACGCTGGCCCAGCTGGCGGATAACGGCCGCTGCAGGCAAGGCGCCGAGCGCGACGCCGATGTTGAAGCCGGTGACCGGCGCCGTCGCCAGCGATTTGTCGGCACCGAGCAGGTATTGGCCGGCCAGCGCGCCCATCGAAATGGCGATGGGTGCCGCCGAGCCGATAACCGCCTGCGAGGCGGCGAGGATCAGCGCGGTGCGCCGTGCCTCCCTGCCCGTCTCGATGGCGACGGCCGTCACGATGCGTCCTTGCCGCGCCCCTCGCCGCGCACCCGGCGTGACACGCGGTCGAGCACGGCATTGACGAGTTTCGGCTCGTCGTCCTCGTAGAAGGCCTTGGCAATGTCGACATATTCAGAAACGATGACCGCCACTGGCACGTCCTCGCGCTTCATCAATTCGTAGACGCCGGCCCGCATAATGGCGCGCAGCGTCGAATCGAGCCTCGACAGCGGCCAATCATCGGTCAACGCCTGGCGGATGACTGGGTCGATGGTCTTCTGGTTCTCGACGACACCGGTGAGGATGGCGCGGAACCATTGCGCATCCGCCTCGCGATAGAGCGCGCCGTCGACTTCCTTGCCAAGCCGGAACGCCTCATATTCGGCCGTGATCTCGAAGACACCGCTGCCGGCGACATCCATCTGATAGAGCGCCTGCACGGCGGCCAGACGGGCGGCGCCGCGCTTGTTGGCGTGGCGCACAGCGGGCTGCCCGGGCGATGCGGGTTCGCTCACGATGGTGCTCCCAATCGTTCCTTGAGCGCGATCATGGTCAGCGCCGCACGCGCGGCAAAGCCACCCTTGTCGCCTTCCGAGCGCTTGGCCCGCGTCCATGCCTGGGCGTCGTTCTCGGTGGTCAGGATGCCGTTGCCGACACAGACCGAATCCTGCACGGACAGGTCCATCAGCGCGCGGCTGGATTCATTGGCGACGATATCGAAATGATAGGTGTCGCCACGGATGATCGTGCCGAGCGCGACAAAACCATCGTAAGCGGTGCCGCCTTCCGCCGCGCCGTCCAGCGCGAAGGTGATCACTGCGGGAATTTCGAGCGAACCTGGAACGGTGACGACGTCATAAGTCGCGCCCGCCTCATCGAGCGCGCTCCTCGCGCCATCGAGCAGCGCGTCGGCAAGGTCGTCGTGAAAGCGCGCTTCGACAATCAGCAGATGCGCCTTCGCCTTCGGACGAATGAAGGCTTTGCCGTGTTGGGATGTACCAGCCATAAAAGTCTCCGGGGGGTTGCCGGTGACTTAGGCCGAAGCCGGATTGATCGCAAGCGGAAGATTGCTGGAGGGGGTCAGACGCGTTGGACCGGCCGGTGCTAGAGCCCCTCTTTCGCCGCCTCCGCCAGCCGTGCCGCATAGCGGGCCATGGTGTCGATCTCGAGATTGACGCGGTCGCCGACCTTGCGCTCACCCCATGTGGTCACGGTCAGCGAGTGGTGGATCAACAGCACGTCGAAGCGGGTGCCCTCGACCTTGTTGACGGTGAGCGAAGTGCCGTCGAGCGCGACGGAGCCCTTTGGCGCGATGAATTTCGCCAGATGGCGCGGTGCCTCCAGCGTGAAGCGCACAGCGTCGCCCTCGTCCTTGCGCTCGACGATCTCGGCGGCGCCGTCGACATGGCCCGATACGATGTGGCCGCCGAGTTCGTCGCCGATCTTCAGCGCCCGTTCGAGATTGACCTTGGTGCCGGATTTCCAGCTCGACGCCGTGGTCAGCCGCAAGGCCTCTTCCCAGGCCTCGACTTCGAACCAGCGCGCGTTCGCGCCATGTTCGGGGAGCGCCGTGACCGTCAGGCAGACCCCGCCACAGGAAATAGAGGCGCCAATGGCGATGGTTTCGGGGTCATAGGCCGTATCGATGCGCAAGCCGACGCCTTCGCTGAGCGGCTTGATGGCCGCGACGGTGCCGATATCGGTGACAATTCCGGTGAACATCGATGCTGATCCCTAGAGGTCCCTTACCCACTCGGCGTAGCTGTCCTCGCCGAAACGCATCTCGCGCAGTTTGCGGAAGCCTGCCGGGATATGGTCGGCATCGACCGGCGATGCAATACCGTCCGCCCCAATCGCCTCCGGTCCCCGGAACAACACGATACGGTCGACCAGATCTTCGTCTAGGAATGCCTTGGCGACCTGGGCGCCGCCCTCGACCAGCACGCTTGCCATGCCGAGCGCCGCCAGGTCTTCGAGCAGTTCCGGCAAGGCGACGACGCCGTCATGGGTTTCGGTGCCGATGAAGCGTACGCCGGCGCGTTCGAGTGCCGAGCGACGGTGCGGATCGGCTTCAAGACAGGCAGCGACATAGAGCGGCACGCGGTCGACACCGGAAACCAGCTTCGAGGCTTCCGGGAGCCGGATCTGACGATCGAGGATGATGCGCGCCGGCGAACGGTTTTCCAGCCCCGGCAGGCGTACGGTCAGCGCCGGATCGTCTTCCAGCGCCGTGCCGATGCCAATCAGTATGGCGTCGGACTCCGCGCGCATCAGATAGACGTCGCGGCGCGCGATCTCGCCAGTGATCGCAACCTGGCCGGCGCCTTTCCTGCCGATCTTGCCGTCGCTGGAAAGCGCAAGTTTCAGCGTCACTTCCGGGCGCTTCCGCAGAGATCGAATCAAATAGCCCGCCATCTGCTCGGCGGCTTCCGTGGCCAGCACTTTCTCCACCACCTCGATACCGGCGGCGCGCAGAATCGCATAGCCCTTGCCGGATACGCGCGGATCCGGATCGCTGGCAGCCCCCACGACACGCGCAATGCCGGCATTGACCAAGGCGTTGGCGCAAGGCGGAGTGCGGCCGTGATGCGCGCAAGGTTCTAGCGTGACATAGGCGGTGGCGCCACGCGCCAGTTCACCGGCCTCGGCGAGCGCCTCGGTCTCGGCATGCGGCCGACCGCCGACCGCGGTGACGCCGGTGCCGACGATCATCGGCCCCGCGCCGTCATCGCGCACGATCAGCGTGCCGACGGAAGGATTGGTGGCAGTGCGGCCAGCATTCCTGCGCGAAAGCCGCAACGCGGCGGCCATGAAACGGCGATCAAGGGCCGCTTGTTCGGCCTCGCTCAGTTGCGATGCTGCCATGCTCAGCCGGCGTCCTCTTCACTCTTGTCTTCGTCGCCCTTCAACTCGCCCAGGAGTTCATGGAAATCCTTGGCCTCGCGGAAATTGCGGTAGACCGAGGCGAAACGCACATAGGCGACGTCATCGAGCGACTTCAGCGCCTCCATGACCAGCCGGCCGATCTCGCCCGAGGCCACTTCCGTCTCGCCGGAGCTTTCGAGCTGGCGCACGATGCCGGTCACCGCGCGGTCGATGCGTTCGGGGTCGACATTGCGCTTGCGCACCGCGATTTCCACCGAGCGAAGCAGCTTGTCGCGGTCGAACGGCACTTTACGACCCGACTTCTTGACCACGACCAGATCGCGCAACTGCACGCGCTCGAAGGTGGTGAACCGGCCGCCGCAATCGGGGCAGACACGCCGCCTGCGGATCGCCGCGCCATCCTCGGCGGGGCGCGAATCCTTCACCTGCGTATCTTCGGACTGGCAATAGGGACAGCGCATGGAGAGCCTTGGGTTCGCGAATCTGATGAGGCGAAAGGCTTAGAGCCTTTCCGACCGGGATTGAAGCCGTTCCGTCTCTTCAACGGACTGCGGCATCAGAGATAGCGAGGCACGAGGAAGATTGCCAGCGCGGCAACCAGCCAGACGGCGATGCCCCCGGCAACAGCCAGGCGATAGTCGACCTTGTCGATGAACAACCAGCAGGCGCCGAGGAAGGCAAGATAGGCGGGGATTGTCTTCATTCCGGCAAGGCAGGCCTCGCGGAAGCCGCCCGGACCGCCCTTGGCGCCCACCGCGAGCAAGGCAATGACAGCAAAGGTCGGCGCCAGCGGCAGGATACCTGGCAGGACATTGCCCCGCTTGGACGCCCACACGATCAGCGCCGTCACCAGCCCGCCGACCACACCCTTCCAGACAATGTCCATCCGCGCTCCCTACCGCGACCGAGCCGTCAAGGCGCGACGTCCTTGGTCGGGAACCCGCAAGACGTTCCGAGGTTGCGGTAGGCCTTGGTGAAACCGTCCATGGGGATGCTGGCGAAGGCTTGCTTGCCGAAAGTCACGTCGAGCGACACGACCTGACGCATGGCTCGCATCAGCGCGAGACTGGTCTTGGCCTGGTTGTCGACCGTCCAGCTCGGACGGCCGATGCCGGCATCGTTGGAATAGACGGTTGCCGAAACCTTGACGCCGGGATCGCCGAACGTCGCCGCGATCTTCTTGCCGGTCGGCAATTGCTTGTTGTCGACGGTGAGCATGATGGTTGGATAGGCATCAGGCGGCAACGCATCGCCAGTCGAGATCGACAAGGTCAGCGTGCCCGAATTGCCGCTCGCATCGAAGAACGCCGTCGAAGCCGCACAGGTCTTGTGCGCATCCTGGCCGGTATCGAGTGTATCGACCATGGTTGTCCATCGGCCGAACGTGCTTGTGACGGGCATGTCCGGAGCGGGCTGTGTCTGCGTCGAAACAGGCCCACAGACGGCCAGCCAGCCCACAGCGCCAAGCAAGGCGATCCGAAAATTGCGCATCATCGTTTCTCTCCAGTTCCATGCGCCACCCGATCAGGGGTGGCGCACCGCCGGCGGATCAAAGATGACGCTTCGCGCCTGGTCAATCGATAAGGATGGTCAGCCCAGATAGGGATAGAGCGGAAAACGATCGGTCAGCGCCACGACCTTGGCTTTGACCGCCGCCTCAACCGCGGCATTGCCCTCGTCCGAATTGGCGACCTTGAGACCATCCAGCACTTCGGCGATCAATTTGCCGATCTCGCGGAATTCGGCCTGGCCGAAGCCGCGCGTGGTGCCGGCCGGGGTGCCGAGACGCACGCCCGAGGTGACGAAGGGCTTTTCCGGGTCGAAGGGAATGCCGTTCTTGTTGCAAGTGATGTTGGCGCGGCCAAGGGCTGCCTCGGCGCGCTTGCCGGTGGCGTTCTTGGGGCGCAAATCGACCAGCATCAGATGGTTGTCGGTGCCGCCGGAGACGATGTCGAGGCCCGTCTCCTTGAGGCTGGAAGCCAGCGCCTTGGCGTTGGCGGCCACACTCTCGGCATAGACCTTGAAGCTCGGCTTGAGCGCCTCGCCGAAGGCCACGGCCTTGGCGGCGATGACATGCATCAGCGGACCGCCCTGCAGGCCGGGGAATACCGCCGAGTTCATCTTCTTGGCGATGTCTTCGTCGTTGCACAGGATCATGCCGCCGCGCGGGCCGCGCAGCGACTTGTGGGTGGTGGTCGTCACCACATGGGCGTGCGGCAATGGCGAGGGATGCACGCCGCCTGCCACGAGACCAGCGATGTGCGCCATGTCAACCATCAGATATGCGCCGACGGCATCCGCGATCTCGCGAAAGCGCTTCCAGTCCCAAATGCGCGAATAGGCGGTGCCGCCGGCCAGGATCAGCTTCGGCTTGGTCTCATGCGCGGTCTTCTCGATGGCGTCCATGTCGAGCAGATGGTCTTCCTTGCGCACGCCATAGGAGACGACCTTGAACCACTTGCCGCTCATGTTGACCGGCGAGCCATGGGTGAGATGGCCACCGGAATTGAGGTCGAGGCCCATGAAGGTGTCGCCGGGCTGCAGCAGCGCCAGGAACACCGCCTGGTTCATCTGGCTGCCGGAGTTCGGCTGGACGTTGGCGAAATTGCAGCCGAACAGCTTTTTCGCCCGTTCGATGGCCAGTTCCTCGGCCACGTCGACGAACTGGCAGCCGCCATAGTAGCGCTTGCCCGGATAGCCCTCGGCGTATTTGTTGGTCATGATCGACCCCTGCGCCTCGAGCACCGCGCGGGAAACGATATTTTCTGAAGCAATCAGCTCGATCTCGTGGCGCTGGCGGCCAAGCTCGTTGCGGATGGCGCCGAAAATCTCCGGATCGGCGTCTTCCAGTGTGGTTTCGAAGAAGGATTCGAATTTGTTCGACGCTGCCGCTGCTGTTGCCATGGCCTGAAATCCTCCGGTTCGGGGTAATTTGTTTATGCTTATCGTTGCCCCAAAACCGCTGCACACTTTTGGGCGACACGCATTGCCGCGCCATTAACACAGTTGCTTTCGACCCGCCACGTTTGCCGCGCGAAATTTGCTGGCCGGTTTGCGGCAGAGGCCGCAAATCCGCGGCCCCCGAGCACCCCGGTGCTACTTCCGTGTCTGCCTGCCGTTCAAAAGGGCTTCCGTCAGCGTGATCTCGGTGAACAGCGCCCGCGCTGTGTGGTCGTTGATCTCGCCGCGGCGAAGCATGGCGCGCAAGGCGTCACGCTCGGCGGCGATGCCGGCGAGCCTCAGATCGATCTCCAGCCTTCCCGCCTCCCGCACCTCGGCGCGCGCCTCATCGGCCTCGTCGGACGCCGCGATGCGGCGCCGATAGGCAGCGACAATGCCGTTGGCGGCGGCGAGCTTGAGGCCGGGCACATCGCCCTCGTCTTCATCCGTCTGGGCGATGCTTTCGAGGTGGGCGATCGCAGCCTTGGCAGCGCCAACGCGAGCCATGCGTTCCTCGGCGGCGCCTGCGTCTTCGCCGGGCGCGACCAGCCCGCGCGCGATTACCGGCAAGGCCAGGCTGGCGATCACAAGGGAGCAGATGATGACGCCGGCGGCGAGGAAGATGACCAGGTCGCGCGCGGGGAATGGCGAACCGTCCTGGAGGGCCAGCGGCAGCGACAATATGCCGGCCAGCGTGATGGCGCCGCGCACGCCGGCCACCGATCCGGCGAGCCGCACGCGCAGGCCGAACGGTTCCGCCTTCCGCTTGCCGAGCCGCGCAGCAAAACCCGCCGTGATGTCGCCAATCCAGATCCAGACGAAGCGGAGCGCGATCAGGCAAAGGGTAAGCAGAAGGACCGTCAGCACCGGCTCGAGCAGCCAATGGCGGCTCGAAAGCTCCGGCGGCACCTTGCGGATGATTTCGGGAAGCTGCAGGCCGAGCACGATGAACAGCGCGCCGTTGAAGACGAAGGAAAACGTCGTCCACAGCGAGATCGTCTGCATGCGCGCCGAGACGCCGAGAAAGCGGAATATGCCGGTGCTCCCGGTCAAGAGACCGGCGGTCACCGCGGCCAGGATGCCCGAGGCCCCGAAATGCTCGGCGGCGAGATAGGCGACGAAGGGAAGCAGGATGGTGATCAGCACCTGCGCCTCGGCCGGAACGCCGCCGATGCGGTTCAAGAGCCGCAGCGCGTTGGCGGCGACGAACAAGGCCGCCACGCCGGCGAGGATACCGACGGCCACGGCGTAGAGAAAACTCAGCGAAGCGGCGGCAAAGGAGAAACTGCCGGTCAATGCCGCCGCGACGGCAAAGCGGAACATGACCAGGCCCGACGCATCGTTGAGCAGGGACTCGCCTTCCAGAATGTGCATCAGCCGCGCCGGGACGACGTTCCTGTCGACGATTGAGGAGACGGCCACCGCATCGGTCGGCGACAGCACGGCCGCGAGAGCGAAGGCCACTACCAGCGGAATGCTCGGCACCAGCCAGTGCAGGGAATAGCCGAAACCGACAATGGTGAAGAAGACGAGGCCGATGGCAAGGTCGAGGATCGGCCCGCGCAGCGCCATCAACTCACGCTTGGGCGCGCCGAAGGCGTCGCTGAACAGCAGTGGCGGAATGAACACCAGCAGGAACATTTCCGGATCGATTTCGACATGAATACCGCGCACAGGCCAGGCAAGGGCAGCACCCATGGCGATCTGCAAGACCGGCAGCGGCACCCGCACCAGCCGCACCAGCGCGCCGGAAACAGCGACGAAGACCAGCACGACGAGGACGAAGATAGCGGCTTGCATGGCACGATTCCGGCTGTTTGGCGAACCATGCGCAATCGACGTCCTCGCGTCCAGACACGGCCGGGACGGCGATGGCCGAGGCTGGCCATATTCGCGGTATAGAAAAACGGACCGCAGGCCGTCTACGCAAAAGGCCTTGCCGAAGCGGCAGTTCGTTCCCGTGTCGACAATGTTGCAAACTCGGCGCCGTCAAGCGCGCAAGCGGTGGCGCGGTCGGTCAACCAGCGGCTGATTAAACCATCCCGCAAAAGAAAGGCCGCTCCTTCGAGCGGCCTTTCGTCAAAATTATCAGCCTCTTAGAGCGAAGAGGTAATCTGCAGTTCGCTGGCGCCGTCCAACGCGTAGACGTCATCGCGGAACTGGACGACGCCGGGTCCGGTCGACCAGGCGGAGAGATAGAGGAAGTGCACCGGCACCGGGTTGGTGACCTGGATCGGCGTATTCTGGCCGGTCTTGATCGCGGCCTCGAAATGCTGACGGTCCCAGCCGGGCGTGTCGCGCAGGATCCAGGTGACGAGATCGCGCACATTCTGGACGCGCACGCAGCCCGAGGAATCGAAGCGCATCATCTTGCCGAACAGGCTCTGCTGCGGCGTATCGTGCATATAAACGCCGTCCGGGCTCGGGAAATTGATCTTGACCGACGCCATGGCGTTTTCCGAACCGGGATCCTGGCGGAACCGATACTTGGCCGCATCATCCGTCGACCAGTCGACATTCATCGGATCGACTTCGCTGCCATCCGGCGCGAACAGGCGGATATGGCTGTTCTTCAAATAGTCGGGATTCTTCCGCATCAGCGGAATGATGTCCTTGCGCACGATCGAGACCGGCGCGTTCCAGTACGGGTTGACGATGATCTCGTTGATCTTGGAATTGACGATCGGCGTCTGGCGATCGATCTTGCCGACGATTGCGGTGTGGCGAAGCACGACGCGGTCATTCTCGACCGCTTCGATCTGTGCGGCGGGAATATCGACCAGCACATAGCGGCTGCCCAGCGTGCCGGCCTTCTCCTTCAGCCGCTGCAGATTGGTCTGCAACTGGCCGAGCCGGACCTGCGCCGAAACGTTCATCGCCGCGTAGGTGTATTTGCCCATCGAGCCGTCAGCCGGCAAGCCATGGCGCAACTGGAACCGCTTGACGGCTGAGTCGACATAGGAATCGAAGGCCGTCGAAATGCCGGCGCTCTGCGACAGATCGCCCGCAACCATCAGGCGCTTGCGCAACGGCACCACGTCCGGGTCATCGACGCCGAGTTCCAGTTTCTTGGTCCCGGGGACCTCTACCCAGCCGCCCTGCCCGACAATGTTCTGATACTGGGCGACCGCCTGCTCGGTGAACGCAACGGTCTGCGGGCTGAAGATAGGCAGCGTCGACGCCACCTTGCCGCCTTCGCTGGCGCGGGCGTCGAACTGGTCGTCCCAATTGCCGCGGGCCGAGGATTTCAGGATATCCCCGATCACATCCTGCGCGCTCGCGCGGCCGGCCACCATGGCGGCGGCGAGCAGCGAGGCTCCGGAAAGGAAAAAGCGGCGGCTGGTTCTCATGGACGTTCCAGACATTCTTGTAGCGTTCGATCAGGGGCGATTTTGCCCACACTCTAAAGTTGGCAATCTTAACAATTAGCCAACCATGTCCGCATCGGTTCGGCCACAAACGCGTGACGCACCGTCCGGTTCCAGGTGAACGCACGGCCTGGACCGCAGCATCACCGACATCCTCGGTTCCATTGGAATATGGCGGCAACGTGGCCTTGGCCCGCAATTTGCGCCGCCCGGCACGGCGAAATGAAAGGGGCGTGGTTTTTCGGTATCGAAGCCGCCCTGTCGCGCATTGTCAGCGCCGGGACGTCCAGGGCGGCAACCGCGGCGTTTCATCCGCGCAGACAGCTAGGGGCCTGGGCTTGGTCTTGGACGGCGACACTGGCATGTGGCGGAGAAAGCAAAGTGCGCGGCGGAACTCGCCTCTTGCCGGCTCCAACTGCTGCACCGATCAAGCGACGCCCACCCCAACTGCTGGCCGGCTGTTCATGACCAGAAAAAGAGCCGGTGCTTTCGGCACCGGCCCCTGACTGAAGGTCGCTGTTCGGGCCGTGCTTCTTCGGCACGGCTGCCGTTCGTGGATGACTTACATCCGGTAGGCGATGGTGTCGTTCCAGAAGCGGTCGAGGCGCTGCAGGGCGCGGTTCATCTGCTTGAACTCGTCGGTGTTGATGCCGCCGACCTGCTCGATCGAGCCGACATGGCGCTCATAGAGACCGGCTACGACCTCGGCCACCTCATTACCCTTCGGGGTCAGCGAAACGCGGACCGAACGGCGGTCGATGCGCGAGCGCTGGTGGTTGATGAAGCCGAGATCGACCAGCTTCTTCAGATTGTAGGAGACATTCGAGCCGAGATAGTAGCCACGCGAGCGCAGTTCGCCGGCGGTCAGCTCGGAATTGCCGATGTTGAAGAGCAGCAGCGCCTGAATGGCGTTGATGTCGGAACGGCCATTGCGGTCGAATTCGTCCTTGATCACATCAAGCAGACGGCGGTGCAGCCGCTCGACCAGCTGCAGCGATTCCATGTACAGCGAACGGATAGCCTCGCGGCGATCGTCGGAAACGTTGGCGGTCTTCGCCGCCGGACGCGAATTGATCATTGTCTTTGCCTCTCGTTTGTCGCCCTGGTGATTTTTTGTTTTTCACCTTGATCGCGACACTATCGAATACTCATAAAATTCGACTTAAACGCTAGGGCTAACAAGAGCTTACCGGTAAGAGGTTTCGAAAGAGGCTTAACGAACGGTCACCCGAGTAAGGATAATTAACCTAAAGGCTTAGGCACTTATCGCAGGGCTCAATCCGGGCGTTTGCCAAGTCGTCAACGGCCTCAACGGCTTAGTGCCGGACAGGGCGTTTCTGCAGCCAGATGACGACGCGAAAGACGATGTAGAGCAGCGCCACCGCCGCATGCGAGACGACGATCAGCGGCCGATGGCCAAAAAGCTCGGGAAAACCGGCATACATGACGGTCTCGGTGACCGCGCAGATGAACCAGATCACCGGGCCCCACGAGGCCAGCATCCACAACCCTGCCGCGGCAAAGGGGAAAAACACGGCGAGCATCACCGCCGCCACCTGCCAATGCACCGGCATCAGGTCGAAGCGCCACAGCGGGCCCGGATAGAAGCCGATCAGCTTGATCCAGTACAGGATGCCGAACAGCAGGCAGTAGCCGGCGATGACGCGCTGGAACCAGGCGAAGATCACCTCAACCGTCGAGGGCTGCAGCACGACGCGTCTCGACGTCACCTCGCTCATAGCGGGAGTTCCCGTTCGCCGAGCGGGGCGAAATAGGCCTCGACATCCGCCTCGCCGACCGTTTCGAGCGTTGCCGGCCGCCATTGCGGCTTCGATCCCTTGTCGATGATGGCGGCGCGGATGCCTTCGTAGAAATCGTGGCCGGCAAGCATGCGGTTGAGGATGCGGAACTCCATCTTCATGCACTCGTCCATCGACAAGGTCTGCCCGGCGCTGATCTGCCGCCAGGCGACGCGAAGGCTGGTGGGCGAGCGCGTGCGCATCGTCGCCAGCGTCGTTGCCGCGAACGCGTCGGTGCCCGCCGCGCGGTCCAGACTGTCGATGACATCCCGCAGCGACGGCTGGGCGAAATGGCGGGAGATCGCTTCCAGCGTCGGCCTGTCGGTCTCCCGCTTTGCCGGGACGAAGCAACCGCGCAGAACCGATTCCGGATCGCCGGTCAGCACCAGCCGATCAAGGAAGCTGGCCTGGTCCTCGGCCTTGATGGTGTGGGTGGCCAGCCCCGACCACAGCGCATCGCCATGGCGGATCCGGTTACCGGTCAGGGCCAGATACATACCAAAGGAGCCGCCAAGGTCAGGCAGCAGATGGCTGGCGCCGACATCCGGGAAAAAGCCGATGCCGACCTCCGGCATGGCGAACTGGGCATTCTCGGTCATCACCCTGTGCGAGCCGTGAAAGGAAATGCCGACACCGCCGCCCATGACGATACCGTCGATGAGCGCCACATAGGGTTTCTTGAAGCTGTTGATGTGGGCGTTGAGCCTGTACTCGTCGGCGAAGAACTCGACCGGCGGCTTCCCGGCCCGGCCGGCTTCATAAATGTGCAGGATGTCGCCTCCAGCCGAAAACGCCCTGCCCTCTGCCTTGATCAGGACGACTTCCACGCCGTCATCGCGCTCCCAGGAATGCAGGGCCCTGCCCAGCGCCCGGACCATGCGATGGGTGACGGCATTGAGCGCTTGCGGCCGCGTCAGCGTGACGACACCGGCCCTGCCCAAGCGCTCGAAGCGAATTTCGTCGCCTCCATCAAAATCCATCGCCAGAGAATCCCTCCCCCGCGCCTGCGGGACTGAAGTGCTAAAGGCGGCGCATGGGTGCGTCAATGGCAGCAGCCTCCGCGCCGTGGCCTTGGCGACCGGCGGCGGGCGGTGCTACGAAGATCGCCGCCGTTGCAAACGACGCGCCGATATCGCGCACAGACGGCGTCGGGGAATAGCCAGCCATGCCCGGATTTCTTCGTGCCGTGCTTTTGACGATGGGGGTCATGATCGCTGGCCTGGCGCCTCGCGCTGCCTTTGCCGTCACGACCGACGATCTCTACCAGTCGCGGACCATCGTCACCGGCCAGGGCGAAGAAAACCGCCGGATGGGCTTCAAGGATTGCCTGGACCGGGTTCTGGTCAGGGTTTCAGGCGATCAACGCCTGTTGGAGAAACCCGAAATGGCGGCTCTGCGCGACAAGGCCGGCGATTTCGTCGACACCTTCCGCTACCACGACCGGCTGGAGGGCATTCCGATCCATGACGAGCAAGGCACGCATGACCGGCCGCACGATCTGACCTGTCTCTATAAGCCCACCACCGTCAACAAGCTGCTCGCGCAGCTCGGCAGCAAGCCCTGGCTTGGCGAGCGGCCGACGCTCTCGATACTTCTGGCTGTGGAACGCGCGGGGCGAGGCTTCGTACTTGCGAGCGACGGGGACGAGAGCCTCTATATGCGAGAATCGTTTGAGGCGGCCGCCAAGCCTATGGCGATGTCGGTCATCATTCCCGACAAGGCCACCCTCACCAAGAGCGGGTTCACCTTCGACGAGGTAAGGGCCGAATCGCCTGAACTGCTTGGCGGCGATGCCAGAACCCTCGGCGGTCGGCCTCTCTTGCATGGCCACATTTCGTGGAGCGACAAGGATTTGGGTTGGGTCGTCCAATGGCGGCTTGCGATCGATGGCAAGATCTATAGCTGGCGCGTGCGCGGCGTCAGCTTCGACGAGGCGTTCCGCGCCGCGATCCGTGGCACGGCGCAGATTTTGTCTGGCAACGGTCAGCCCGACTGACATCGCTTCCGACACTGGCACAATCGTGTCGCATTGGTCAGCGGCGGGAGCTCGTGATAAAATCCGCTGATCCGGAGTATTGGCC